>JAUNIX010000019.1 GCA_030523275.1 Lachnospiraceae bacterium
GAAATGGAAGGATGAAGAGCATGGAAGAAACAATGTTAAAGTTCACCCAGAAACTAGAAGAACTTGTACAGTTAGGAAAAAAGAATAAAAATACACTGGAGTATTCCGAAATTGAAAAGCATTTTAGTGGTTTTAATCTGACTGCCGATTTAATTGAAACTATTTATGCTTATTTGGAAGAAAAAGGAATTGATGTCTTAACGATTACAGAAGAAGACGATGATCTTGCAGATGAAATTGAACAGGAAAGTGTCGAAGATATTGATATGTCCGTGCCGGATTCTGTTAGCATTGAAGATCCTGTGCGCATGTATTTAAAAGAGATTGGTAAAGTTCCACTTCTTACGGCAGATGAAGAAAAGGAGCTTGCGCAGAACATGGAAAATGGTTTAAAAGCGCAGGAAGAACTCGATGAATTACAAAAAGTAATCGATCAAGCTTCTGAAGAAGAAAAAGTGGTCTATGAGGCAAGAATCAAAGAGTTAAATCGTCTCATTGAAACTGGAGAACAATCAAAGAAAAAGCTTGCGGAAGCAAACTTACGATTGGTTGTAAGTATCGCCAAACGTTATGTTGGACGAGGTATGTTATTCCTTGATCTGATCCAGGAAGGAAATTTAGGTTTAATCAAAGCGGTTGAAAAATTTGATTATGATAAGGGATTCAAATTTAGTACGTATGCGACATGGTGGATTCGTCAAGCGATCACAAGAGCAATCGCCGATCAGGCTAGAACGATCCGTATTCCAGTGCATATGGTAGAGACGATCAACAAATTGATCCGTGTTTCTCGTCAGTTACTGCAGGAATTAGGACGTGAACCGACTCCAGAAGAAATTGCCGAAGAAATGAACATGCCAGTAGAACGTGTACGTGAAATTTTAAAAATTTCCCAGGAACCTGTTTCTTTGGAAACTCCGATCGGAGAAGAAGAAGATAGTCATCTTGGAGATTTCATTCAGGATGAGAATGTGCCAGTGCCAGCGGAAGCAGCTGCATTTACATTATTAAAAGAGCAGTTAGTAGAAGTGCTTGGCACACTGACAGAAAGAGAACAGAAAGTATTATGTTTACGTTTCGGACTTGAGGATGGACGTGCTCGCACATTGGAAGAAGTTGGAAAAGAATTCAATGTTACCAGAGAACGTATTCGACAGATCGAGGCAAAAGCACTTCGTAAATTGCGTCATCCAAGTAGAAGTCGCAAATTAAAAGATTATTTAGATTAATAAGGGTAATATCTATGGAATTATCAAAACGATTACAAACCATTGCTGATATGGTGTCGGAAGGGAACCGTTTGGTTGACATTGGAACAGACCATGGATACATACCGATTGATTTGTTAAGAAAAGGGAAGATTCCCACGGCCATTGCCATGGATGTGGGAGTCGGACCTTTAGAACGTGCAAGAGATCATATTCAGGCATACTGTTTAGCCGACAAAGCAGTGTGCCGTCTTTCTGATGGATTTAAAGAATATCAGCAAGGTGAAGCGGATACCGCCGTGATTGCTGGTATGGGGGGCGATTTGATGTCTAAAATCCTCGAGGAAGGTAGTTCAAAACTTCCTGAGGAATTAATTCTTCAACCACAGTCAGAATGGTTTAAAGTTCGAATTTTTTTGCAGAATCACGAATATAAAATTGTAGAAGAAGAAATGTTAAAAGAGGATGGAAAATATTATGTTGTGATCAAGGCTGTTTGTGGCAGCGGAGAAACTTTGAATGAATCAGAGATTTTATATGGTCCATATCTGCTTGCTCATAAGCATCCAGTATTACAGGAATATTTGCAGTATACAAAACATACACTGGAAAAGATTTTGGCGAATCTTGAACAGGTAGACACAGAGTCTGCAAAAACACGAAAAATAGAAATACAAACACAATTAGATGAAATAAAAGGAGCGTGTACATATTTTGAATAGCAGAAATTTATTAGCTTTATTAGAAAAATTTGCTCCTAAACGTTATGCCTGTTCCTGGGATAACGTCGGATTACTTGTAGGACATTCCGACAAAGAAATTAGCAAAGTAATCGTTGCGTTAGATGCAACCAATGAAGTGGTAGAACGCGCAGTTGCAGAAGGGGCAGATATGATCATTACGCATCATCCGGTTATTTTTTCATCAATGAAAAAAGTAAACGATGAGGGGTTTTTGGGAGAAAAGTTATTGACATTGATTGAACATCAAATTTCTTGTTTTGCTATGCATACAAATTTTGATGTCATCGGTATGGCTGACTTAGCAGCAAATTATCTTGGTTTTCCCAAGGATGCTGAGCCTTTAGAGGTGACAATAGAGGAAGACGGAAAGTTAGAAGGAATCGGAAGAATTGCTAAAATTCCACAGGAAATGACATTGCAACAATATACTGAATTTGTCAAAAAGGCACTATCTTTAGAGCATGTACTTTTATTTGGTGATGGAGATAAGATTGTCAAAACGGTAGCAATTTCTCCAGGTTCTGGTCGTAGTATGACGAATCTTGCAGTTGAAAAAGGAGTCGATGTTTTGATCACAGGTGATATTGGTCATCATGAAGGCCTCGATGCACTTGACATGGGCTTGGCGGTCATTGAAGCTGGTCATTATGGTACGGAATATATATTTATTGATTATGTAACAGAATTTTTAGAAAGAGAGACTTCCTTGACTGTGATTCCTGTAAAATCAGGAAGTCCCTATAAAGTAATTTAAAAAAGTAAATGGGGGTGATGGTATGAGCATGATTTATGTGACAGTAAATGGACAAAATCTGGAAATACCAGAAGGAACAACCTATGAACAATTAGCTGAGCATTTGCAGTTAGGCGATGACACGATGCTGGTACAGACAGGAAATGTGCTAAAAGAACTTATAAAATGCGTACAGGATGGAGAAACAATCGAGTTTTTATCAACGTCATCTACTCCGGGGTATCTGACTTATAAAAGAAGTGTCAATTTATTATTTTATAAAGCAGTCCAGGATGTTCTTGGTGAGCAGGCGGCGCGTGATATTACAATCTTACATTCTGTTGGTAATGCCTATTATTATGAATTTTGTTCAGAAATTTATAAGCCATCAAAAGTCATTGCACAAAAGATTCAGGAACAGATGGAACATTTAGTTCGGGACGACCTGAAGATTGAAAAATATAACATGCGTACAGCAGATGCAATCGCTTATTTCCGGGAACAAGATCGTTTGGATAAAGTGAAATTATTAAAGTATCGTCGCTCATCAAGAACGAATTTATATCGAATTGGCGATTATGATGATTATTTTTATGGATATATGGTTCCATCGACAAGAAGGCTACATTATTTTCAAGTGGAATGTCAAGATAAATATCTCTTATTGCGCTTGCCAAGACGAAATCAGCCATCCGAAATTTTGATGTTAGAAGAGCGTCCAAAATTTTTACATGTTTTGGAACGTTCGAAAGAATGGTCAAGAACAATGCAGGTGGCTCATGTCGGAGAACTAAACGAAGTGATTACAAGTGGTAATATTCATGAACTTATCTTAGTTCAGGAGGCATTACAGGAAAACTTATTGTATAAAATTGCGCAGGAAATATTAGAGCAAAAGAAAAAGATTGTTTTGATCGCAGGACCGTCTTCTTCCGGTAAAACGACTTTTTCTCATCGATTAGCAATTCAGCTACGGATCCATGGATTGAACCCGCATCCGATTGCATTGGATGATTTTTTTAAAGATCGGAATTTGGCACCAAAAGATGAAAATGGTGAATATAATTTTGAAAGTCTTGATTGTCTTAATATTGAATTGTTTAACCAATGTATGCTTGATCTTTTGGCAGGAAAAGAAGTGATCATGCCAAGATATAATTTTATTGACGGTGTCAGTGAATGGTCGAATAATCCGATGAAAATTGGGAAAAGTGATGTGTTGATCATAGAAGGGATTCATGGATTAAACGAGAAATTATCTTATAGCTTGCCATCTGACTGCAAATATAAAATATATGTTAGCGCATTGACACAATTGGCGATTGATCAGCACAATCGTATTCCAACCACAGATGGCAGACTGATCAGGCGAATCGTTCGTGATGCCCGTTGTCGTGGAAATGATGCAAGATCGACAATTGCTCGCTGGAATTCTGTAAGAGCTGGCGAAGAAGAAAATATATTTCCCTATCAGGAACAGGCAGATGTCATGTTTAATTCTGCACAGGTATATGAGTTGGCTGTTTTAAAACAATATGCAGAACCTCTATTATTTGCGGTACCGCATGATACGATGGAATATCAGGAAGCAAAAAGATTATTGAAGTTTTTTGATTATTTTTTGAATATTCGCAGTGAGGATATTCCACTTAGTTCTATTTTGCGAGAGTTTATCGGTGGAGGTTGCTTTCGCATTTGATTTGTGTTAAAATTGAAAATCGAGTCAGATAAATGGTCGCGCCTGTTATATTACACTAAGTAATTGCCTGGCAATTTTAGTGTAACGCAGGTGAGGAAAGTCCGGGCTTCATAGGGCAGGATGCCGGATAACGTCCGGTGGAGGTAACTCTAAGGAAAGTGCAACAGAAATAAACCGCTGCAACGCAGTAAGGGTGGAAAGGCGAGGTAAGAGCTCACCGCCTGTCTGGTAACAGAGAGGGCACATGTAAACCCCATCCGAAGCAAGACCGAGAAGAAGGCGTTACGGTTTGCCCGACCAGCTTTCAGGTGGGTCGCTAGAGCTTACTGGTGACAGTAAGTCGAGATAGATGATCATTCACGACATAACCCGGCTTATCGTCTGGCTCGATATTTTGCTGATGACGGAAAAGCATAAAACAAAAGGAAGATATTCATTGAAACATTAGATTTCATTGAATATCTTTTTTGTTTCAAAGGAAATTCAAGGAGGACTTTTCCGCGTTGCATGTATAAAAAAGATTTAATTGTTAAAAATATAAGTAGAAATGATGAAGAAAATGTAACATATTTGAAATCGAACATGCATACAATAACATTAATACATATGGAAAAGGAAGTGTAAACTATGAATTATAAATTGTATGCAGGACTTGCAACCGCCGGTTTGTTAATTTTGGCTTCGGCTATTCCATCTACGATTTCGGCTGAAACATTAGAAGATGGATTGCAGGAATTATCTGCAGTTGAATCTTATGAAAGAATTTTGGATGATAAAATAGTAAAAGAAGCAGAACCGTTGCAGGAGTCTTTAGCAAAAATTGATTTGACAACGCGAGTGCAGTCACTTCCTGCTAAAAGACTTTATAATATATCAGACACCGATTTTCAGGTGTTAAGCAGGATCGTTGAGGCAGAAGCGACAGATAAAGATATGAAAAGTAAAATATTAGTTGCAAATGTGATTTTAAATCGTTGGAAATCAGGTGAATTTCCAGATACAATCCAAGAGGTTGTTTTTCAAAGAGAAAATGGAGCTGTTCAGTTTTCTCCGACTGCTGATGGTAGATATTATTCTGTTCATGTGACAGAGAGTTCCAGAGAAAGCGTGGACAGGGCACTAAAAGGAGAAGATTATTCGGAAGGCGCACTCTATTTTGTAGAGCGTTCGATTGCTGATCCGAAAAATGTAAGCTGGTTTGACCGGGCATTAACAAAGTTGTTTGAATATCAGGGACATGCTTTTTATAAATAAAAGTATTGACAAAATGAAAAAAACGACATAGAATAAGAACAAATAGTAACAAAACCGTTGAAAAAGAGTAGTAGATAATCTGCAAGCGTTTCAGAGAGTCGTTGGTGGTGTAAATACGGCACGTAAGCTTTTATTGAATGGACTTTTGAGGGTGACTTTGAAATTAGTAGGAGTTGCCGGGATTCCAACCCGTTATCAAGTGGACATATATGGTAGTATATGATAAAGTGGATATTCAATTATCAATTTGAGTGGTACCGCGGAAGATATTTCGTCTCAATCTTTATAAGATTGGGACTTTTTTATTGTATAGGTAATTTTTTTGAAATTCCCTATACAGCAAAAACACTCCACGGGGATGCGACTAGATGCATAAGGTAATATGACTACTTCCAGCAGTCTGCATCTGGCGTGCAAAGCGAAATAAAGGTGCATGACTCAAAGCAACAAACAAGCATAAAATCTTGTATGGTCTAGTAAAATATATCACTCGCACTTACTTTGACGGTCAATCATTTTATTAAAGAGTTGAAAAGGAGTAAAAAGAATGAAAAAGAAATTATTAACCTTGGGTTTAAGTCTTGTATTAGCAGGAACATTATTAACAGGTTGTGGTGGAAACTCTGATGGAAAATCTGGTTCTTCAGATGAATTAGCTCCAGTTACGATTGGTATTTCCCAGTTTGCAGAACATGGATCTCTTGAAAACTGTAAAGACGGCTTCTTACAGGGATTAGAATCAGAAGGATACAAAGAAGGCGATAATTTAACGATTGAGTTTGAAAATGCACAGGCAGATACAGGAACTGCTTCTCAGATTGCCAATGATTTTGTTTCGAAAAAAGTTGATCTGATGTGTGCAATCGCAACACCAAGCGCTATGGCATGTTATAATGCAGCAGAAGATGCAGATATCCCAGTTATCTATACAGCTGTATCTGATCCAGTGGCAGCAAAATTAGCAGATAAAGATGGAAAACCAGTTGGAGAAATTACTGGTACATCCGATGCATACCCATATGAAAAACAGTTGGAATTAGTCCGCAAAGTATTACCAGATGCAAAAAAAATCGGTATTTTACATACGACAAGTGAAACAAACTCTGATTCTCAGTTAGCAGCTTACAAAGAATTAGCTCCAAAATATGATTTTGAAATCGTAGATAAAGGTGTTAGTGCAAGTGCAGATATTTCTCTGGCAACCGATAGCATCTTAAAAAATGTAGATTGTTTAGTAAACTTAACAGATAATACCGTTGTTGCAAGTCTTCCTACAATTTTAGATAAAGCAAATGAAGCTGGTATTCCTGTTTTTGGTTCAGAGATTGAACAGGTTAAAATTGGATGTTTAGCAGCAGCAGGTCTTGACTATATTGATCTTGGTAAACAAACTGGTAAAATGGCAGCTCAGGTTTTAAAAGGTGACAAGAAAGCATCTGAATTGAATTTTGAGACAATTACAGAACCTAAAGTTTATATCAACAATAAAGTAGCTAAAAATTTAAAAGTAAAAATCAGTGACGAAATAAAAGCTGATGAAACTTTTGATGAAATAAGCAAATAATCAAAAGGAATTAGGAGGAATCTTGTATGGCATCCCTGATAATAGGAATCTTTGAACAGGGCTTGATATATGGAATCATGGCTTTGGGAATTTATATCACATATAAGATACTGGATTTTCCGGATTTAACAGTAGATGGCAGCTTCCCGCTTGGAGCCGCTATCACGGTTGTTTTAATCATGAAAGGTGTCAATCCATATGTAACCTTGTTGGCAGCCGCCTTTGTTGGTGCGTTGTCTGGCATTGTGACCGGAATCATTCATGTTAAATTTAAAGTCAGAGACTTGTTATCCAGTATCATTGTTATGACAGCATTATATTCGGTCAATTTAAGAATTGCCGGAAAAGCGAATGTGGCATTGTTTGGTCAAGATACAATTTTTAAAAATGATTTTATCAATCGTATCTTTGATGGAGCGTTAAGTCCGTATAAAACAGTTATCATCATTCTCATTATCACACTGGTTGCAAAAATTCTTTTGGATGCATACCTGATAACACGTTCTGGATATTTACTACGAGCAGTTGGAGATAATGAGACGATCGTAACATCTCTAGCAAAAGATAGTGGTAAAGTAAAAATTGTTGGTCTTGCGATTGCCAATGCTCTGGTAGCACTTGCCGGTTGCGTTATGGCACAGCAACAGCGCTTTTTTGATGTGTCAATGGGAACTGGTACGATGGTAATTGGTCTTGCCAGTGTTATCATTGGTACAAAGATTTTTAAAAATATGACAAAAGTGAAAGCGACAAGTGCCGTTATTGTTGGCTCGATCATTTATAAAGGATGTGTAGCAGCAGCCATTTATGTTGGTCTGTCAGCAACAGATATGAAACTGATTACCTCAACATTATTCCTCGTTATTTTGATTATTACGATGGATAGAAAGAAGAAGGTGAAATAAATGCTGGAATTAAGAAATATTGATAAATATTATAATTTAGGTACGATTAATGAAATGTGTTTGTTTCACGATTTTAATTTAACAGTGGATGAAGGGGAGTTTATCTCAGTCATTGGTAGTAATGGCTCTGGTAAGACATCCATGTTGAATCTGATCTGCGGGAGTATTTCACCGGATAAAGGATCAATCTTCATTAAAGGACAGGATGTAACCAAGAAGAAAGAATTTGCCCGTTATGCCACGATTGGAAGAGTATACCAAAATCCTGCGATGGGAACTTGTCCAAGTATGACTATTTTAGAAAATATGTCGCTCGCAGATAATAAAGGAAAAAGTTTCAATCTTCGTCTGGGAACGAATAAAAAACGAATTTCATATTATCAGGAACTGTTAAGTGAGTTAAATTTAGGACTTGAGGATAAGCTCCATGTAAAAGTGGGAGCCTTATCTGGCGGTCAGAGACAGGCATTGGCACTATTGATGTCAACAATGACTCCGCTTGATTTCTTGATTTTAGATGAACACACGGCAGCATTAGATCCGAAGACTGCGGATATCAATATGATGCTCACTGAACGCTTTGTCCGTGAAAAGCATCTGACAACGATTATGGTTACACATAATTTGCGTTATGCCGTTGAATACGGTGATCGATTGATCATGATGCATCAGGGAGAAGCAATTCTTGACTTAAAAGGCGAAGAAAAGGCGAAAATGGGAATTGATCATATTCTTGATAAATTTAATGAGATTAGTATTGAAGTAGGTAATTAGCATAAAAAAGACTGTTTGAGAATGAACATAAATTCTCAAACAGTCTTTTTTTGTTTACGCTTGAAAATTTCAGTAGGCAATTGTATAATATATTTATACAATTGCCTAGAAGCCTATAAAGGAGAAAAAATATGAATGAGATGAAACGTTTACCCGATAGTGAATTTGAAATTATGAAAGCAGTTTGGACGCATGAGCCACCTGTCACAACGAATATGCTAATGCAGGATATTGGAAATGACAAAGGATGGAAGGTTCCTACCTTGATTTCTTTTTTAAAGAGGTTGATCAATAAAGGTTTTTTACGAAGTGAGAAAAATGGAAAAGAACGAACGTATTTTCCACTGGTCGAAAAGGAAGATTATTTAAAATTTGAGACGGATTATTTTGTAAAATCTTATCATGGAAATTCATTTTTAAGTCTTTTGAATACATTTTATGATGGTAAGAAATTAGAGAAAAATGAAATTGATGAATTAAGAAAATTACTGGACGAAGAGGATTAGAATTATGCAGAACTTTTTGGCAGAGGTGATTCAAAATTCTATATTTATGTCTTGTATTATCTTAGTTTATTTGGTCATTACAAAAGTATTTATGAAGCATTATGAGGCGAAATGGAGATATTATTCCTGGGTCATTCCGTTGACTGGAATGTTATTTCCGATACGACCACATATTCAAATCCCGATAAAAAGTGATGTGATTCCTTCGGTACTATCAGCGAATACCAATCAACATTTCTTGTATATGCAGGATACAGCAAAAAACATAGCTAAGAGTCGATTAGCATGGAAAAAGGAATTTCTGATCATATGGATTGTCGGTGTCGGAATCATTGTAGCAGTTCAGATATGGAAACATTGGAAATTTTCCAATTTGCTGAAGCGTTGGCGAGATGAAATAACAGAATCACACATTCAGGATATTTATCAGAAAATAGGTCGGGAACTTCACATAAAGCGAATGCCGAAATTAATGTATTGTCCATGTTTACATTCCCCTGTTATGACTGGCTTTTTTTCACCGGTTGTCATTCTACCAAACAAAGATGATTCTTCTGAAAATCTCTATTTTTTATTAAAACATGAATTGGTCCATTACAAACGAAAAGATTTATGGTATAAGCTGCTGATCGTGGCAACAATAACGATTAACTGGTTCAATCCAATTGTATATTGGATGGCACGGGAAATTTCCATTCAATGTGAAATTTCCTGTGATGAAGAAGTACTAAAAAAAGAGTCGATTTGTGTAAGGCAGAAATATGGTCAGTTAATTTTATCTATGATCGAAGGTCAGTCTAAGATACAGACGGCATTTGCCACGAATTTTAATTGTGGATTTTACCAGACAAAAGAGCGCATTCTTTGTATCAAGTATGTAGGAAGAAAGAAAAAGGGAATTTTGCTGACAGGTTTCATGATATTGGCTGTTGTCATGACAGGATTGACATTTCAGATCATAGATGTCACAACTTATCAGCCTTCAGTGGAAAATTCCATTGTTTCCCAAGAGGAAAAAAAGGAAGACACAAGTTTTGATACTGTTGTTGAATCTAATGAAAATGAGAAATATAAATATAATATTGTCACGGAAAATGGAGAGATTCGTGATATTAGTGTTGCGGATTTACATCAATATGCAAAAGTGGATGCTCCAAATGCTCATGCATATAAAATTGGTAAGATAAAAGATGTCAATATAACAACGGATGCCACGGCAGAATATAAATAATTTTTATAAAAAACTCCTCGTCGGAGAGTCAATGGATGAACTCTCTGACAAGGAGTCTTTTTTGCATATTTAAAAACGGTATCCGTTTTTAATATCCATATTCATCAATGACAATATTGATTGCATCAATCAGCCCTTGATGATCTTTGCTTGCTGCTACACCGTAATCCTGCTGTGCAAAGCGATCAGGTAAAATGGTCAGTCCGTCATCCACATAACCATTTAAAATACTAGTATCAACCGCAAATGCGTCGATGGTTCCATCTTTTAATGCATTGTAAAGTTGTTGATAAGAAGAATATTCCATAAAAATTGGGGCAATGTTATAATTTCTCTGCTTAAAGTATTTTAACATATGGGCACGTGTATCGGCATTTTTTGCAACACCAACTTTTTTTCCATCCAATTTATGAACGGACGTGATTTTTCCAGTACCAAGGCTATTGTTATCAGAATAGTCTTTTTTTACCATGATACCAATTGCATCACTATAGTAAGAGTCAGAGAAAGCAAATGTTTTTTTACGCTCGCTTGTAATCGTATAGGTAGCGATGACACAGTCTACACTATTTTCAACTAATAGAGTACTACGGTTTTCCACAGTAGCTTTTACAAACGTAACCAGTTTTTCTTTTTTTGCTTTATCTGGTGTTGTATCAAAGATTTTAGCTGCAACCTGGTAAGCAAGATCAATTTCCATACCGGAATATGTTTTTGTCTCTTTATCATAATATCCAAATCCGGGAACGTCTGTTTTCACGCCGACGATCAGATAACCGCGATCGATGATTGTTTGGATATCATCCGTAATTTTAATCGTATAATCTTTTTTTTCTGTGCTGGAATGATCGGTTGTTGAAGTTCCAGAACATCCAGTCAAAGACATCAATAGTACAAGTATGAATGCCAAAATAATGGAAAGCTTTTTTTGTTTCATTGAAATCCCTCCCACTATTTAGAAGGTGTGGCAGCATTAAATACATCTCGATCTAAAGAGCCATCCTGATGTGCAACGATAGTTGTACATACTGCATCACCAGTGATATTAACAGCGGTACGGCACATATCAAGAATACGGTCAATACCCATGATCAGAGCGATGGCTTCTACAGGAAGTCCAACTGAAGCAAATACCATTGATAATGTGATCAAACCAACACCAGGAACACCAGCAGTTCCGATAGAAGCTAAGGTTGCAGTTGCGATAACTGTAACATAATCAGCGATACCTAAGTTAATACCATAAGCCTGAGCAGCAAATACAACGGCAACACCCTGCATAATGGCTGTACCATCCATGTTGATCGTTGCACCGAGAGGAATGGTAAAAGAAGAAATTCTCTTGGAAACACCGACTTTTTCATCTAAGGTTTCAATCGATAATGGAATGGTTGCATTAGAAGTTGCAGTCGAGAATGCGAATCCCATAACCGGAGCAAATTTCTTTAAAAACTTGATCGGATTTAATCCAGTGAATAATTTTAGGAAAATCATATATACAACACAACATTGTACGACTAATCCGCCGAATACGGTTCCCATGTATTTTAGCATTGGTACAAAAGCATCAAAACCGATTTCTGTAAAAGTTTTTGCGATCAAACTAAATACACCGATTGGAGCCACAGACATAACCATATTTGTCATTTCCATCATCAAGTCATTAAATTGGGCAAAGAAGGTAGAAACAGTCTCTGCCTGCTCCCCTAATTTTGCAAGAAGGATACCAACGATCATTGCAAATAAAATAATCTGTAGCATATTTCCTTCTGCCAGTCCCTGAATTGGATTCTTCGGAATGATGTTTAATAGCGTATCAGCAAAACTGGTACTTTCTGCTACTGTTGCTTCTCCTTTTTCAATGTTAGAAATATCTAAGCCAAGACCAGGATTGGTTAAATTGGCAAGAGAGGTTGCAACAGTTACTGCAATGGCAGTCGTCATTAAATAAAACCCAATTGTTTTTACACCGACACGGCCTAATGTTTTTGTGTCTCCGATTGCAGAACTACCGCAGACAAGAGAGCAAAATACCAGTGGTACGACTAACATCTGCATCAATCTTAAAAATCCTTGTCCAAGTACATAAAAGACACCGCCAACGACAATATCATCGCGAACATAACCAGCCGGCACATAATAGTGCATAATAACACCGACAATTGCACCGGCAATCAGAGCGATAAAAATTTTCGTTGTGAGTCCCATTTTTTTCTGTTCTTTCTTTGTTGCCATAAATGTTCCTCCTATTTGTTTATTGTTTTCATATAATCAGATAAAGCATCCTTCCATGCAGGCATTTCATAATTATCTGTTAATTTCATCATTAAGTTATCAAGAATGGTATAGCGACCACGACCCTCAATGGTTGTACTATTTGAAAGTACAGGTTCTAAGGTTACATTTTCGATTCCGGCTAATCGAAGAATTTCTACACCAAATTCATACCGGCTACAAAAGCCTTCACAAGATGCATGGTAAGTTCCATATTCTTTTGTTTCTAATAAATGAATGATAAATTTGGCAAGTTCAGTGGCACTGGTTGGTGTGCTAAACTGATCGGATGGAAGCTGGATGTTTGTTCTTGTTTTTGCTTGATTTAATAAAACAGATACAAAATTATGTTTTCCATCACCATAAATCCAAGAACTTCTGATAATGATGTGTTTTGGATTCAGTTCACGAACAAATGTTTCGCCAGCCAATTTGGATTTTCCATAAACTGTAATCGGTGATACTACATCAAATTCATTTAATGCATCACGGTTTTTACCATTAAATACATCATCGGTTGATATTTGAATAAATTTTGCGTTTGCAGAACGTGTTGCAGCTGCTAAATTACGTGGACCGATGGCATTGACCTTATATGCGTCGATCATATTTTCTTCACATGTCTTTAAATCTGTCATACCGGCGCAGTTAATGACAACATTTGGTTTTGTGACCTTCATATAAGATGCAACTTCATCATAATCTGTGATATCTAAATCAATATCGGTCGTTACGACGGTATACTTATGATAGTCTAGTTGATTGTAGATAGCGGTTCCTAATTGTCCTTTGGCACCAGTAATCCAAATTTTTGTTTTACTCATATTCTTTCATCTCCTTACATAAAAATAGGTCCAATTTACTTACTTCTTGTAAAAAAGGACCGACACCATTGACGATTTGTTTTTAAAATTTTATGATATAATATATACTATATTAATTATATCTACAGAATACAGAAAACTACATAAAACAATATAAAACTACAGAAAAGCTTAAAAATTCAAATGATGAAGAACGGAACTATCAATAGGAGGAAATACTGTGAACTTTATGATAATAGACGATGACAAAAGTGCACGAACATTATTAAATTCTCTGGTGACTCGGAATCAGCTTGGGACAGTAATTGCTCAGTTAGAGGAAGGAACAAATGCGGTGGAGGACATTTTGTTTTATGACCCAGATATTTTACTCATTGATCTGCTGCTTCCAGGCAAAGACGGCATTGAGATTGTGACAGAAGTGATGGAAAACGGATACCAGGGAAAAGTGGTCATGATTTCTTGTGTAGAAGATGCGGACTTGATTTCTGAAGCATATAAAAGTGGTATCGTATTTTACATGAATAAGCCGATTAATCAGATTGAAACAGTGAGTGTGCTCCAAAATGTGATCAAAATGTTGGAATTAGAACGCTCGATGATACAGATTAAAAGTGTTATTTTGCAGTTAGATGAAACACCAAGTGTGGTTGAAACAAAAGATATTGAGCAGCAACTTGATGAGATTTTTATGGAAATAGGAATGGTCGGGTTATCGGGAACAGAGGAAATCCGTGAAGTATTAAAAATGATTTATCGAATCCAAAAGCAGGAACATCGGAAAAATTATCATTTGAAAGATGTTTATATGGAAGTTAGTAAAAAGCTTTATGGAGAAAAGGAATTAAAAGTAAAACAAAAAAGCATGGAACAACGTATACGTCGTACCATTCAAAAGGTGCTGAGTAATCTTGCAGAGCTTGGATGTGAAGATTATTATGATCCAATCTTTACTTGTTATGCAAATAGTTTGTTTGATTTTCGAGAAATAAGACAGGCAATGCAGCATATCAAAGATCCACAGGCATATGCGGGAAAAATCAACACTAAAAAATTTATGGAAGGCATTTTATCAAGAGTTGACTAGTAAAATAGAACATGATATGATAAATAAGTTGAGAAAATAGAATCAGACAGTTCGCTTGTACCATCCTGTCTTTAAACAAAACTAGGACCGTATTGATATGATCAAGGATACTTTGTGTAGGGACAGGCGATTTTTTACCTGTCCCTATTTTGTTACATGGGAAATTTTTTCATTCAATTTCCTATGTAACAAAACGCTCCGCGAGAATGTGATCAGATGCGGCATAAGGAACACTGCTTATAGCAGTCTGCATCTGGCGTGCAAAGCGAAGCAAGTCCCATAGGGAATGAGAGATTTAAAGAGTTCAGGATGGACTTGTCCGCTTTGTTCTGTAGTAAATAGATAAAGGAGCAAGAAATAATGTATGTATTAAAAACAGAGCATGAATTTGATGCTGCACATTTTTTAAAAGGATATGATGGAAAATGCAGCAATATTCATGGACATCGTTGGAAAGTTGTCGTGAGTGTTGGCAGTGAAACGTTGCAGACAGAAGGAAATGTCAGAGGCATGGTGGTAGATTTTTCAGAATTAAAATCAGATGTGAAGGCAATGGTTGATTTTTTTGATCATAAACTGATTATTGAAGATAATAGTTTAAAGTCCGGGACATTAAAAGCCCTAAACGAAGAGGGATTTGCAATAATTTCTTTACCAATACGTCCGACAGCGGAGAATTTCTCTAAATATTTTTATGATCAGATGAAAGAAAAAGGTTATCAGGTGGTTGAGGTTGTCGTTTATGAGACACCAAAGAATTGTGCCACCTATCGGGAGTGCTAAATGAAAAAATATCAAGTAGTAGAACGTTTTTTAAGTATTAATGGCGAAGGAAAGAGAGCCGGGCAACTAGCTTTTTTTGTACGGTTTGCCGGGTGCAATTTAAATTGTAGTTATTGTGATACGACTTGGGCAAACGAGCCGGATGTTGCCTTTGAATGGATGAGCAAAGAAGAAATTTATGATGAGATTAAGCATTCTGGTGCAGATAATGTAACATTGACTGGCGGAGAGCCTTTGCTTCGCGATGGTATGAAAGAACTGCTTTCTTATCTGGCAGAAGATGAAAAATTGACGATTGAGATTGAGACGAATGGCAGTATTGATCTGACTCCATATGTGACGATCAATGACCGTATTGTGATGACGATGGACTATAAACTTCCGGATAGCGGTATGGAACAGGAGATGCACATTGCAAATTTTAAGCTTTTGCGGAAGGTGGATACTGTAAAATTTGTATCAGGCAGCAAAGCGGATCTTTTACGTGCGGTTGAGATTATGCAAACATATCAATTAATTGGGAAATGTGCCTGTTATATCAGCCCGGTATTTGGTAAAATAGAACCATCAGAAATTGTTGATTTTATGAAAGAAGAAAAATTAGTTGGAGTGAATCTCCAGATACAGATGCACAAAGTAATCTGGGATCCGATGATGAAAGGAGTATAGGGAATGGCGATTGATAAAGAAGCGATCAAAGAGCATGTCAGAGGAATTTTGATTGCACTTGGAGATGACCCGGATCGTGAAGGGTTAAAGGAGACGCCTGATCGTGTTGCAAGAATGTACGAAGAGGTGTTTGAAGGTATGAATTATACCAATGACGAGATTGCAGAAATGTTTGGCAAGACCTTTTTTGAGGAGGCGACACAAAAAGAGAAAGATGATATTGTCATTGTCAAAGATATTGACATTTTTAGCTATTGTGAACATCATATGGCTTTGATGTATGATATGAAGGTGACAGTTGCCTATACACCAGTAGATAGGGTGATCGGACTTAGCAAGATTGCCCGCATTTCTGATATGGTTGCAAAACGTCTGCAATTACAGGAACGCATTGGCAGTGATATTGCGCAGATTATCAGTAAAGTTACGGGGTCTGATGATGTCGCGGTCATTATTGAAGGATGTCATAGTTGTATGACAGCACGTGGAATCAAACGTCCGGGGACAAAGACGGTAACGACAACCTTTAGAGGAAGATTTCAATCGGATCCGGTGTTACAGAATAAATTGTTAATGATGATAAAGTAATTATAGAGGTGATATATTATGAAACCGACAAAAGCAGTTGTTGTATTTAGTGGTGGACAGGACAGTACAACATGTCTGTTCTGGGCAAAAAAGAAATACGAAGAAGTGATCGCTGTCTCTTTTGATTATGGACAGAGACATGTAAAAGAATTAGAGTGTGCAAAGGCAATTTGTGAAAAACATAATATTGAACATCATATTATGGATATGAGTCTGTTAGGACAATTAGCACCAAATTCTTTGACTCGCAGTGATATGGAAGTGGATCATGATGCCCCGGAAGTTGGAACGCCAAATACTTTTGTGGATGGCAGAAATATGATTTTCCTGACATTTGCGGCTGTATTTGCGAAACAAAGAGATATCCATGTATTAGTGACAGGAGTATCCCAAAGTGATTTTAGTGGTTATCCAGATTGCAGAGACGTCTTTATCAAATCGTTATCTACGAGTTTATCACTTGCAATGGATTATCACTTTGATATTATCACACCACTCATGTGGATTGATAAGAAGGAGACCTGGCAGATGGCAGATCGTTTAGGTGTTGCTGATATTATTAAGAATGAAACTCTGACTTGTTACAATGGTATTATTGGTGACGGATGTGGTGATTGTCCATCTTGTAAATTGCGTCGAAGAGGATATGAATTATTCCTCAAAGAGAAAAATAAATAAGAAAAACTTAGGATATAAAGTGCATAAATTGTGTGAAAAAAGAGGTATTATTCGCCTCTTTTTTCTTTTTACACTTCGAATTATCAGATAATTTTATTAATAAAATTAAGTATTCAAATTATCAGATAATTTAAGAAAAAAAGTTGTTTACAAATGAGAAAAAAAGTAGTATGATAGCATTCGAAGTGAAAAATGAAGGAAGAGAGAATTAAAATTGCAAAATGCAACAAAAATAAATGAGTCGACGCAGAGATATGAAGGAAAAAGATTTTATTTGAATTAGTACAGCGTGTGACATCGGTTGCATTTATAAAAGGAAAGGAGCGAATGATATGAATCAGAATAATCAGCCAGTCGGTTTATATGATCCAAGTTTCGAACATGATAACTGTGGTATTGGTGCATGCGTCGATATCAAAGGTAGAAAAAGCCATGCGACTGTTCAAAATGCTCTTAAAATTGTAGAAACATTGGAACATAGAGCTGGTAAAGATGCAGCAGGAGAGACCGGAGATGGAGTCGGTATTATGTTGCAGATTTCTCATAACTTTTTTAAGAAAGCATGTAAACCATTAGGAATCGAAATCGGTGGAGAAAGAGAATATGGAATTGGTATGTTCTTCTTTCCAGATGATGAGATGAAAACAGCTCAGGCTATGAAAATGCTTGAGATTATTGTACAAAAAGAAGGTATGGAATTCTTAGGATGGAGAGATGTACCAACAGATCCGGATGTATTAGGTAAGAAAGCATTAGAATGTATGCCTAACATTAAACAGGCATTCATCAAGAAACCAGAAGATGTTGAGTGTGGACTTCCATTTGATCGTAAATTATATATTGTAAGAAAAGTATTTGAACAGAGTAATGAAGAAGTTTATGTTGTTTCTTTATCTAGTAGAACAATCGTATATAAAGGTATGTTCTTAGTTGGTCAGCTTCGTTTGTTCTTCAAGGATTTACACAATGAGGATTATGAATCTGCAATCGCGTTGGTTCATTCTCGATTCAGTACAAATACAACTCCAAGCTGGGAGAAAGCGCATCCATATCGTTTTATCGTACACAATGGTGAGATTAATACCATTCGTGGTAATGCTGATAAGATGCATGCACGTGAAGAAATTATGGAATCTGACGAGTTGAAAAATCAAATGCAGAAACTGACTCCGGTTGTAAATCCAAACGGTTCGGACTCTGCAAGATTAGATAACACATTGGAATTTATGGTTATGAGTGGTATGGAACTTCCATTGGCTGTTATGATCACAATTCCGGAACCTTGGGAAAACAATGATACAATGTCATCTGAAAAGAGAGATTTCTATCAATATTATGCAACAATGATGGAACCATGGGATGGTCCGGCGTCTATTCTTTTCACAGATGGTGATATCATGGGTGCTGTCCTTGACCGTAATGGTCTTCGCCCTTCCCGTTACTATGTAACAAAAGATGATCAGTTGATTTTATCTTCCGAAATCGGTGTACTTGACATTGATCCAACTAACATTAAGATCAAAGACCGTCTTCGTCCAGGACGTATGCTTTTGGTGGATACAGTAAAAGGTAAGATGATTGATGATGAGACATTAAAGGAAGAATATGCAAGTCGTCAGCCTTATGGTGAATGGTTAGATTCTCAGATCGTAGAACTTAGTGATCTGAAAATTCCAAATAAAAAAGTAGAAACATATACACATGAACATAGACAGAAATTATTAAAAGCATTTGGTTATTCTTATGAAGATGTAAAAACTTCTGTATTGCCAATGGCAGAAACTGGAAGCGAATCCATTGCAGCAATGGGTGTCGACACACCGTTAGCTGTATTTTCTAAGATGCGCCAGCCATTGTTTAACTATTTTAAACAGTTATTTGCACAGGTAACAAACCCACCAATTGATGCAATCCGAGAAGAAGTGGTAACTTCTACAACTGTTTATATTGGAAAAGGTGGTAATGTTTTAGAAGAAGTTCCGGATAACTGCAATGTATTAAAGGTAAGAAATCCGATTTTAACCAATACAGATATGTTAAAGATCAAAAACATGAAACATCATGGATTTAAGGTTGCAGAGATTCCGATTACCTTCTATAAGAATACATCTATGGAAAAAGCAATCGATCATTTGTTTATCGAGGCAGATCGTGCTTACCGTGATGGAGCAAATATTATTGTACTAACAGACCGTGAGGTAGATGAATACCATGTAGCAATTCCTTGTTTGCTTGCGGTATCTGCATTACATCAATATTTGATTCGTACAAAGAAATCAACTTCTATGGCAATCATTCTTGAATCTGGTCAGCCAAGAGAAGTACATCATTTTGCAACTTTGCTTGGTTATGGTGCAGTTGCAATCAACCCATATCTTGCACAGCTTACGATTCAGGATTTGATCGATGAAGGATTATTAGAAAAAGATTACTATGCTGCTGTTGAGGATTATAACCATGCCATTATTCATGGTATTGTTAAGATTGCTTCTAAAATGGGTATTTCAACGATCCAATCTTATCAGGGATCACAGATTTTTGAGGCAATCGGTATCAGCAAAGAAGTAATCGATAAATATTTTACGAATACGGTCAGCCGAATTGGTGGTATTACACTGAATGATATTTATGATGATGTATCAGCAAGACACACAGCAGCTTTTGATCCACTGGGATTAGAAAATGATGCATCTTTAGATAGTACTGGTGCTCATAAGGCAAGGAGCGGAAAAGAACAGCATTTATATAATCCAAAAACAATCCATACACTCCAGATGGCTACCCGTACTGGTGACTATAACTTGTTTAAACAATATACCGATATGGTCGATAAAGAACTAGAACCTGGAAATATCCGAGGTATGATGCAGTTTAAATATCCAAAGAAAGGCATCCCTCTTTCTCAGGTCGAGAGTGTTGAATCTATCGTGAAACGATTTAAGACAGGTGCAATGTCTTACGGATCTATTTCCGGAGAAGCACATGAAGCATTAGCGATCGCCATGAACCGTTTAGGTGGTAAATCTAATAGTGGTGAAGGTGGAGAGAGACCAGAACGATTAGTACCTGGTCCTGATGGAATTAATCGTTGTTCTGCGATCAAGCAGGTAGCGTCAGGACGTTTTGGTGTAACAAGTGAATATTTAGTAAGTGCACAGGAAATTCAGATTAAGATGGCACAGGGAGCGAAACCGGGAGAAGGTGGACACCTTCCAGGTGGTAAAGTTTATCCTTGGATTGCGAAAACTAGACATTCAACACCTGGTGTAAGTCTGATTTCTCCACCACCACACCATGATATTTATTCAATCGAAGATTTAGCACAGTTGATCTATGATTGTAAAAATGCAAATACAGATGCTAGAATTTCTGTAAAATTGGTATCAGAAGCTGGTGTCGGTACGGTTGCAGCCGGGGTAGCAAAAGCAGGTGCACAAGTAATCCTAATTTCTGGTTATGATGGTGGTACAGGAGCCGCTCCACGAAGCTCGATCCACAATGCAGGACTTCCTTGGGAGTTAGGTTTGGCAGAAACTCACCAGACATTGATCAGAAATGACTTACGTAATAAAGTCATTATTGAAACAGACGGTAAATTAATGAGTGGTCGTGACGTTGCAATTGCAGCAATGCTCGGTGCGGAAGAATTTGGTTTTGCAACTGCTCCACTGGTAACACTTGGATGTGTCATGATGAGAGTTTGTAACTTGGATACTTGTCCGGTTGGTGTGGCAACACAAAATCCAGAACTTCGTAAACGTTTCATGGGTAAACCAGAATATGTAGAAAACTTCATGAAGTTTATCGCTCAGGAATTAAGAGAATATATGGCAAAACTCGGTGTGAAGACAGTCGATGACTTAGTAGGTCGTACTGACTTCTTAGAACCAAATGAAGTTGCCGCAGAGAAAAATATTGATTTAACCAATATTTTAACGAATCCATTTAATAAAAAAGAAAAGATTCAATACAATAAAAAGAATCCTTATGATTTTGAACTGGAAAAGACAAAAGATCAGACTGTTCTTTTGAAACAGTTCAAACAGGCATTGGAAAATGGACAAAAGAGAAGCATCGAAATTGATGTCACAAACATCGATCGTTCTTTCGGTACGATTTTCGGTGCAGAAATTACAAAGAGATATAAAAATACATTAGAAGATGATACCTTTACAGTAAAATGTAATGGTGCCGGTGGACAGAGTTTTGGTGCATTTATTCCAAAAGGTTTGACATTAGAATTGGTCGGAGACAGTAATGACTACTTTGGAAAAGGGCTTTCCGGTGGTAAATTAATTGTTTATCCACCAAAAGGATCTTCCTTTAAGGCAGATGAAAATATTATCATTGGTAACGTAGCATTTTATGGTGCGACAAGCGGAAAAGCTTATATCAATGGTGTAGCTGGGGAACGTTTCTGTGTACGTAACTCTGGGGCAACAGCCGTTGTAGAAGGTGTCGGCGATCATGGTTGTGAATATATGACTGGTGGTCGTGCCGTTATCCTTGGGGAAACTGGTAAGAACTTTGCCGCAGGTATGAGTGGTGGTATCGCTTATGTATTAGATGAAAACAATAAGCTTTATAAACGTGTAAACAAAGCATTGGTTGGCATTGAACCATTATCCGATAAATATGATGTCTTAGAATTAACTGGTATGATTAAAGATCATGTGGCATATACAAACTCTGAAAAAGGTAAGATGATTCTTGATAATATCGAAGAATATCTTCCAAAATTCAAAAAAGTTATTCCACATGATTATAAGCGTATGTTAAATGCAATCGTACAGATGGAAGAACGTGGACTTAGCAGTGAACATGCACAGATTGAAGCGTTCTATCTGAATAAGAATAAATAAGAGGAGGAAATTATCATGGGAAAACCAACTGGATTTTTAGATTATGAACAGAAATTAGCAGCAGCAATCGAACCAAAAGAACGTATTAAAAATTTCAATGAATTCCATACTCCTCTCAGTGAAGCAGAACAGAGAAAACAAGGTGCAAGATGTATGGAATGTGGTGTTCCATTTTGTCAGGCCGGCATGATGCTTGCCGGTATGGCATCTGGATGCCCATTAAATAACTTAGTTCCAGAATGGAATGATTTAGTATACCGCGGTAACTGGGAACAGGCATATTATCGTTTAAAAAAGACAAATCCATTTCCTGAATTTACAGGAAGAGTTTGTCCGGGACTTTGTATGGAAGCCTGTACCTGTGGGTTAAATGGAGACCCGGTTGCGTCAAAAGAAAATGAATTGGCAATCATTGAGCGTGCGTATAAGACAGGGCTTGCAAAAGCAAATCCTCCAAAAAATCGTACAGGAAAGAAAGTTGCAGTCATCGGTTCAGGTCCAGCCGGACTTTCCGCAGCCAATTCTTTAAATAAACGTGGTCATAGCGTGACCGTTTATGAGAGAAGTGACCGTGTTGGTGGTCTTATGATGTATGGTATTCCAAACATGAAGTTGGAAAAACAATACATCGACCGTAAAGTAAATATTATGAAAGAAGAAGGCATTGAATTTAAAACGAATGTCAATGTTGGTGTTGACATCAAAGCGAACCAGTTGACAAAAGAATATGATGCTGTGGTTCTTTGCTGTGGAGCATCAAATCCACGAGATATCAAAGTGCCAGGAAGAGAAGCAAAAGGAATTTATTTTGCCGTTGACTTCCTGACAAGAAATACAAAGAGTCTGTTAGATTCTGACTTAAAAGATGGCAAAAATATTTCTGCCAAAGGGAAAAATGTGATTATCATTGGTGGTGGAGATACTGGAAATGACTGTGTCGGAACATCAATCCGTCACGGTGCAAAGAGTGTATTACAGCTAGAAATGATGCCAAAACCACCGGTAGAAAGAGCAGAAAATAATCCATGGCCACAGTGGCCAAAAGTCTTAAAGACAGACTATGGTCAGGAAGAGGCAATCGCGGTCTTTGGTAAAGATCCTCGTGTTTATCAGACAACGGTCAAAGAATTTAAGAAAAATGACAAAGGGGAACTTTGTAAAGCTGTTTTAGTAAAACTGGAAAGCAAGAAGGATGAAAAGACAGGTCGTATGATGATGGTCAATATTCCAGGCAGCGAATATGAAGTGGATGTCGATTTAGTTTTGATCGCAGCTGGATTCCTTGGCAGTCAGGAATATGTAACCAAAGATTTTAAAGTTGCTTTAAATCCTCGTACAAATGTAAAAACAGAGGAAGGTAAGCATAAAACAAATGTTGACAAAGTTTTTGTTGCCGGTGATATGCACAGAGGACAGTCTTTGATTGTCTGGGCTATCCGTGAAGGTCGCGATGCAGCAAAAGAAGTCGATCTTGAATTGATGGGATATACCAATCTGTAAATCATTTATTTTATCATTTAAGATGAGTATAGAGACACTTCGGTAAGAGGAAAATCTCCTGCCGAAGTGTTTTTTATTCAGAACAAAATATCCTTTAAAAATATGATAAAATAATAACAAAGATAGTAATGTTTAGGTGAATAAACAAAAATATAGGAGAAGAAAAATGGCGCATTTAAAATTTAGTATTGAAACATTAGAAACTTTTTGTCATGATGCATTCCAGAAATTTGGATTTACAAAAGAAGAAAGCGAAATTATCACTGATGTTTTGTTAATGTCTGATAAATTTGGTATCGAATCTCATGGAATGCAGAGAATCAGCCGTTATCACAAAGGAATCGAAAAGGGCTTAATTAAAATTGATGCTGTTCCAGAAGTGGTATTTGAAACTCCAGTGTCTGCTGTCATTGATGGACATGATGGTATGGGTCAATTGATTGGTCATAAAGCGATGGAAATGGCGATTGAAAAGGCAAAAACAACAGGTATGGCAATTGTCAGTGTCAGAAATTCCAATCATTATGGAATTGCCGGTTACTATGCAAAGATGGCATGTGATCAAGGATTGATTGGTATGTCATTTACAAACTCCGAAGCAATCATGGTACCAACTTTTGCCCGAAAAGCAATGCTTGGAAGTAATCCAATTGCAATTGCAATGCCAGCAGAACCGTATCCATTTTTCTGCGATTCATCAACAACGGTTGTTACCCGTGGAAAATTAGAGATGTATCGTAAGGCTGAAAAACCACTTCCAGATGGTTGGGCATTAAATAAAGATGGTAATCCATCCAATGATGCAGAAGATGTCTTAAAAAATATCTTGGCCAAAGCAGGTGGCGGAATTATGCCATTGGGTGGCAATGAAGAAATGACAGGAAGTCATAAAGGTTATGGATATGGTATGATCTGTGAAATTTTCTGTTCTATTTTATCTATGGGTCTGACATCAAATCATACGCATATTGATGGAAAAGGCGGTACTTGTCATGGATTTATCGCGATTGATCCAGCTGTATTTGGTGATCCGGAAGCAATCAAAGAACATTTCTCAACCTTCTTGCAGGAATTGAGAGAGGCACCAAAGGCAGAAGGGCAGGAACGTATTTATACACATGGAGAAAAAGAAGTATTAGCAATTGAGCGTACGAAGAAAGAAGGCATTGCCGTTGATGTAAAAACGGTTCTTGAAATGAAAGAAATGAGCGAATACTTAGGCATTGATTTTGAAAAATATTTTGGTGTGCTTGATTTAGAAAATGAAGACTATCATACTCTTTATTAGAAAGTAGTAAGATAAAATACATAAAAATTGCTGGTATAATGAACTAATCAGATACCAGCAATTTTTTATTTACGCGAAGGCACAAGGCAAGCGGAAATGCTTGCATTTCCATTTGCCACCGCACGCGAACCGATGAAACTCGCAGAGCGTGCTTTATTCGGTTTTACATCATTTTATATCATGGTCGTCAAATGGATCTCCGCACTCTGGACAGAACTTTGGTGGTTTGGTTGGATCTTCTGGTTCCCAACCGCATTTATTACATTGATATTGCGGAACACCGACAGGTTTTGGTTTGCCACACTCAGAACAGAATTTTCCCTTATTTAAAGTGCCACAGCTACACACCCATCCAGATACAGGTTTTGGTTTGCCACATTCCGTACAAAATTTTCCGGTATTGGTTGCACCACAAGAGCAAATCCATTGATCTGCTCCAGATTTGACTGTATCAATGTTTGGACTCTGTATTTGAGAATCAGCTTGTTGCTTGCCCATTTCATATAGTGTTTGCGGATTGGTACCGCCAGCTTGTGTTGCCATACCCATTCCCATAAATCCTGCCATAGCACCATTGTTATTTTGGGCAGCAGAGCGCATGGCATCTGCCTGTGCACCAACCAATGTAGCAGCCGCCATATTTGGATCACGCATTACAGCAGATTTTTGTAATTGTTTGATCATTTCTTCGTCTTCTTTGGAAGCAGAGATGCTGTTAATACCAAATGAAAAGACTTGGATACCGCGAAGTTGTGTCCATTTTTTGGTCAAAATATCATTTAACGCGTCAGCGATTTCCATGGTATGTCCAGGCAGAGAACTATATCGTACCCCCATTTCGGAAAGTCGGGCAAATGCTGGTGCAAGTGCTGTTAAAAGCTCGGATTTTAACATAGAATCAATCTGATCTCTCGTATATACATGTTGGATATTTCCACATACATTCGTATAAAAAAGCATTGGATTTATGATTCGGTAAGAATATTCACCATTGCAGCGAATGGAAATATCAACATCCAAACCGATGTTGCGATCTACAATTCGAAATGGAATTGGGTTTGGAGTTCCATATTTATTTCCTGGTATTTCTTTCGTATTAAAATAATAAATACGTTGATCTTTGCCTACACTGCCACCAAATTGGAAGCGTTCCCAGGCTTCAAGCACGATATTACCAAATCCTTCTAAAAAGGAATCTGCAAATACCGATGGACTCGTACTGGTGTCATACGTATAAGCACCAGGTTCAGCACAGACTTCCAGTATTTTTCCGTCTTCTACAATCATCATGCATTGACCATCGGCAACAGCGATATGGGAGCCGTCAGTAATAATGTTATCATCATTTTTGGTATTGGAAGAACGTCTGGAAGTTCGTTTTTCGCCTTTTGCTACGAGTACATCTGCATTGAATGCCTCACAATAAAAATATTCTTTCCACTGGGCTGCTAATGCACCGCTGATAGCACCAGAGGCTGCTTTGATTAATCCCATAATAATCTCCTTTTATAAATTAAAATTTTCCACTTGTTCCAGAAGAATCAGAATTCATATCGATATGATGTTCTTCTTTTGGTCGTCTCGTTCGACTTACGGTGTGATACAGAAAAATATCAGAACGGTTGGAGAGAGAAAAACTATCCTTTTTTAAATATTCTGATGCATTTTCCTGATGAATACGTGTATTCATACTTCGTTTCCAAGATAAAACAATAAACAAAGATATGATAACGGATAAGAGGAATGCTCCGACAATGATAAAGGGAATCGGAATATTCTCTTTATATTTGTGATCGTGGTCATAAGGGGTTCCACTTTCTGCCTCTGTTAAAAATTCATCTGCAAGAGAGACATACTTTGAAAATGATTCATAATAATCACCATCGGATAAATCATCCAAAATGATTTCGGCGATTCTCTCTCGTCCATAAGTGGTAAAGGCTGTCTGTGCGTTGCCAAATCCGACAATTCCCCAGTCGCGGTCTGCCATGCTGATGGCTAACATAATTCCGTTGTGTTGCTCGCCCATCCCCATTTCATGCTCAGAAAAATATTGTCGTTGCCAATCTTTGATATCGTCACCATAGAAGTCTGGCGTTGTGATAATACAAATGCTAGCGTTATGTTGTCTGCTTATTTCTTCACATTTTTCTCCTATTTTATGTATCTCTTTTTCCGATAAAAGATTCGCATCATCTATGACAAAATTGTTTGGTTGGTTCTTGGCAGATGCAGGAACAGATACTTGAATCCTGAAAAAGCTGAAACAAAGAAGCATCGTGCAAACGATTACAAAAACTTTTTTGAGTACGGTCTTGGATAATTGTTGCCTCATCAAAAACCACCTCCTAACAATAGGATTCCTAAAATGGAAAGGAGTATGGTTCCGATTCCGGTAAATCCGAATAGATATTTCCAGAAAGCACCACGATCGACGGGCAATTCTCCAACCATTTTACCGGTCTGCCCATTGATTGCAAATTGGTAAGTTTCTCCGTTATAGACCGTTTCAAATAGCCATACCGGTAAGAAGGCATAAGTGACTTTGCCTCTTTTCGACGAGAGCTGTCGTCGTTTGACATTTACCGTATCGTAACCACGGATCGTACGGTAGAGAGCATCTTCGGCGCTACGGTAGAGGCGTTCTTTTGCTCTTTGCTCCGCTGTGTCGGAAGAAACATCATATTTGTCCGTCTCGTAACCAGCAAGATAAGCAGGATGAAATTCCTTTAGTCCGTGATAGTCGAACGGTTCGATCGACTCCGTTGTTTCATCTTCCATCTTTGTACTGCCATCGACCGGCACATGATAAAAAGACATCGTTCCTGTACGCTTGATTAAATAATAAGAAGTATCGACATAATTGTAATCATGATCACTCCATGCTCTTGTTTTGGTGCCATGAAAACTCATATCTGCATGAGCTTCACAATCAAAGAGCCAGTAGGGAACATAATAGCCTTTGATATTTTTCAAATAACTTTTATTTCGAAAATTCTTTGGCAGTAGGCGTTTTCCCTTACAAAAATTTTCCAGCATTTCCCTTGCCTGATCACTGCTTACTTGAAATGGTATGATGACATCAGGTTTAAATTCGCCACTTGCGGTTGCTTTTATGACCACGACATTATCACAATATGGACAAATAGTACTGACTTTATCGTTATCCGCCTCAATTTCGGCACCACACGAAGGACATATATAAAGACCATTTTCTGTTCGCTTGGCGATTTCGGATTCTTTTTGGTATTCCCAATGAAGCGATTGGTAATCTGGTGCCTGTTCATCTTCGGCATATTGCTGCAAGGTGACTAAATCGTATGTATTATTACAACTTTTACAGGAAAGTTTTTGGTTTTTAGGAGAAAATGTGAGTGCTGCTCCGCAGCAAGGACATTTATACTGTACAAAATCCATATGATTCTCCTTTGCGTGGTTAGATGATATTGCGAATACCTTCACATATTCTGCGGGCAACAATTGGATTATTCATTGTATACAAATGAATGGAATCTACATCATTAGCCAAAAGATCAATAATCTGACTAAGGGCATAAGACATACCGGCATCAAAAAGAGCGTCTTTATTGTCACCGTATTTATAGATAATCTTTTGAAAACGTTCTGGTAAGGAAGCTCCGCACATGGTTACCATGCGTTTGATTTGTTTTGCATTGATAACCGGCATGATTCCAGGTGTGATTGGTATATCAATTCCGGCAATCCGACAGTCTTCCACAAATCTATAAAAATAATTATTATCAAAAAATAATTGTGATAGCAAAACTTCTGCACCGGCATCTACTTTTTTTCGTAAATGGCGCATCTCTTCCACCCGATTTGCAGATTCTGGATGACATTCTGGATAGCAGGCTGCGGCAATGCCAAAATCATTCTTCCTTTTTAAATAAGTAATCAGATCGGATGCATGATGAAATTCATCTTTCTCAGGAATATCTGGATTGCGGTCACCGCGAAGTGCAAGAACATTTTCAATTCCTTCGCTGGTTAATATGCGAGAAAATTCATCAATGTCTTTTTTATCGTAAGAAAGACAGGTTAAATGTACGACAGGTTCTACATGATATTGATATTTGATTTTTTTCGCTAATTCAATCGTGCGGTTATTGTTTGAACTGCCTCCCGCACCAAAAGTAACACTGATAAAATCAGGATTTAATTCGCATAGGATATCCAAAGTAGCATCAATATTTTTTAATTCATCATCCTTTTTTGGAGGAAAAATTTCAAAAGAAAGGACGGTATCTTTTTGTTTGTGCATTTGTGTAATTTTCATAATTCTAATCTCCTTTTATCGCTAATATCAGTATAACATTTTTTTGATTTGCGTGGAAGGATAAGGAGCGTAAAAGAACTTCTTTTCAATAAATGGTTGACACAATATTTAGACAATTGTATAATACAAAAAAGACAAAAGTCTAACAAGGAGGAAAAGTAAATGGAATTAAACATTGGACATTTATACAAATCATATCGAAAAAAAGAAGCATTAAAAGATGTCAATTTTACATTAAAACAGGGAACGTATGGACTTCTTGGAGAAAATGGTGCCGGAAAGAGTACTTTGATGCGTATTCTTTCCACGGTCGATTTTCAAACAAAAGGAAAAGTGTTATACGATGGCAGAGATATTTTTTCTATGGATGAAGATTACCGCAGTTTGATTGGCTACATGCCACAGGATTACAGTGTGTATCCAGGATTTACAGCCAAAGATTTTCTTGAATATATGGGTGCCTTAAAAGGCATTTCCAAGAAAGAATTGAAGAAAAAAATTCCGGAAGTACTAGAGTTTGTGAATCTTTCTGATGCTGCTAACAAGAAAGTAAAGACCTTTTCTGGGGGTATGAAAAGAAGAATTGGTATCGCACAGGCAATTATCAACGATCCAAAAATCTTGATTTTTGATGAGCCGACAGCCGGATTAGATCCCAAAGAGCGAATTCGATTTTCGAATATCATCAGCGATATGTCAAAAGATAAAATCGTTTTATTATCAACGCATATTGTTTCTGATATTGAAGCGATTGCAAATGATCTTGTGATGATCAAAAAAGGCGAAATCTTAGAAACAGGAAAAATCGTCGATTTGATTAAGAAGGCAGATGGAAATGTATGGGAGGCAACCGTAGATCAGGAAACGTTAGGAAAGATCCGAAAAGAACGATCAATCATTCATTTAAAACAAGTGCAGGGGAAAGTGCAAGTGCGTTATGTCGGAAAACCGCATTCAGCAGCAAAGAATCAGGAAGCAATTCCGACACTAGAAGATTATTATATCTTTTCTGGCGGACGAGATGGAGAGGAGTGTGAATAGACATGAAGAAGATAATGAAGCATGTAGTAGTCCTAGTATTCCTTTTTATGACGGGTATCTCATGTTTGGGATGTCAGGGAAAATCATCAGAACAAAAATTAGAATCAGATGAAGAGTTAAAAAAAGTAGAAGAAGGCTATGAAAAAGAGGAAAAAGAGGCAGAAGAAAAATCGAGAAAGACACTAGATAGCGATGAAAAGATTGAAAAAGCATTGCAAGCTTTTCGGAAAGATCGTGCCGAAATGGATAAAAAGAAAAAGACTATAAAGGGGATGGAGATAGCTACATATCCCGAAGAAGAAAAATATGGATTGCATATCCCGAAAGAAGCATATCAATTTAATGTGACAGAGATGGAGGCTGCTTATGAAACAGCAAAAACTTATTTAAAAGAAAAATATGGAATTGATCAATATTGGGACTGTATAGACCCCAGAATCCTAAATATTTATAAGGATAAAGACAAAGGTGTTGCAAAAGGATATGCCGATGAAAATATTTATTTGGTCGAATATGAGCAAAAAAAGGATGATTGGCAGTATTTGATCTTAGTGAGGGAAAACAAAGAAAAACCTTGGAAGGTATTGTACCAAGGAAGCAGCTATAAAAAATAGAGGGAGGAAAAAGATGGGACAATTGGTCAAATTTGAATATCGTAAAATGTGGAATCGAATCAATCTTGTCGTTATGATCGCAATGATATTGGTATCTTCCATTTATATTATGACATTTTTACCAGCACAGAGGAGAACGATAGATGCAGATCATGGTAAGATGGTAAACGGATATGCTTCTTATCGCGCACTTCGGGATGTATCAAAAGATTTAGAAGGCGAGATGGATGGAAAATATCTAAAAAAACTGGTGAAAAAATATAACGAAAGTTACGATAAAAAATATATGGATGTGCATACAGGATTTATCACAACTGCAGGAATGACAAAGTTTTTTAACCCGAATTATGCAGTTAATTTTGCTCATTTTTCCTATAATCTGTCTTCTGGCTATGAATCAATAGGGCTGGATTATGATTTCTTAAAATCTGAAGAAAGCTTTTATAAGCAATTTAAAAAGGCAACATTGGAATACCAAAAATCTACGTTGCATCAAAAACTGACACCAAAAAGGGAAAAGATTTTGGAACAGAAAGTCCAGGATATGAAAATGCCACTGTATGTCGGTTATAAGCAGGGGTGGGACAATATTGGGATGCATTTTGGTACGTTATATTTTGTTGTCTTGATTGCAGTTGCTTTTACTCTTTCCGGGCTTTATGCCAAAGATAGCCGTAATGGAATTGATGAGTTAACATTAGCAGCGGGTTATGGCAGGAGCAAGGATATGAAAGCACGATGGATTGCGGGGAATCTATTTGCTGCGACAGTGTATATTGTATTTGTAGCAACAATCATGATGGAAGATGGTATCGTGGCAACTTTAGATGGCTGGAACGTGTCAATACAAATTGGACTGCACGGTGGTTTTCATACAATGAATTATGGCACTTATTATTTTTTGCATTTTATTTTGGGTCTTTTTGGGGTGTTAGTTATGGCAAATCTAACCTTATTGGTTAACATTAAACTAAAAAACATGAAATTATCTATGGTGGGTTCGATTATCTTCTTATATATATTCATGCAATGGTTTCATTTTTACGAAGGAATTTTATGGAAATTTAATTTCTTAAATCCACTTTACTTTTTGACGGAAGATGCATTTTTTAGCAGTTATTTCATTGGAAAACAGTTAATTACGTATTTTTGGGCATTTCCAGTGGTTGAGATGGTCTATATGGCCGCCATCTATCTCTTTACAAAACGTTTTTATCGTACCTATAAAATGAACTAGATGAAAAAAACAAAAAGAGGAGGTGCAAGTAGATGAATCGATTCATGATGATAGAATGGAAGCGTATTTTTAATAGAAGAAAACTGCTTTTGCTCATGATTGTTATGATTTTGGCTTCGATGAGTGTGTTATCTCATGCAAAGGAAAATTATAAAATCTTCGATGCCTCAAGCGGGAAACTTGATTGGAAACAAAATCTGGAATATGGCAAGCAAGCCTCAAAGGGGAAATATTTAACGGAAGAATATCTTTTGTTTATTTTGGAAAAAGGAGAAGGCGATACCCATATTGATAAATTAAATGTAGAAGCACTCGTATCTGCCAACTATAATAAAGAGTTAAAAGAACTAAATATGAGCGAGATAAAGCAGTTTTACAAGTACCGGATTCAAAATATCAAAGAAGAGATGGAAAATAATCCCAATATAAAATGCACGCAACAAGAACAGGACACAATCATAAAAAAGGCAAGAAAAGTTTCTGTCATACCGATGGATTATGCGGAAGGTTGGAAAGTTTTAAATGAAAATATGGGAAATTATAGTGTGATTTTACTTTTTGTCATTTCCTTTTTGATTATACCACTATTTGGCAATGATTCGACTGTGCATATGAGAGAATTGTATCGTTCTACACGTTATGGGAAAAAACAATTGGATCATGCGAAAATCTTGTTTGCTTACCTGACAGGCAGTTCCTTTTATATAGTAGGAATATTGATTTATTTTCTAACGATTATACTAAATTTTGGAGCTGAAGGGGCAAGTATGCCCATACAGAGCCAGGTATCCATGTTTTTTTCGACCTATGGCATAACTTACATCCAGCAATTTTTATGGAATTTAGTGATTGGATGTTTGTCACTTTTACTAACCATTTCCTTGATGTTATTGGTCACGATTGTGGCAGATACACAGATGGTAAGTGCGGCCATTTGGGGATTTTTCTGGATCCTTTTATATTTATTCCAAATGATCAATGTCTTTGCTGTCAATCATTTATTTGCCAATTTCATGCCACTTCGAATGAATGATATGTTTCATTATTATGTCGATAATGAATATTATCATCTATTTGGTCATAGCGTGCCATGTCTAAATTGGATTATAATTGTATCCATTCTGTTGATCGGGATTGTTTTATTATTGACAATTCGAATTGCGGGTCAAAAAAGAAATCATGCACTAAAATAGAAGAGTGGTCAGAGAGTAAATATGACTGTGGCGACTCAAGAATTCTTCATATAAACTACTACTATTGATATAATCGCATAAATATGTTATAATCTTAACAATGTTAGACGAGGAGAAAGGGAATAGTCGTTTGATTATTCCCTTTTTCATGTTTACAGAGGCATTTGCTGAAATGAGAGATACACAGAGATGAAAGAGGACTTGTTCACTTTGTTCTCGCAAAAGAAAAGGGAGGAAAAATATGAATTATGGTATCTTAAGCTTATTACCGCCAATCGTGGCTGTTATTATGGCGATTAAAAGCAAAAATGTAATTTTATCGTTGTTTTGTGGGGGATTTGTAGGAACTTTAATTTTTTGTTCAGGAAATCCATTTTTAGCTGTCAAATCTATTATTGGAGATTATTTCTTTGTCCAACTTACGGATTCCTACAATGCAGGGGTTATTGTCTTGGTCATCTTTATCGGTGGATTCATCAAAATGATGGAAAAATCCGGAGGCGCAGAAGCATTTAGTCAAAGTGTGTATCGCTTTGTTAATACGAAATTTAAAGCACAGATTTGCGCCTGGGCGGGCGGAATTGTTATCTTCTTTTCAGATCTTGGAACCCCTCTATTAGTAGGTCCGGTCTTTCGACCATTATTTGACAAATTAAAAATTTCCAGAGAGAAATTGGCTTGGATTTTGGATTCTACCTCTTCACCAATTGCAATTATGATTCCATTTATCGGATGGGGTGTATATATTATGGGTTTGATTCAGGCAGAGTTTGCGAATCTACATATTGCAGAATCTGATTACACAACCTTTGTCCATGCGATTCCATTCCAGATTTATGCCATTCTGGCAGTTGTTATGATTCCATTGGTTGCAGCGACAAAAAGAGATTTTTCTCAAATGAAAAAGGCGGAGCAGGAAGCAGCATTTCGAGATTATTCTTTTGAAAATGTAGAAACAAATCGTCAGGAGACTGGTGAATATTCAAAGAGTAACGCCAAACCTTTGATGGTAATTTTGCCGATCATTGTGGTATTTGCGACATTATTTATCACACTTGCACCACTCGGTTTTCCATTTAAAAAAGTAGATGGCAATGAGTTCCGTGTTGCGTTGACAATGGGATATTTCTTCGGTGCAGTTGTATTGATGATTTTGATTCGTGTTTATAAAGTACAAACATTTAATGATACGTTTAAAATTTATGTACAGGGAATGAAAGGAATGACAGATGTTGCGATTACGTTGATTCTTGCATGGTCTCTTGGCAGTATGATCAGTGCTCTTGGAACAGCGAAGTTTATTGTTGCAGCTATGAAGAGCATCCAATTCTCAGGAGCACTTGTCCCAGCAGCCATTTTTATATTTGGTGCGTTTGTATCCTTCTCCACAGGAAGTTCCTGGGGAACTTTTGCAATCATGATGCCTTTGGCAATTCCGATGGCACATGCATTTTCGATTCCGTATGCGATTGCAGTAGGAGCCGTATTATCCGGCGGATTATTCGGTGATCACTGTTCTCCAATTTCTGATACGACAATCTTATCTTCTACCGGAGCAGGCTGTGATTTGGTCGATCACGTAAAAACACAGCTCCCATATGCCTGCGTCAATGGAATCATTGCATTTTGTGCTTTTATCCTTGCAGGAATCACAAAGAGTCCATTTGTCACTGTCTTGGCAGTTGTTGTATTATTTGTCATTATTACTGTATGGGGAAGAATTGGCGACGAAAAACAAGCTGCTTAATTTTACATGAAAATAAAAAGAATTCCATGTTTCATACGATTATGTTTGTTGTATAATAGACATGGGCGTTTTGTTTACAATATTATATTAAATGGAAAAGGAAAAACAAATGTTTGTATACGAATATAAAAGTAAAATATGGTTTCGGAAGGATTTACCATATCAACGAGTGGCAGAAAAATTTGCCTATTTTGTAGATAGTGTACTTGGAAAAGAAGATCAATATTTGGAATTTCATAAAAGTATAGCATATAAAGGCTATGTATATGATTCTCCTTATCCAATTGAAAAAGACGCTATTTACAAAAAAGATAAAATATATACTATTCGAATTCGTACCATAAGTCGAGATTTGATTGAATATTTAGCTAGTAAATTAGCGTTTCATGAGACGAATGAATTTCGAGGTGTTGGAGGAGAACTAAGAATCATATCTAAAAAAACATTGGAACAGATTTATTCGGTAACGCCAATTTTAATAAAGAATGACTTTGGCTATTGGAGAGGACATATAACTCTTCCAGAGTTTGAAGAGCGTTTAATAGCAAATCTTATAAAAAAATATAAGTATTTTACGGGTAAAGAATTAAGAGAAAAATTTATGTTATATGATTATATGGAATTTTGTAATCAAAAGCCGATCAAAATTCCATACAAAGGAATCAATTTGTTGGGAGATAAGATTTGTTTTCAGATAGCAAATAATAAAACTGCTCAGGAACTTGCGTATTTGGCAATTGGCGTTGGAATGGGAGAAAACAATACAAGAGGCTTTGGCTTTGTGAACTATAAATATCTTTAAATCATATGGAGGCATATTTATGGGATTTTTTAGTGGTATTTTTTCAATCAAAGAAAAGATTTGGCAAGGTCGTAACATAGAACTATATGAAAAATATTGTGAGGCATTAAGATCGAATGGCTTTAAGATCCAAGCATTTAAGATAAATCAAGAGCGTCCAAAATGCACTGGAAATTGTGCTGCCTGTGCGGCTTGTGGAGACATCGGAGAAGATGTATCATTTTATGACAAGCTTGGCAGTGGATGTTCAGATGATTTGTTGACTGCAAAAAGTGGAGACGACATCTATGCCATTTATGTCAAACAAAAAGAATTGGAAAAAGCACAACAAGTATTAACAAACATTAGAAACGATTTATCTTAGCAAGGAGTGTTTATGACATTATATTTTACAAATGATAGTAAGCAAAAACGTATTTTGATAAAGACAAACTATATAGAAGATATCTATGATACGATGTTGTCATTTTTTGAGGATTACCATATTCGCCCTCGATTTCTTCAGTTAGATGAAAATGAATTGGGAGAATGGAAGATTTCTTTTGGCAGTATCACTGAGTTTTTTTATGTAACAGATACAATGGGGCAAAGTATAGATGGATTAAGAGATTTAATGGAGGAGTCATGAAAAAGAGAGTTTTTGGTATAGGGATTGGAGTCGCTTTTTTTGTTTTGATTGGAGGAAGTATATTTCAACATTATAAAGAAATAGTGCGGGAAATGGATCAAGATAATCCACTCGCAGAACAGCAAGATAGATTTATGGATATTGATGATAAATTGTGCGAGATTAGTCATTATGGAGATCATCTTGAGAAATTAACAGAAAATCAAAAGGTTTTCTATTATATTCAAGAATTGGATATGGAAATCAATTGTGGTGGTTTTGATCAATACTTTTTCAATTCTTCGGGTGATAATGCAATCGAAACCATTGATGCTTTGAAAACAATTGGTGCTAAAGAAACAGCCAAAATGGTTCAGGATGCAATCGATGTTTTTGATGGAAAATATACGAATAATCGTGGGAAGCGTCAAGATATCATGGAACAAATTGAGGACAAAAGTGAAGAAAAGTGGAATCAGTTAGATGAAAATTTTTGTGATTATCCAGAAAATTGGTATGATTTGATGGACGAATTTATCAAAAAACACAAAGAGGAGTTTGACTTTTAAGAAGTGTATGTTTGGTATAAAGAGGAGTTATAAATGGAATTAATGAAAGGAAGATCCGAAGATAGTTCATCTAGATTGGAAAAAGAAGTAAAGGTGTATGACTTATTAGATAAAGTTGGAATTGAATATGATCGGGTAGATCATGAAGAAGCGAATACAATGGAGGCTTGCAATGATGTTGCGAATGCTTTAAATATTTTTATTTGTAAAAATCTTTTTTTGTGCAATCGGCAAAAGACAAAGTTTTATTTATTAATGATGCCTGGTGATAAAGTATTTAAAACAAAATATTTATCAAAACAGCTTCATTGTTCTAGATTATCATTTGCAAATCCTGATGATATGAAGCGATATTTAAATATCAGACCAGGAGCAGTTTCTATAATGGGTCTGATGAATGATAAAGAAAATCATGTTCAGCTGTTGGTGGATAAGCCTGTGATAGAAAGTGATTTTCTTGGATGTCATCCATGTGTGAGTACGACTAGTTTAAAGATAAAGACGAAAGATATTTTGGAAAAATTTTTGCCAATCGTGCACCATGAACCGATTATTGTAGATTTACCCGATGAATAGGGAAAAATAATGGAAGGAGAACGACTGTGAAAGAAATTCGTGTAAATGCAGAAACTATGATGAATGATACCCGAGAAAAATATATCATTGATCTGCGCAAGGAAAAAGATTTTAAAGCGGGAAGTTGTGAAGGGGCAATCAATATCTATTGGCAGGAGTTTGAAAGTAAAATGCTCGATTTTGCAAAGGATAAACCAATGTATCTTATCTGTTATACAGGGGAAACTAGTGATGAATTTGCAGGATATCTTTGTAAAAACGGATATGAAGCATATAGTATTCAGGAAGGATACCGTGGGTATAAGCGTTGGAAATTGAGTCAACTTATGTAAAATTGAAAAAATAAAACTTAACACCGTGTATTCCAAAATGCTAGATGAATAAAATAAATTTGATAGATGAAATTTTTGCATCTGAAAATGAGAATGATGATTTTTTATTAAATGTAGCAATATTTCTAAAAATTCGCTTGACTTTTGTGCATCAAAGACTAAAATATGTGATGCACAAAAAAGTTGAATACATTGATTCAACGAAAAAAGGAGAGGAAAAATATGAATACATTAGTAATTGTTCTCATCGCAGCAGTCTGCTTATTTGCAGGCTATGTTTTATATGGACGCTGGCTTGCTAACAAATGGGGAATTGACCCAAAAGCTAAGACACCGGCTTATGTTCATGAAGATGGACAGGATTATGTTCCAACGGATGGCTGGATCGTATTTTCTCACCAGTTTTCATCGATTGCAGGTGCAGGTCCTGTAACAGGTGCGATTCAGGCCACAGCTTTTGGATGGTTTCCAGTATTGCTTTGGATTTTGCTTGGAGGTATTTTCTTTGGAGCGGTTACCGATTTTGGAGCATTATATGCCAGTGTGAAAAATGACGGTAAATCTATGGGCCTTTTGATTGAAAAATACATAGGAAAGACCGGACGTAAATTATTCTTGGTATTTTGCTGGTTGTTCACTTTACTAGTAATTGCTGCTTTTGCGGATATGGTAGCTGGAACATTTAACGCCTATGTCGTAGATGGCAACGTTGCACAATTAGCGCCTACTGCGAAAATCAATGGAGCAGCCGGAACGATTTCCATTATGTTTATCATTTTTGCCATGATTTTTGGTGTGGTCCAAAAGAAATGGAATTTGGCTGGTGCGAAAGAAGTTGTTGTCGGATTAATCTTTACCTTTGCTGCTTTGGCAATTGGTATGCAATTCCCATTAATTGGTGGAAAAGATGCATGGATCGGATTTACATTTGCATATATTTTCTTAGCATCTGTTCTTCCTATGTGGCTTTTAAAACAGCCTCGGGACTATATGACAACCTTTATGTTTGCTGGTATGATTATCGGTGCAGCTGTTGGAATTATCGTTGCACATCCAACCATGAATCTTCCAGTATACACAGGATTTACAAATGAAAATCTGGGAAATCTGTTTCCAATCTTATTTGTAACGGTTGCCTGTGGTGCAGTTTCTGGTTTTCACAGTTTGGTTTCATCAGGAACATCTTCTAAGACGATTGCCAACGAAAAAGATATGTTAAAAGTTGGTTATGGTGCGATGGTTTTAGAAAGTCTATTAGCTGTATTGGCCCTCTGCGTAGCTGGTGCTGCCGCAGCATCCGATGGAACGGCTGCAGTCGGAACACCATTCCAGATTTTCTCTGGCGGTGTTGCCGGATTATTAGAAATGTTCGGAATCCCAGTTTATGTAGCTCAGTGTTTTATGACGATGTGTGTATCAGCCCTCGCTCTTACAAGTTTGGATGCAGTAGCCCGAATCGGACGTATGTCATTCCAGGAATTATTTAGCGTTGATGATATGGAATATACAGAGGGATGGAGAAAGGTTCTTTGCAATAAATACTTTTCAACAATCCTTACATTGTTATGCGGATACATCCTTACTAGAATTGGTTATGCGAATATTTGGCCATTATTCGGAAGCGCAAACCAGTTGTTAAGTGCATTAGTATTAATTACACTTTGTGTATTCTTAAAAGTAACGGGAAGACAGAATAAGACATTATTCCCACCACTTATCATTATGCTTTGTGTAACTTTTACGGCCTTAGTTCAAAGATTTCTTGCACTTGTAAAAGCATTTAGTGCAGGATCTGCTGTATTTATGGTAGAAGGACTTCAGCTTATTATCGCAGTTTTATTAATGATTCTTGGTATTACAATCGTATATACATCAGGTAAAAAGCTGGCTACAAAAAAAGTTGGTTCTGAAAATTAAAAGAAAGAACAAAGTGCAATTTCAAAGGAATTTCCTATATACATAGCAAAAAAAATGATTCGGCTCAAAATCCAGCTTGGATTTTGGGTCGTTTTCTTTCTATATAAAACAGGAAATGGATTACGATTTTGAAGGCTTTATTTTTTTATAAACATTTTAATGAGAAAAATTTTAGAATTGTATCATGAAATATATGATATAATAGCTATGATTTTAATACAAATAACAGGAGGTATTATCATGGATTTTTCGAAATTAGAAAAACATATTATAGATGTGATCAAAGAGGAGCAGATTAAATTAGGATATCGAAGCGAAGTTGTTCGCCTTTATTATCCTCTCAATTCTTTAAATCAATTTTTATCTGATGATTTTGATATTGAACAAATGCATAAGGTATTGGAGGACTTTATCGATTATGTGGAAAATCGATTAGGAAAAATTCAAGTATCGAATGTTGGAGAAAGATTTTGCCTTGCAATACCAGAAGTTGGTGTTGACTATGTACATGAGCACATGGATCATACAGAATTTATTTATGACTTTATCAAAACGATAGAAAAACATGGCTGTACGATTGAAGATGTTTTGCAAACATTTTATCATCATTCCGAACACGTTCATGTCGAAAAAGTGGATCATGGGGAATTTGATTATCTTGTGTATTTTGAAGATGGAGAGCCAGATGATTTCCGCTACTGTATTACCGACGAAGGATGCCACATTATTTATCATCGTTTTATGCCTGGTGATTATGAGGACTTTGCATTTTAAATTAATTGAAAAAACATTTAATGCCATATGATGGGATAACTATTTATCGTTCGACATAAGAGGCTGGGAGAAAACTTAAATTTTTGTAAGAAATCATCTCCACGAAATATAATCTTTTTAACATTTGATCTTTTCATGGAGATGTTTTTTAATATGATAACTGTATTTCCTGATATAATTCTTGTCTAAATTTTTCATCAGAAGTTGCTTTTTCTAGGTCATCAAAACGCTTTTGTGCAACTAGAGTTGCATATAGCTGATTTAGTTTATGTTCTGCCTGTTGTCGACCTTCTAGTCTGCCCTGTTGCCGGCCTTCTTCTCTTAATTGGTCAAATGCTCTACACATATCATACGCCACCTTTCCATTCTGATTATAGGCTACATATTTTTTTAATTGTTTGATAGATGCTCTTTCATCGGAAAGAACCACGAATACTTCAAATGTCTCTTCCGATAAATAGCGGTATCGAGTGTTACTTTGTATCAAAGTCTGTATCTTTTTGATAATATCTCTTTCTCGTTTTAATACTTTATCTGTCTTGTGGTATGCTAATACCGTATTTTTTTCCTCAATCATCTTGGTATCGATTATGTTGTTACCACCAAAAGCAATACCATTGATCAAGTCAGAGAATTTTTCATTATCAGATAAATATTTTCTTAAAACGATGTCTTTTTCGGACATGAAATCACCTCCTTAATCTTGAAATAATGTAATATATTTCCATAATAATATTCTTGTAAATAATTGTCAAGAAAAAGATTTTATTAAATAAAAGATGAATGTCATATATAAAAAGATATCAAACTAGAATAGTTGGTTTTCATAGTTTTATATGTTATCCTAATGACAAAGATAGAAGATTAAGGAGTATGAAATATGGATATCAAACATCATTATATAGAAAAAGGACAGGGTGACGTACTCATTTTGCTCCATGGAAATGGAGAAAACTGCGATTATTTTTGTCATCAGATGGATGCGTTTTCGAAAGATTATCATGTGATTGCGATTGACACTAGAGGGCATGGAAAAACACCACGTGGAGAGAAGCCATTTACTATTCGACAATTTGCTGAGGATTTATTTTGTTTTATGAAGGAAAAAGAAATTAGCAAAGCGCATATTCTTGGCTTTTCGGATGGTGGAAACATTGCGATGATTTTTGCGATGGAGCATCCGGAATGTATGGATCGATTGATTTTAAATGGAGCGAATTTAGATACACGAGGTGTGAAACGAAGTGTTCAGTTACCGATTGAAATCGGTTATCGAATATCAAAAGTTTTTGCTCGAAAAAATGAGAAAGCGCAGGCAAAAGCCGAGCTGTTAGGGTTAATGGTCAATGATCCGAATGTATCGCCGAGCGAACTTGCAAAAATACAGGCAAAAACACTTGTGATTGCTGGGACGAAGGATGTGATTTTGGAAAAACAGACAAGATTGATTGCAGACAGCATTCCGAATGCGATATGCAAAATAATAGAAGGTGATCATTTTATTGCAAATAAAAATGCAAAAGAATTTAATGCAATTGTATTACATTTTTTGAAAGAATAATATTGGCAGATAGGCAATCGAATTGACAAATCTATATTTCACCAATATAATTAAGTTTATACTTAATTAATTGTATACTTAATTAGAAGGGAAGTGTACTATATGGAGGTCGTTGAAATCATTCATATCATTACGGATGCAAGAAGATTTCACCTAATACAATTACTTCTTGAACATCACTATTGTGTAAAAGCATTAGCCAAAAAGCTAGGTATCAGTGAACCAGCAGTTTCTCAACATCTGCGTATTTTAAAACAATATCAGCTTGTCGAGGGAGTTAAAATCGGATACCAGACACACTATCAGATTAACCGTGAAAAAATTTATTCTCTATTGAATGAATTGTCAAAGCAAATCGCTCAATATCCTCTTGATACCCCTATCACAAAAGATTGGGATTGTTCGTGTGAATATATCTCTGACTGCATAAAAAGAGATTCAAAGCTTTTGGAGGAACAAGGATATGGAGAATGATTATTTAATTCAGAAGAAGCCACTAAATGCTTTGCTTATTTTTTCACTACCGATTATCATTGGAAATTTATTTCAACAAACCTATACAATGGCAGATTCCGCAATTGTAGGCCGTTATGTCAGTGAGAAGGCACTAGCTGCCGTTGGAGCTTCTTATTCTTTGACCAATATTTTTATTTGTGTCGCAATTGGAGGAGGTATCGGAGCATCGGTTTTGGTCAGTCAATACTTTGGAGCAAAAGACTATAAAAAGATGATTACATCAATTTTTACTTCACTTATTTCATTTTTGGTTTTGAGTATCCTTTTAAGCGTCTTTGGACTGTTATTTAGCAAAAAAATTATGATAGTTTTGCATACGCCATGCGATATACTGGATATGGCAGTTGAATATTTAAATATATACTTCGTCGGATTACCATTTCTGTTTATGTATAATGTGTTGTCAGCAATGTATAATGCACTGGGAAAATCGAAAATACCGCTCTATTTTTTGATTTTTTCATCAATATTTAATATTGTTTTAGACTGGATATTGGTAACAGAATTTGCTATGGGTATAGCTGGCGTAGCATGGGCGACTTTGATTGCACAAAGCACAGCAGCTATTTTATCATTTCTTTTATTGCTTGTGAAATTAAGGGAAATGGGCCATGGTCATGATAAAATATTTGCAAAAGGAGAACTATTACCCATGGTTCGGATTGCCTTGCCTTCGATTTTACAACAATCGACGGTTTCCATTGGTATGATGTTGGTTCAGTCCGTTGTAAACAGCTTTGGTTCAGAGACTTTGGCCGGATTTTCAGCAGCTATGAGAATTGAATCCATTTGTGTAGTTCCTATGACTGGGATAGGGAATGCTGTGTCTTCGTATACTGCACAAAACATTGGGGCAAAAAAAGAACAACGGGTGGTTAAAGGGTACCACGTAGCGAATAAACTTGTATTTGTATTTGCAGTGCTTATTTTTCTTGTTCTAAAACTGTTTCATAATCAGATTATTGCTCTATTTTTGGGTTCTGATGGTACGGAGATTGCCATGTCAACAGGATGCAATTATCTGACTTTCATGGGCTGGTTTTTCTGCTTAATTGGTTTTAAAATGACTGTTGATGGAGTGTTGCGTGGAGCTGGTGATATGAAAATGTTTACTGTAGCAAATTTGGTAAATTTGTCGATTCGTGTTTTATTTGCGATGCTTTTTGCACCTCTTTATGGAATTGCAATGGTTTGGTATGCAGTACCAATGGGCTGGTTTGCTAATTGGCTGATTTCATTTATTCAATATCGCACTGGAAAATGGAAAATACAATATCAGAGATAGGAGAAATTTATATGTTTGAACATTTAAAAGGACGAGTTCCCAAATATATTGATGAAGATAAAATGAGGCAAAGTGCAGTCATGATTGCGCTGATAAAAAAAGATGGGGTGTACCATGTTCTTTTTGAAGTACGCGCGAGTCATTTAAAACATCAGCCGGGAGAAATCTGTTTACCCGGAGGTATTCGTGAGCCGGGAGAAACCGCAATGGAAAATGCAGTCAGGGAGACTACAGAAGAATTATTGATTTCTCCTTCTCAAATAGAAGTAATTGCCCAGTTAGATACGCTGATCAATGTTGCGAATATAAAACTGGATGTATTTTTATGTGAGCTTCATGATTATGGTATGACTTATTCGAAAGAAGAAGTGGAAGAAATCTTTACGGTTCCTTTGAATTTCTTTTTGTATACAAAACCTGAGGTTTATCAAAATGAAGTGAAAACAATTCCACCGGATGATTTTCCATTTGATCGAATTCCCGGAGGAAAGAATTATCCTTGGAGATCTGCTCATCGTGATATTTATTTCTACTATTATAAAGATAAAGTCATATGGGGAATGACAGCATATATTTTACAACATTCAGCTTCTTTATTTTTAGATTCAAGTACAAAAAAAGAATAAGTACAAATTTCAGGTGCCCTATAAGTTAAGAGGGCACCTTTGACAATCGTTGTACTTAAGAGAAAGTGGTCAAGTTTTGTTTTGGAGATTAAATTAATCCCAGCTTTTCAAGAGCAGTTGTGATACCTTCTTCCTTAACCGTACCGGTGATCATAGAGGCAACTTCCGCAACTCCCTCTGTATGGCGGCCCATGGCAATTCCAGTACCGACTTCCTTCATCATCTCAATATCATTATCCATATCACCAAAGGCATAAGTGTCTTTTCGATCAATTCCTAGTTTTTCGATTAATTCTCGTACGGCATTTCCCTTGGTAATTCCTTTTAACGTGATATCAAGATAAGGCTCGCGGATATGTTTTGCGATTTCTAAAGTATCCTTAAATTCCGCTTTAAAATCTCGATAAACCTGTGGGTCTTTATAATTTAGGATTAGTTTATTGATTCTATTATCTTTCTTGCGGAATTTCCATGGAGCATACCATTCTTCCGGCAGATTAAACAATTCTCGAAATTCTCGGAAAAATTCTGCATCTTGATGCAGATAATAGGTAACCTGTTGGGTATCCATTTGAATGATAACATCTCGATGAAAGTATTCATCGATGATGCGGAACAACAACTCATCAGGAATGAATTTGTTGCGTATGATTTCACCATCAATCTCTGTATAACAACCATTACAAGTAATGGCTCCTTGATATGCATCGATGTCATTTTCTAGAAATTTTTTTGTTCGACCAGAACAGAGCATTGTCAAATATCCATTTTCTTTTAATTTTTGTAATGATTCTCTGGTTTTTGGTGTTGCAGTTTTGATTTTGTCAACCTCATCAACAGTGGTCCCATCATAGTCAAAAAAAACGATTCCTTTATATTTTTTCATATTCATAGTCCTTTCTTCTTATGGTTTCTTACTTACTACAAACATAACATCATCAATCGTATTTTGCAATTCTAATATTACAAAATATTGTAAATTTTTAATAAATAATTTGAATATGATATTTTTCCAGCCAATAATTGACCTGTAACATATAGGCAAGCATTTGAGGCCCTGCCATCAACTGTCCATACCAAGGCTTCCCGTAGTCAGAAGGACTATTAAGAAATGCATGAACCTTTTTGGTATCCAGCAAGGTACGAATTGGTGCATTTGGAGTTGCGAGAACTTCTTTTAAACGGTCACCAAGCATTGTTTCATAAGTCGGATCATAGGTTTTTGGATAAGGACTTTTTCGTCTCCAAAGAATTTCTTTTGGCAAGAGTCCTTCTCCGGCATGACGTAAAAGACCTTTTACGATGCCGTCTGGACATTTCATATGCCATGGGACGTTAAAAACATATTCTATAATTCGATGGTCAGCGAGAGGAACTCTGGCTTCCAGACCATTGTACATGCTCGTGCGATCCATGCGGTCTAAAAGTGTTACCATAAACCAACGCAAATTCAAATAGGCGATTTCTCGTCTCCTTTTTTCCTCCGGTGTATCTTCTGGTAAAATTGGGGTTTCTTGAATCGTTTTCTCATAGGCAGCGTGAGCATATTCTTTCATATTTAAACTGTTGATGACATCATCTGCCAAGAGCACTTGCCTTGGTTCCATACTCATAGACCATGGGAATGCATCCGTTTCAAATGCTGTTTGATTGTGGAACCATGGATAACCGCCAAAAATCTCATCTGCACATTCACCCGTCAATGTCACTTTGTTATAATCAGTTACTTTCGAACAAAAATATAGCATCGAAGATTCTACATCAGCCATACAAGGCAAATCTCTGGCATCGACTGCTTTATACAGACATTCTAATTGCTCTTGATTACTACATTCGAGAAAATGATGGTTGGTGGCACAATGAGCAACCATTTGTTCCACATAAGGTCGATCTTGACTTGGTTGAAAAGAATTTGATTTAAAATACTTGTTATTATCTTTAAAATCAAAAGAAAATGTATTGAGTACCTTTCCTTGCTTTTTTAATTCTTTGGCACAGATAGCTGTGACAAGACTGCTATCGACACCGCCAGAGAGGAACGTACTGATTGGAATATCAGACAACATTTGCATTTTTACAGCATCTTCGACAAGAAAGGCAGTCTTTTCAATTGTCTCTTCCATTGAATCTTCATGTGGATGACTTTCTAATTTCCAGTAGGCCTTTGTTGTGAGGGATTCTCGATGAAAAGTCAGACAATGACCAGGAAGTACCTCCTTAATGCCTTGAAATACACCTTTTCCGTAAGATTTTGCAGGTCCAAGGGCAAAAATTTCACAAAGTCCATCATGATCTAATACTGGCTTGATTCCCGGATAAGCGAAAATTCCTTTGATTTCAGAAGAAAAAATAATCGTATTGTCTTTTAAGATATAAAAAAGAGGTTTTACACCTAGACGATCGCGGAATAAAAGAATCTGTTCAGAAGCAGAATCCCATATAGCAATAGCGAAAATGCCATTTAATTTTTTTATATAGTCTTTGCCATGCATCATATATCCTTCTAAAATAACTTCTGTATCACTTGTAGTACGAAATGTCGCACCTTCTGAAAGCAAATCTGCTTTTAATTCTTTCATATTATAAATTTCGCCATTAAAAACAATTGCACACTCACGTCCGGGTTGTTTTCGGATCATTGGCTGTTGTCCTGTGACCAGATCGATAATTTCAAGTCGAACGTGAGCCAGACCACAACGATGACTTAAATAAGTTCCGTCATCGTCTGGCCCTCTGCGTTTTTGGACCCGGTTCATATCGTCAAGTACTTGTTGCCATTTGGGCTTTTCTACCATGTAGTCTGCATTCGGGTTATAAAATCCGGCAATTCCACACATTTCATATCCTCCTTTTAATGAGATATTAAGAAATTATTTACTTTATCCATATATTATGCCTAAAAAGAGTTATTTAATAGATAATTGGCTGATATTGTTTACCCTCTAAGGCAGCTTCCAGAGAAGGTATCAGCAATTCTGTGTGTGCAATCATGGAATTTGGTTTTGTCTTTGGATTATCCTGACCAAAAGGAATGAAATAAATGTTTTTGGCATTTAGCAGTAGTCCAATATTTTTCATATTCATTCCTAGGGCATCGTTTGTAGAAATGGAAATTAATAATGGCTTATTGTTGCGTAAATGAGCTTTTGCCGCCATAAGGGCTGGTGTGTCGGTAATGCCATTGGCGAGTTTTGCAATTGTATTTCCCGTACATGGGAAGAGTACCAGTATATCAAATAAACTTCCCGGTCCAATCGGTTCCGCCTCAGAAATCGTGAGCATAGGTGGATTGCCAGTGATTTCTTCAGCTTTCTTAACAAAATCCTTTGCATTTCCAAAACGGCTGTCAATGCTTTTCGCAGCATCGGAAAAGATGGTCTGTACAATAGCACCGGTATCCGTTAATTTCTGAAGTTCTTCAAATAATTTATGAAACGTACAAAATGAGCCGGTAATGGCTACACCGACATGTTTTCCAGATAAAGACATAGTTGTTTACTCCTTTAGAATGCTTTCGATTGTTTCCGTAATGGCCTTGGCAGAAGAGTAAGGAGCATATTTACCCGGCAATCCCGGACACAAAACTGCATGTATTCCTAATTTCTTTGCGGTGGGGTAATCAACTCCACCGGGTGCAGAAGCAATATCGATAATGGTAGCAAAGCAGTTCATTTTGTTGAGCAGATCAGAGGTGATCACTGTGGCAGGAATCGTGTTAAAGATAAAATCAAAATGTTCAATACAGGTGGCAAAATCTGATAACGTTCCTGTTTTGTCAGCAATTAGAGCAGCCTGTGCCAGTTCTTTCTCATTATTGGTCACAACATATGTGTGGCATAACATCCCTTTTAAAGATTGGCAAATGGTCTGACCGCATTTTCCATAACCGAGTACTGCGCAATGACTATGGCGTAGATTTTTAGGACTTCGTGTAATTGCCTCGCATATGGCTCCTTCCGCTGTTGCAACACTGTTAAAATAAGAAAGAGGCAAATTTTGCATCAAATCATATACTTTAACCCCTGCTTTCGTGGCCTTGAAGCGAAAATCTTCTGGTATACATCCAGCAAAAAAGAATTGCCCAGATTTTAAACTTGCAAGAATCGAATCGATTGGTATTGGTTCGTCAAAAGCCGATTGATTTAAAAATCCTCCATTTTTACAAAGAGGAATTGGACATATAACACAAATGGCATGACAGGCTTCCGATAAGGAAGCAGCAGTGGTAACGGTAGAAATCGAATCTTTCTCTGCCGATGCACAAATTGCATAATGACAAACGTGATTTCCATGCTCAGCAAGCTCTTTTACGATATATCTCTGGCGCATATCTCCGCCGATGACTGCATAATCATAAAAATGATTCATAGGAAACTCCTGAAAAGCAAGTTTATTTTATGATATGCGAAAAACAAGAGATGTGTTATTATATAAATATCTATAATAATAAGTGAGGAATCATATGAGTAAATCTAAAAGAGATGATAGATATTTGGAACAAGTTGAAAAACTGTTAGACATGTCTAGTTGGTTTGTTATAGATATTTTTCCAGAACAGATTAGGAAAGAGAATGCAGATCAGTATTTTAAAGTGGAAAAATATTATTTAAAAACAAAGGAAGTAAAAAGAATTTGCCATAAATTTATCAATATCATATTGAAATTAAACTGTTATTATGATTTTTATATCTGTTTTCATAAAAAATGGAGAAAGAATCCAAAACCAGATAAGGTGGCTAAATGGATAAAGAAATGTATGCTTGATAAAAAGGGTTCGATAAATATATTGCTCGATAATGAAAAAACTTTATTGACAATAGATAGGGATGATTTATGTTTTTCAATCTATCATCCGAGTGAAGAATTTAAGTCAATCGTTTTACAACTGGCAAAATCAGAAGGACTATATCTTCGGGAAGTGAGAGAATGAGGAGGTATGTAATATGACCAATAAATCTTTTAAAGATAGGAAGCATATAAAAAATCAAATTTTGCTTGATTTAGGTGACATTACAAAACTTGATATTGAATGTATTGTTAATGCCGCGAATAGTAGTTTGCTTGGTGGCGGTGGTGTCGATGGTGCCATTCATCGTGCAGCCGGTCCAGAATTGTTAAAGGAGTGCCGAACTCTTCACGGTTGCGAAACCGGACAGGCCAAAATCACAAAGGGATATCAACTAAAAGCAGACTATGTGATTCATACGGTAGGTCCGATTTATTCTGGCGTAGACAAAGATGCAAAATTATTGGCAGACTGCTATCGTAATTCTCTAGATTTAGCAAAACAATACCATATTCACAGTATTGCGTTTCCAGCTATTTCTACCGGTGTGTATGGATACCCATTAAATGAAGCAATACCAATTGCTATAAAGACAGTAAAGAAATGGGTTTCGGAACATAAAGATTACGAGATTATCGTTGTGATGTCTTGTTTTGATTCGTATACTTATGATAAATATCAAGAATTTATGGATAAATATGAATAACTTATTATATTAAAGATTGATTATAAGATTAAGACAGAAAATAGGATATAAAGGAGTAGATGGTATGTTAGAAATACAATTTCATTTAACTGATAATGATTATATAACTTTTAATGAATATCATATGCAGCATAGCTCGTCGTATAAAAAAGTTCTATTATTTAATAAATTTTTTGGATCTGTAGTGTGTCTCGTACTGATTGTCCTTTTCTTTATTTTTAGTGATGATTTGTTGATTATAATTACAGAAGCCATTGTACTTGGTGCTCTTTCAATTATAATGATAATGCGTGCTAAGAACAGGATGCGAAGAAATATTGAAAAACAGATAAAAGCGGTAAAAAAAGATGGAAGACTTCCATATGAACCAGACGGAAAACTTGTGTTTACTGATGAGGAAATTATAGAGATTACGTCTGACTATGAAAGTCGGACAAATTATTCGTTAATAGAAAAAATCTGTATTACAGATGAGGCAGTTTATATTTATACGAGTTCTGTACAAGCATGTATTATTCCCAATACTTCTTTTCAAGATGAAGCAGAGAAAGAACAATTCTTAACATTTTTAAGAACAAAGTTTCCAGAACTATTTATTAATTGAGAAAGACTGATGCAAATTTCATTTTGGATGGTGAGGATTTTGAGCAGATTGGTGAGGCATTTGAATTACAGAGAAAAAGTTTTACTGTACCACTTGGAAATAGCAAAATTTGTTTCATGAGGCAAAGAGACGTAGTGGATTTTGCAGTGAAATGGATTGAGGATAATCGAAAAATTACAAATTAAGCATGGATAAAGGCGGTAGAGTAAAGTAAACTTTGCCGCCTAATATATTATAATGATATGTGGTTATTCCTTAAGGTATTATTCTGATGTGAAGGTTTTATAATATCGTAATTATGTTATTTCCCAATAAAAATTATCGAATTTTCTTGACTCTGAACTTGGTTTAGGGTGTATATTACAGAAAAATAAGATGATAGGAGGTTGATTTTATGCGAATCAGTGAAGTTGCAAAAGAGACGGGACTGAGTGTCAGTAATATTCGCTTTTATGAAAAGAAAGGGTTATTATTTCCAGAAAGAGAAGATGGTAGTAAATATCGTAATTATCAGGAAAAGGATCTTGCAGTTTTAAAACAGATTATCTTGTATCGAAAAATGAATATTTCGGTAGAAATGATTTATATGATGCAAAACGGAGAAATATCCATGCAAAATGTTTTGCAAAGAAATTTAGAAGAGTTAAAGGAACAAAGGGAAAGGCTGGATGATTCCATTGATCTGTGCAGTCAGATATTAAATGAACCTGATTTAGATAAAATTAATATTGATTACTATTTAAACTATGTAAGAACAGAAGAGGAGCAGGGAAGAAAATTCGCTCTAGTAGAAGAATTTTTAGAAGATGCAGCAGATTTTTATGGAATATCAAAATTTCAATCTGATCCATATATAGGAAAATTTCTTAGTAAAAAATGGGTGAAAGAATTACTTTCGTTCGCTTGGTTAATCTTCTGTATTGGTTTTCCGATTCGTTCCATTATTTCCAAAATTATTGTAGACGGAACGATTGAACTAACTTCCGTTGTCTTTTGGGTGTGTTGGTTTTTCTGTATGGTGTATCCATTTTACAGATTTAAGAAGAAATCGAGATAGCGTGATGTAAAAGGAGGATATATGAATATGCTAATACAGATCTTTCAATCTTTGATTGAATTGCTATATCATTACACTGGAGATTACGGTATTGCGATTGTATTGATTACAGTTATAATACGAACGATATTTATTCCATTTAATATCAAACAGCGTAAGCAGATAAAAAAGCAACAGGAATTTAGTGAGAAGATAGAAAATATAAAACACAAATATCGCAGAAACAATAAAAAAAGAAATGACGAATTACAAAAAATATATCAAGAAAGCGGTACAGGCGTTATGGGTTGTTTACCGACTTTATTACAAATTCCACTCATGTGGTGTCTTTACCATGCAATTCGTCAGACGATGGTTGTTGGAACTGCGACAAAACTTTTACCGTGGGTGTCATCATTATTGGTGAAAGATCAGATGCTGATTTTACCGATTGCCACATTAGTGGTTCAACTTTTGCCACAGATATATCCATATATCCGGTTTTTCAAACAACTAAATTTACAAAAAGCACCATTTCCAATGATAATTACAATGTTTTTGGCAAACAGCTTTTTTGTATTTGCCATTCCGTCTGGGATTGGACTTTATTATTTTATTTCCGGACTCTTTATTGCCGTCGAGCAGTTAGTAGGAAATTTGTTTGCGCTTCATCACGCAAGAGTACAGGTTGCTTAAAAATAGACTTGTATCGTTAAGAAAAAGACGGTATAGTGGTTATATAAAATTTTTAGACAAAGGAGAAAAAGACATGGATCGTATTCAATTAGGCGATGAAAAGCATAACAAAGGATATAATTGTTGTCAGGCAGTTGCCTGTGTTTTCTGTGATGAAATGGGATTAGAGGAAGAAACTGTTTTTAAGATGGCGGAAGGTTTTGGTGCTGGAATGGGAGATATGCAGGGAATCTGCGGTGCACTTTCTGGGGCCGCTATGGTAATTGGCAATAAAAATAGTACCGCAAACTTAGATTGTCCAAATTCCAAACCGGCAACGATGAAACTTATGAGAGAATTAGTTGCAAAATTCCGTGAGAAGAATGGAGCAACACTTTGTAAGGATTTAAAAGGAGTAGAAACAGGAAAAGCATTAAGAAGTTGTCCGGGATGTATTGAAGATGCCATTCGTTTGACCGAAGAAGCTCTTGAGGAATTAAAAAAGTAATCAAAATTATTTCATTGTGAAAAAAGAAAAATCAGGCAGTTAATAAATCCATTATCTTATGCCTGATTTTTTTGTCTAAATAGTTATAAAATATGATTCAAAATATCAATTGTAATCTGCATAGCGGTACTTCCATTTGCAGAGTCAGAATCCTGTAGATTAGTTGCAAAGCAATAGAAATGCCCATTTTGTTCTATAAATCCGACAAACCAGCCATTGGTATTTTTTCCATTGACAATGCCGGTTCCTGTCTTTCCATAAAGTTTTCCGGCTGGAATGTCTGATAGATATAAAGCATGTTGGATCGCTTTGATATTTTCTGTCTGAAAATCCCATTTATTTTGCAATAAATCGGATAGGAGTTGTGTTTGTTCGATTGGAGAGATTTTCAACGAGGATTCTGCCCAATATTGATTAATGCCACCGGTTAGATCGCAATTTCCATAAGAAATCTTATGATAATAGTCATATAATTTTGCAATTCCTAACTGATAATCCAAATTTTGAAAATACCAGTTGACAGAATTTTTCATTGCCGTTTCTAGCGTTTGATCCTGATTCCAAGTGTTGTATGGTTGCTTTTCTCCATCCCATGCTTGAGAAGAATCATTAGTGGTTATGATATTTTCTTCGAGGGCAAAAAGTCCGCTGTAGATTTTAAAAGTAGAATCAGGAGATACTCGTTGTTCACTATCCTGGCGATTATATATTTGATATTGATCCTTCGTCATATCATATAAGACAAACGACCCGTGGATTCCATGAAAATAAGGGGAAACATCGATTGTTTTTGAATTTTTATCTTTTAGGTCATTGGAGCTGTTGTCAACTGAAAATGTATTGACAAGCAGCGGACTAGAACAATATACAAGCACCAAAGAAAGGATCATAACGCCTGCACTTTTTATTTTTTGCCGAGTAGAATCCTTTTTATAATCAGCAATTTCTTGAATTCTTTGTTTGATTGTATGTTTGTTGCCACCCATATTGGAAAGAGGGGCAATAAACATTCCCTTTTGCATCTGTTTCGTATATTTGATTAACGTGTAGCCATAATTTTTTGATTGTTCTTTACCAATTACATGCACAACAGCATTGTCACAGGCAATCTCACGATCTTTTCTTAATTGATGAAATCCATACCAGATAAATGGATTAAACCAGTAAATGATTTGTAAGAAACAGACAAGATAATTTAAAATAGTATCTTTTCTTTTATAATGCTGTAATTCGTGTAGAAATACGAACCGTATATCTTCATTGGTCATCAGGATATCTAAATCCTGTGGAATGATAACGGTTGGTCGAAATAAACCATAGGAAATAGGACTTGCCAGTCTGCAGGAAGCATATAAACGTACATGTTGTTTAATCCGTAACTCCTTTAAACAGGTATCATACAAATGATACAATTCTGATTCTGTATGATTTGTGATTGGGTATGCCTGTTTCCTCAACCAATATAGTTTTGCTACTTGAGAAATGAAAAATAAAGCAACTAAAATCATTCCAGTTATCCAGGTAATCCATAACACCGTATAGACATGAGGATTCGATGAAGCAATTGCCATCGAAAAGTCTGTCATTCCGAAATCGGATGCAGGAGGCAAATCAGAAGAAATATTTGTCAATACAGAAGTCGAATGGCCGGAATTGTTTGTCAGCCATTGCTGTATTTGTAACAATTGTTTTTCTGGTGTAAGAATATGGAATGGGATAAAAGGTAACATTAACATGAATACAAAAATATACCATAAATCATATTGTATTCGTACGGTCAAATGTCTTTTTAATCCTTTTTTTAAAAGTAACATTACAAAGAGAAAAAAACTGATCACAATGTTACAGATTAAAAAATGTACTGGAAATATCATTCTTTTTCACCACTCTTTGATTTTGCTTCAATAATCTTATATAAATCTTCTATATCTGATTCAGATAGTTCTGTGTTATCAAGCAAAGATGACAGCATAGGGGCAACCTCCCCATCATAAAATCGATTTAGAAAATGGTGATTCTCCTGATTAAGATATTTTTTCTTAGAAATGAGCGGATAATAATAGTACATACGACCACGTTGCTCATAAGAAATCACATGCTTTGTCGTCAATCTGGATAACAATGTATGAATGGTTTTTTTACTCCAGCTATGTGTTTTCTGCGCAATCTCGCAGATTTCATTTGTGCTTAGCGGGTACTCCAGCCAAAGTATTTTCATGATTTCATATTCAGCCTCTGAAATTTGTGGTAATTTTTCCATCATTGTACTCCTTTTCTCTTACTTTTGTAATCATTATTATAAAGAAAGAATTCAGAAACGTCAATAAAATGATTGACAATATAAGAAATTGATTGCATAATAATATATATTACAAATGTAAGATATTAATTTTGAATGATGAAGAAGGGACGAATAGCTATGCGTATGAAAATGGGAAATGGAAAAGGCAAAACAAGGTTGGTTGCGGTTGTTTTGGTGATTATTTGGGCAATGATTTTGTTTGCAATTGCTTTCTTAAAAGGTTTTGGACATAAAAAACCGGAAGATCTATTATCAGAATATATGAATCACGTTGCACAGAAAGAATATGAGCAGATGTATCAAATGATTGACCAAAAGTCTTCGAGAAAGATTACGAAAGAAGCGTTTTTGGAGAGAAATGCGAAAATCTATGAGGGAATCGAGGCAAAGAATTTCCATATTGACATTGAAGAAAAAAGCAATGGAGGAAAAACACTCACTTATCAATGTTCTTTTGATACATCTGCTGGGAAAGTAAGCTTTCAGAATAAAGCAAATTTTGTGTTAGGAAAAGATGGCTATAAACTTGTTTGGGATGATAGTCTGATTTTTCCAAGCCTGACAGCAACAGATAAAGTAAGGATTGTAACCACTGAGGCAGAACGAGGAAGTATTTTAGACCGTAATGGACAGATGTTGGCGGGCAAAGGCCTTGCTTCTTCGGTTGGGATTGTGCCAGGAAAGTTAAAAGATAAAGAAAATGCGATAAAAAAGATTGCATCGTTGTTAAACATGGATAAAAGTACGATAGCAAATAAATTATCAGCACAATGGGTGAAAGAAGATTCCTTTGTTCCACTAAAAACACTCCCTAATTTAAATAATCTTTTGTTGTTAAGCAGACAATTGAGTAAGAAAGAAAAAGAAGAGCAGGACCTCCAGAATAAACTTTTAGATATTCCCGGTGTAATGATTACTGATACAGAGATTCGACAATATCCTTATGGAGAAGCAACAGCACATTTAATCGGTTATGTTCAGAAAGTAACGGCAGAAGATCTAAAAGAGCATGAAAACGAAGGTTATCATTCCAATAGTTTGATTGGAAAAAGTGGAGTGGAAAGTCTTTATGAAAAGCAATTAAAAGGTACGGACGGACATGAAATATATATTGTGGATGAAAATGGAGACCGAAAAGATACGATTATCGATGTGCCAGTAAAAGATGGAAAAGATATTCAACTTACGATTGATATTCATTTACAAGAGGAATTATATCAACAATTTCAAAAGGACAAGAGCTGTTCGGTAGCAATGGATCCTTATAGCGGTGAAGTACTGGCGATGATTAGTACCCCTTCTTTTGATAATAATGACTTTGTTCTTGGTATGTCCGATCAGTTATGGAAAGATTTGAACAATGATAAGAAGAAACCACTCTATAATCGCTTTCGACAAGTTTGGTGTCCAGGTTCGACATTAAAACCAATAACAGCAGCTATTGGATTAAATTGTAATGCCATCGATCCCAAAAAAGATTATGGAAGCGAGGGGCTTAGCTGGCAAAAAGACAAGTCATGGGGAGATTATCATGTCACAACACTACACACTTATAAACCAGTGACTTTAAAAAATGCATTGATTTATTCAGATAATATTTATTTTGCAAAAGCAGCTTTAAATATCGAGGCCGATGAGCTGGAAAGTTCGTTAAAAGCGTTAGGATTTGGGGAGGAATTTCCATTTGAAATAAAAATGCAAACTTCTCAATTTTCGAATAATGGCAAGATGGAATCCGAAATCCAGTTGGCGGATAGTGGTTATGGTCAGGGACAGATTTTGATTAATCCATTGCATTTAGCTTCTTTATATAGTGTATTTTGTAATCAGGGTGATGTAATACAGCCAAGATTTTTATATAAAGAAAATGCAAAACCGAGAACTTGGATTGATGAGGCATTTTCGCATGAGATAGTAGATGAAGTTTTGGACGGTCTAAAAGCAGTTGTCAATGACCCACACGGTACTGGATATGGAGCACATCAAAAAGATATCAAGTTAGCTGGGAAAACGGGAACAGCTGAGATTAAGGCATCAAAAGAGGATACAAGTGGTACAGAACTAGGCTGGTTTGCAGTATTTACAACTGATCGAAGAATCGAAAAACCAATTTTACTTATTAGTATGGTAGAAGATGTCAAACAAATAGGTGGAAGTGGTTATGTTGTCCGCAAAGATAAGGCGGTTCTGAATGAATATTTAAAATAGAGGTCAAAAATATGCACAAAAAATTAGTGGCACAAATCATTATCAGCATGTTAGTCATGATTTTGCTTGGATATGTTACATGGAGACATGAGAGTAACATTGCGAGTAAAGATGAAGTGGTAGAAGACACGAATACAGATAAAATACGGGAAGAAAAGAAAGATGATCAAAAATATAAAATAAAGTATGTCGATATGTCACAAAAAGAAACGAATGAAGCAAAAGACAGTGTTTTTACGGTATTAAAACAATGTAAGCATCTATATCATGAGATTGACAAAGGACAGGCAAGCAATGTTACATTAACTGAAAAAGCAGTCCATCAAATGATAAATCTTGTCGCGTCAAAGGGATACAGTGTTACTTGTGGTGCGGAAGATTATAATATGCAGCATTATAAAAAAGTGAATCAAAGCTTGATAAAAGCACGTAACCATAAAGATTCTGATATAACGTTTTATGTTATCAACTCAAGCGGTATTTTCTTATATCAGCATTTACAGTTTCAGGATCAGAAACTATTTGTCACATCCGCCAGTGCATCATTTGATGAAAATATGGAGATGCAATTAAATTATGTTGAAAAATTGCAGGTATATCAATGGAACTATACGAAAAAAGGGTGGTTGATTTGGGAAAAAGCACTTTCGAGAAATCAAGAAATGGATATGCATGTTTGTTACCGAGTTTTACCATTGGATGATCAGTGTCGGGAAATTACGCAAACATGCATTGCCCCAATTGGATATTTTTGCAATAATTTATTTTTAGAAAACTGGGATGCAAAAAGTGTAGAGAAAATTAATTTTAATGATCTTTTTGAATTTCTTTATTATATAGACAAAGGTAAGCAGTTAGACGAAAATAAATATACAGAGGGAATTCCCAAAAAAGATTTTGAAGAAATGATACAAAAGTATTTTGATATTTCCAAAGAAAAGTTACAAAAGTATGCACATTATGATCGTGATAGTGAAACTTATCCATGGATTGCAATTGATGCTTGTAATCGTACTCCGATGTTTCAACCTTTACCTGAAGTTGTCAAATGTGAAAAAAATAAAGATGGTACAATAACTGCTTACGTGGAAAACGTCTTTATGGAAGAAGGAGAAGATTGTTCTTTCCGCCATCAAGTGACGCTGCGAAAAGAACAGAAGAACTGGGTTTATGTGGGAAATAAGATTGAGAAAAAATATGCAAATGACATTCCATCTTATCGAGCGCGAAGTGAATACCAGCAGTAGATATTCTGAATCACCCGTTAAAGAAGAGATAGATGTGATTTTTCTAAATACTGTTTTAAATAGGTTAAAAATACTTCTTCTGTTGGTGATAGAGGCATATCCAACCGGCGCACCCATACAAGTTCATTAACAACCGGCTTTCCGTTTTGCTGAAAGTCTAAAAGAGGCAGAATGTGAAAGCTGGGATATTCAAAATATCCTCGCGACCATTCGGACAAATATAAAACTGCATCAGTCTGTAAAATAAATTGCTTACACGCGTCAATCGTGTTAAAAAAGATAATCTGCTTTTGTTGATGCATAGCAAAATGGTTGTCAAAATACAAATCTCTGCGGGCTGCATTTTCCATATCCAGCATAACCTGTGTATAAATCTGGGTTTCTATCTGCGTGACAGTTTCACTGTGGTAGAAGGGAGATTTAGGACCGACACAGACATAAGAGCCGCCAGTGTCCAGAACTTCCATGGAAAGTCTGCTAGCATCTGTATTCCAGTGAAACATTTTGGCATCACTGGAGTTACGTACAAAAAGTCCGCAGTCTGCATTTTCATTTAGTACCTGTTTTACGACATCATTACGGTTTGTCTCGATTAGATTAAAATGAATTGGTGCGTTACCAGCATGAAGATAGATTTTTAGAAAAATATCATAGACGAAATCTAATTGCTGCGTGGCAAGAAAAAGGCGAGAATAAGGAACATTTTCTACCGTCTTACAGTTGTCTGATAATGCTTGAATAGCGGTGATAACACTTTTTGCATAATAGACAAAGTTTTTTCCCTCTGCTGTTAATTCAACCCCTCTGGGTTTGCGGACAAAAATGGTAATATTATATTCTTCTTCGAGTTGATGCATCGATTTGGTTAGATTAGGTTGACTGATATAAAGTTGTTTTGCTGCTTTGGTCATCGAGCCACATTCTACGATTTTTAATAAATATTCTAATTGTTTTATTCTCATAAATATTCCTCGGTAAATAAAAATGAATCAATTGCTATCCTTAAAAATACTATAGATGAAATCGACTGTATTTGTCAATAAAGCCATAAATAATAGTTATGGTTATAGGGTGCCAAAATTGTATTTGTAAAAGTACAATGTATGCTTTATCATAAAAATATAAAATAAAGTATGGGGGAAATGTATAAATTGCACAATTATTTTTAACTACTTATAGAAAGGATGGCGAAAAACGATGTCAAAAGTTTATATCGAAAATGTGAAAGAACTGGTGGAAAAAGCCGGTGAGATTCG
>JAUNIX010000061.1 GCA_030523275.1 Lachnospiraceae bacterium
CCCGCCTCTTTGCAATAGCTTTTGCATAATCGGTATTCATCATATCTTTAAGCAGCAAGAGTTTTTCATAAAAGTGATTAATACTTGTAGAATTATGGTTCTGATGATAATTCGCCTTATTCATATTAGTCATAGGTTTTATATCCGGAACATGTATTCTTCTTCCTTTACTACCACCATATGCGAATGTCCTTGCTATTCCAATCGCTCCCATTGCATCCAGCCTGTCCGCATCCTGTACGCATTTTCCCTCTATCGTGCTTGGCACAACAGAATCTATTCCTGCAAATGAAACTTCATCTATAATCTTACACACAGAAGCTATAACTTTATCATCCACGCCACTATTTTTCATAAATCTGTCTAACTGCATTTCTCTTAGTCTCATGTGTTTCCGGCGAAAGCTTAACATCATCTACATCGTGTAATAAGGCTGCTAACTGCACAATCAACATATCCGCATTTTCTTGCTCTGCAATCTGCATAGCCAAACATAAACCCTCATACTTTCATTTTGACCTCCGCTTTCATATACCACATTTTATATGATATCACAGAATCACTACATCATCAATAATAATCGCAACTTCTTGCGATTGTTTCCTGATTTGCAATATATAATTCAGGTACGTAAAGTGAATCGGGGATATGCAGAGGAATCATCTTCCTCTGCCCCTATTCCACATCTTATCTTCCGCCTTATCTTTGCCAGCATCTCTACCGACACTCTCATCATAAATCCTCTGGAACTCCTCATAAAGCTCGTCTCCAGTCAGCTTTATCTCCAGCCTTTTCATTACATCCGAAAACAACCTTATGCTTCCACTAATATCAGCAATATCAAATCCGAATACATCTGCCTTAACAGAATCACTGACATTCTCAAAACCACCAAAATCTGATATTCTCCTGACAATCCAGTCAGCTTTGTCCACAGGTTCAGTTTCTCTAATTTCCACAAATTCATTTTTATCTGTTACATCAGTCATACTTTCACCAACTCTTGCCACACTCACGTCAGACAAATTAAGAATGGTCTTTTACTCTCATTAAGCTCCGGATTATATTCTCCACTAATCATTCCATCAAATAACATCAAAATTTCCTAATTCTTGGTATTATGATAATATTCTATTTCCATTCCGGCACCTCAAAGGCCTCCAGTACGTCCTGTAATTTAACCATGTGTGATCCTTATCTTCATGCAGAAGAACAATTGCAGATTACAGAATAAATTCCACTATGCCATTACCGGTAAGACTGCTGCTGAAATTGTGTATAATCAGGCAGACCACACCAAGGATAATATGGGCTTGACCACATGGAAAAATGCTCCCGATGGTCGTATTCTCAAATCTGATACCCCGATTGCCAAAAATTATTTGAACGAAAAACAGATTCGCCAGTTGGAACGTGCTGTTACAGGGTATTTTGATTACATAGAGGATTTGATTGAACGTGAAAATGTCTTTACAATGGAGGAATTTTCGAAAAATGTGAACGAGTTCCTTGCGTTCCGTGGATATGATATATTGAAAGATAATGGACGTATTTCCCATAAGCAGGCAGTAGAGAAAGCATATCAGGAATATGATATTTTTAACAAGACGCAGCCGATAGAATCTGATTTTGATAAGATAGTAAAAGGATTGGAAAAAGCTGAGAAATAAACAAAGTTAAATAAAACTGTCAAAACTCAGCAATACAGAAAAAGCGAATTTAGGAAATAGCAATTGTGAAAAAGGCGGATATTGTTCCGTCTTTTTCTATTGGCAGATAATAGGTAATATATTACTATATATAAAGTAATATATTACCTATTGGAGGATGATATGAATATTAAAGATGTGATTCGTAGTGACAAAGTAGATTTTACAGGGATTAATTCATCTTATTTTTTACTGGGATTATTAAGTGCTTTTGATAACAGATTTCAGGCTGTTGCAGATAGCACGATGAAAGAAGTAAGTTGGAAACAGTTTTTTGCAATTATATGTATTAATCTGTGTAAAGGAAAACCAACGGTTAAAGAACTTGCTGAGATTATGGGTAGCTCACATCAGAATGTAAAACAGATTTTATTAAAATTGGAAAAGAAAGGTTTTGTTACTATTATCGTAGATAAAAATGACAAGCGAAAACAGCGCATTGAACTTACTGACTATTGTAGAGATTTCTGTGAAAAAAACGATGAAATGACTATGAGTATTTTGAAAAAAATGTTTGCAGGTGTTTCAGAGGAGCAGCTACAAGTAACAATACAGACGATTATACAAATTGAAGATAATTTGAAGGATTTAGCTTAATTTAAGACAAATGAAAGAAATGGAGAATATTGAGATGAGAAAAGACATTATTGTAATTTATAATTCACAGACTGGATTTACAAAGAAATACGCACAATGGATTAGTGAAGCCCTAGAATGTGAATGTATTGAGCTTAATGAAGCTGGCAAACTGAACTTTGAGCAGTATGATGCGATAATATTTGGCGGCTGGGCATGTGCAGGTGGAATTAGTAAAATCAAGTGGTTCAAGAACAATCTTAAAAAGTGGAACGACAAAAAATTGGCAGTATACTGCGTAGGCGGAAGTCCTATAGAAAATCCTGAAGTAGAAGTGGCGATGAAGAATTGGTTTACTGAAGAAGAACATCAAAAGGTAAAGATATTTTATTGTCCGGGTGGATTTAATTATGAGAGAATGTCGGGTACTTCTAAATTAATGATGAAAATGTTTATAAGCGCATTAAAGGCAAAAAAAGATAAGACTGAAGCAGAGAAGATTCAAGCAGAAATGATTTCTAAGTCATACGATATCAGTGACAAGAAATATATTGAACCAATTGTGGACTGGGCAAAGCACATTTGTGATTGATGTGATAAAATTGAAAATTAATGAATGTCCTTAAGGACACCGCCTATCCTGTGGATCAGACAGGATAGGCATTTTTATTTTCGCCTGTTTCTCTTATCGAGAAAGGCAAGCAACGCTACAATCAAGCTACCAAAGGACAT
>JAUNIX010000045.1 GCA_030523275.1 Lachnospiraceae bacterium
ATCATAATAAATAGATTTACCATGTGTAGATAACGGAATTCCAATTGCCATTTTAACAGAATCATCAAATAGATTGATACGCAATGCTGCTGTTCCCACAGAAAACATGACACGATTATCAATGCGATGATCCGCCGCTACACCGACAGCGGAACCAATCGCAATCCCCAGATCAATTGGATCATAGGCACAGCAATTTCCATTTTGCTGACTCTCTGCACAATTTTTACTGCCACAGTATTGGCATAATTCATTTAATCCTCTTGGATTATGCCCCACACCAAGCAATACGACAGCCTCACTATTGCGCAAATTACCGGCATCTCGAATCATAAAAGCCTGATTCATTTCTTCGCCCAATCTTTCCATCGTAATAGCTAATTTCTCTATTTCTTCTCCTGTCACAATACAGGTATGTATATAATCTTCCCCTTTTGTTTTGGGAGCCGTTCTTGCGGCAGCGAGCATCTTTTCTGCCACCGATAAAACAGCATTCTTTTCTGCTTCCTTCGCAGTTATAATCATTTCGAACACCTTCCCTTTATATCATTCATATACTCAAACATAAATTTCTCATAAGCGTTGACCACAATGGTCTGTTTGTGCATTGTAACTCGCGGTATATCCATTGCATAATTCATATGCACATGACCATGAATAAAATACAATGGATTATATTTCTCAATCAGATCAGTAAAACACTGGAATCCCTGATGCGGTAAATCCTCCCCATCATTTATCCCTTTTGCAGGCGCATGAGTGACTAAAATATCAAAGCCATGGTGTCTTTGAATCTGCATCCACAGTTTCTTTATTCTCCATTTCATCTGAGATTCTGTATATTGATAGGCTCCATGACTATAATCAATCGAACCACCGAGACCTAAAATACGGATTCCCTGATAAACGATCAGTTCATCATCCACACAGATACATCCTTCCGGTGAATTTTTCTGATAATCTGTATCATGATTTCCTGGAACATACAGCACATCACAATGATACATAGTAGTCAAAAACGATAAGTAATCAGCATCCAGATCTCCACAGGAGATGATCAGATCTATTTTTTCTAATTTATTTAAATGATAATAATCCCATAAAGCTTTCGACTCTATATCGGCAACTGTCAATATGTTCATAGAATATTACCATCCTTTTTCACGCCCTGGATTTCTACCACTTTTTTCGCATCATCCGTCAGATCATCGATATGTGGAATCGAACCCAAAACATTATCAGCCAGCCAATCCATCGTCATGATTTCATATGGAGTCATTTTATTTCCAGCTTTGTTTTTCAGACTTCCATCCTGTGCATATATTTTTCCGGAAAACGGGTGTAAAATTCCTGTTTGAATTGCCTGTTTTAATACATCCGCCAATTGGTGTACACCGTCAGGCAACTGACTCGATAAGATGATATCGATCACGCCAGCTGACATTCCCCACCAATAGTTAATTGCTTCATCTGATTTTAATTTTTCTTTCTTCCATGTATTATCAAATATGGAACTGACAATCTTAGAATAGAAATTTCCCCATTCCCAAACCGGCATTGCTAATGGCTTTGTCTCATCACGTTTAAAATCATAAATGCCAAATCGCACCTGACCATTATTCGGAAAACTATCATATCCAGACACGATTGAAACACCCGCATCTTTTAATTTGCGCTCAATATCTGCTTCTGTTTCTTTTGTCTTATACCAATACAAATGAATCTTTGCATTAGGATTCACCATCCGCGCACCAAGTGCAAAGGCATTGATATTAGCAATCGCTCCATAGATCGGATAGTCAGCAAGGTATCCAATCTCATCGCCATCTGTCATAATGCCGGCAATGACTCCCATTAAAAATTTCGCTTCATAAAGACGACCATAATACGTTTTAATATGTCCAAAACAAGTATTCAAAGAACAATTTAAAATTTTAATATATGGATATTTGACCGCAATCGAAGTACAAGCTTTGATCAGATTTGGGGTTGTCACAAAAATAAGGGTACATCCCTTCGCAATCGCTTTTTTCATGGCATTGACTCCATCTGTTGTATTTGACACATCATTGTAGACAAATACAGAAATCTTATCTCCAAACTCCTCTTCCAATGCTTTTCTGCCTAAATCATGCATATAGACCCATTTGGAATCCTGTGGTGATTTGTCATTGATAAAAGCTATATTTAAATGTGTTGTTGGCAAATGCAGTTTAAGCCCTTTAAAATTCCCAGTATTGCTCTTTTCCGGATCTAACTTTAGATTCAAACGCCGTTTCTTAGGAAAAATCAAAAAATCATCCCATAATTTTGTAATTTCGCTTTTTAACTCTTTTTGTGTTTTATCCAAAAATTGCTCATAGCTATAATAATCTAAGTAAATAAGAAACGCATCTGCTGTAGTCAGAGGCATCTCTTTTCCAGCTGCTTTTTCTGCAAACAAATCAGAAAAACGGTAATATGCGGACTTAAAATCAATCTGCATATCATCATCCCAAATCTCTTTACTGCCTCCGCTGACATATTTTAAGAGTTTTGTATACCCTCCCTCTTCTGAAAAATTCAGGAAATTAATATTGGTAATCTTATAAAAATCCATGAATTCGTAATAAATTTTTGACTCTTTAGAATCATTTTTCTTCGGAACAATCCGGGTCACAATCCCCGGGATAGTGACAGCATCAACATATTTCATGACGCTAACCCGCTTATTCCCTTCCACCACATAAAAGTGGTTCATAAATTCATAGGCTTTAATTGGATCACGAATGCCTTCATCTACATGTGCCTGATAAAGACTCATCCACTTAGATGCAAATTCTGTATCATCCTCTAATAATGGCATAAAATTACTGGCAAAGGCTCTTGTTCTGCCACGACTTTTGGTTCCAACAATCTGATCCAGTGGAATTTCCACAAGCCCTAACTCCTGTTCACGTGCAGTTTCCGTATAATTCAAAATCTCATCTAAAACCTGTAAATAAGGATGTTCACCCCTTGATGAATGATTGCGAAAATTCTTCATCGCCATTTTTCTTGCTTTTTGATATTCTTTTAAAGGCATGATCATTCACCTCTTTATCTTTCTTACTTCTTTGTTCCCATATCATCATTTTTAAATTGAGAATAGGTTCTCGGTTTATAAGTTCCACCAGAAAAACTACAATAACGATACATGCAATCCACAAAATAATTCTTCTGATTCTCAGATTCTTTTGATTCCGAAGAACTATATGGATAGGTAACCTTCATAACCTGTACCGAATCGCTTGTTGCTTTTACAAGATAATAATAATAAATATCCGAATCAAATTTATTTTTTGCTGCCAAAATCAATTTTCCATTTTCTGGAGAATAAATAATCTTCTCATATACATTCATATTACTCTGTGCAGAGTCATAATATCCTTCGATTGTATCGCTGACAGAAGAATACGAATTACTTTCTTTGTAAATTTCAAATGCAGATACATCATCATCCCCAGTAAAAGAGTAACCGCCATCAATCTTGAATACATCATTGTAGAAGTTCTTTGGATACGCAAATGAATATCCTTCATCAGCCTTAAATACTTCATATTTATCGGTAGATAATGTTTTAGAGTAATCGACAGAATCATCCGCATACACTATTGGTAATCCATCCTCTAGTTTAGCATCCGATGTACCCTCAGCCTCTTGTTTTTTATCATCCGTGACCACATCATCACTTTCCGTCTTCTTTCCTACCGTTGCCTCTGTTGTCACAGCAGCATGATCATTTTCTGTTTTTGCAAAAAATAACTTCCATACAAAAAAGACCACCACACCTAAAATAACAAGAATCAAAATCACGAGTACAACTTTCTTTGTTGTAGCAGAAGATCCTTTTTTATTCGATCCATCTTCCGTATAAACAATTTCTTCTTCCAATTCCTCGTCTGTGATTTCATCCTGTACTGGCGTCTCAAAGAACTCCTCCTCTACATTTTCCGTTGGACTTCCACAATAAGGACAATATTTTGCCTGGTCATCAATTTTCTTTCCACATTCTCCACAAAACATATCTTTCGCCTCCTTTACCATTCACCGTCGATCTCATCTAACGCTTCTTTTAAAACCTTTCTCGCATTTGCAATTTCAACTTCATTTCTGCTATTTAATACCTGCTCAAACTCTCTTAACTCATATTCAATTCGCAAGCGTGTCTCGCCAATATTTTCTTCATACATACGTTCCCCACGGAGTAAAAGAAGTTTATTTTCTTCTTGTTCCCGTGGATGAATTTTCAGATAAGAAAGTTCCTTCATTCTGGCTTCAATTTCCTCATCTGTCATATTCACATCCTGATTTTTTACGATCATACGTTTTACTTCACCTGTTGATACAACTTTTACCTCAACTTCCAATAACGAATTGATGTCATATGTATAAGTTACATCGACTGCCTCTGCGCCAGCTTTATTTGCGGGTACTTCAATTTCTAACTTTCCAAGAGAAATGTTATTCTCCGCAAATCGACTCTCTCCTTGTAAAATATGGATGCATAACTTCGTCTGCTGATCGTAGATCGTACGAAATTGTTCTGTGCGGCTTGCCGGAATCGTCGTATTTCGTTCGATAATCGGAGCAAAATGTCCCGATTCATATTTATCATCGCCACGCTCTACAGCCACTTCGGTACCAAGTGTAAACGGACAGACATCCGTTAAAATCACTTCTTTGATTGCCTGATGTCGTTCTTTCATTGCTGCCTGGATTGCTGCCCCTAAGGCAACGGCTTCATCCGGATGAACACTCGTATTCGGCATTTTCTTAAATAGCTTGGCCACGTACTTGCGAACCAAACGTAATCTGGTTCCACCGCCTACAAGCACGATCTCATCAATATCGGAAACTTTGATTTTGGCATCAGACAAACTCTTTTTGACCGGTCTCTTGATACGATCTAAAAGCGGCTCGCATCGTTTTTCGAATCGCCCAGAAGTAATCACTGCCTGTTTGACACCTTCTTTTGTCTGACAACTCATCGTATATTGGCTGCTTGTTGCAAAACCCAACTTGCACTGTTCTGCCTGTTTGCGAATCATCCCCAACGTTTTATGATCTAAGTTTTCTTCAGCCAACCCTGTATCTTTTAAAAATAATTCTTGAATAACCTGAGTAAAATCTTCACCGCCCAGATAATTATCTCCGGCAACTGCTCTTACTTCTAAAATATTCTCATATAACTCAAGAATCGATACATCAAATGTTCCTCCGCCTAAGTCAAATACAAGAAATTTTGTATTTTCATGTTTCTGATATAATCCATAGGCAATCGCGGCTGCCGTTGGCTCACTGATAATTCGCTCTACCTTTAAACCGGCAAGCTCACCTGCTCTTTTGGTTGCTTTTCGCCTCGCCTCATTAAAATATGCTGGAACACTGATAACTGCTTCTTCAATTGGTTCATTCAGATAGTGCTCTGCATCCTCTTTTAGACTTCTAAGAACAAAGGAAGAAAGTTCCTCTGCTGTAAATGTCTGTTTTCCGAGTTGATAGACTTTTTGACTGCCCATATTTCTTTTAAAAACACTGGCAGAACTTTCTGGATATAAAATCTGTCGTTCCTTTGCCGTCTCGCCAACATAAATCTGCCCATCCTCATCGATGCTGACGACCGAAGGAGTCATACTTTTTCCGAGACGGTTCGGAATAATTTTCGGTCCATCATCCGTAAAATAGGCTGCAAGACTGTTTGTTGTTCCTAAATCAATCCCTATTATCATGTTGTTATCTCTTTTCTAATTCTTTTTTCAGATGTCGAACCTCGCCCAAATTCTGATCTTGTTTTAAGATCTGCCTGTAAAGTTTTAATGCTTCTTCTGTTTGCTCTCTGTCTGCAAATAATACTGCTTCGACTATTTTCTCTTCAAAACAAAATCCATGATGACAGAAATAGCACATCGGCTGTTTTTTCATTTCATCCAAATATTTCTTTGTAAGTTCCACATCTCCATTATAATAATACATCATCGCAATCTTATAGTAAACAGACTTTTGATGCTCCTCTTTACGCAGATAATCTTCCATTGAACCATATATCTCTGTGATTTTCTGCTCTGTCAATTTCCTCATTTTATGGGCATCTTCTGCTTTTCCCATCGCCGCATAAACACCGACTAATCTCATATAAGGCTCCTCAGAATCATTTCCACAGGCAGCATAGTAAAATTTATATGCCTTCTTTAAATCTCGTTTTTCTTCCAAATAAAACTCTCCGAGCATACAACAAACATCACTATTCATTCCATAAGATAGCTCTACCTGTTTTAAAACTTTTGCTGCCTTGATTCGATTGCCATTATACAAATAGGCGGTTGCCTGTGCGATCATCATGTCAGGTTTTCTATCCTCTAATGTTTGTGACGCCAATCCATAATACTTTGCCGCTTTTTCATACCGGTTCATACGCATATAGATTTCCGCAATCTTTTCTGGAATTTCGATTGCTTCACTATCAATTTCCTGACATTTCAAATAACAATTCAGCGCATTTTCAAACTGTCCGGCTCTCTCATAGATCGGAGCCCACCAGCGATACAACGAAAATTTTTGTGCTTCTGTCTTCGCATGTTTTTCCGCTTTTTCGTAATATTCGATTGCTGTCTTATAATCCCCAAGCAATTGATGTATGTATCCCATACTGCTCAATGCATATAAATCATCTGGCGCCAATTCATAAGATTTTTGAATATCTTGTAATGCATTTTCTAATTGCATATCCTCGATATAAAGATATGCCCGCTCACGATAAAAGTAAGCATTTGCTACAATTCCAAGTTGGATATCCGCATGTTCTAATGCCCTATCAAAATCTTCTTGTTCTCTATTCCTTGTAAATCTCCTTAAATATAGGTTCATCAATGAATTATGAACATATTCATGATGCTCTAAATATTCCGCTCCTTTTTCCATTACTTCAATCGCTTTTTCATCTTGTCCCAATGCCTCATAAGCATTACCAAGATCAACCAACGCATTGTATAATGTATTGTCCAGCTCTAATACTTTTTGGTAAAGAGGAACTGCCTTTTCAAATTCTCCTGTCTTCTGATATAAATCTGCCAAAAGCCATGGATATTGTGGAATGCTTGCATCTTCTTCCATCGCTTCACAAGTATAGTCGATCGCCTTTGGTAATACTTCCCCATCTTCCTCAGAAAGTCGATCATAAATTAATCCTAAACGATATAAAATTTGTGCTTTTTTATCCGAAAGCTGTGGAATTAAGGCACTCATTTTTTGGGCAATCTCTTTTAACTTCTCTGGCTCTTGCGCATGAAATCGTTCAAACTCCAAAGAATAAAAAGTAAATTCGGGATCCTTTACATGGTTATTCTGTCCCATTTCCAAAATATTTTTTATATTTTCTATCATATTGCAATCAATCAACATCTTGATCACTGTCACATAAGGTTTTCCCTGTTCTGGTGCCAATTCAATTGCACGATAAAAGTCATCCATCACCTGCTGCGCGCGGTACAGATGATAATTTGCCTCCTGCCGATATACATACGCCGGATAGAAAAATTCACTGATTTCTAATGCAGTATTTGCCTCTTTAATACACTGTTCATATTTCTTTCTTCTAAGGCAGGACTCCATCCTCCTCTCACGATACATTGCAACATCCATTTGCTCCTTGTCTAATTCTAGGGAACGCTTAAAATACTGCTCGCATTTCTCATCCAATCCCAATTCCATACAATGCATAGAAGCAATAAAATGCGCATAACCATAACGCTTACTTTTACGCTCATAATCTTTCTCATCGCCAGTCAAATGCTCAATATTCGAGATCCAGATTTTCGTCATCTCATAACCTTCTTCATAATCACCGGTTTCTAATAGTACTCTGGCAATTAAGTTATAATAATCGAAACAGGTCTTTCCTTTTGACTTTAGCGTTCTCAAAACATGAAGACATTCTTCAAATTTTTGATTCTGATAATAACACCATGCAAGATCTATTTGCTTATCCTCACGATCCTTCCATAGCACGATCAGTTTTTCATTTATTTCAATCATAAGATTACAAATCTTCTCATCTGGTATTTTATTATCCAAAACATCAAGACAGATTTTCTTTGCTTCCTCGTAACGCTCTGTTTTTTGATAAAGTTCGACTAATTTTCGGCTTGTCTCTACCCGTCCCGGAATTTCTTCTAACACCTCTAAAAAGAGCTGTTCCGCCTCTCCATAGTTTTCTTCTTTTAGTAAAATTTCTCCTTTTAATTCTGTCAAAAATGGATTATCATATAATTCATTTTCCAGCTCCGACAATAACTCTTTCCAACGTTCATCATCGACTAATAAATAATATTTTAACGTTTCTATTTTAATATAAGGATGGGTAATCTCCGTCTGCTCCAAATCTTCAATCAATATTTTGACCTGTTCTAAATTGCCGTCATCCAGATAGGATTTTAAAATATTGCTTTTTCTGATATAATCATCATAATCCGCATCAATCGGGCCGTCATATAATTGGTAATCAAAATAATCTTCACTCTCTGCCCGAAACTGAATATAAGTAATAAAATCATTGGAAATCTTTTCTTTTAACATTTCCCGATCTTCTTCAAATTCAAATACTTCCCAAACCTGTTTCCAGACAAATTGTGGCAGAAAATAATGTTCCATTAAAAACCGAATGATCTGTATTCTTGCTTCTTCTGCAGTATCCAGATCCGTACAAATCTCATTTTCAAACACTTCTTCCCATTCGTCCTCATCAATACGACGATAAAAATTATTGTAAATTTCCTCTATCTCATGAATCCACTGTTCTAATGGGCTTTTTTCCCGTTTTTCATTTTGTGCCCATTGCAAAGCTTCCTCATAAGCCGTTCGCAATTCTTTAAATCCCTCCGGATCTTCCTCTGGATTTACCTTCACTAATTTCGTTCTGTAAGCTGCTTTGATTTTATCTTCATCGCTGGTCGGTGCGATACCTAGTATTTCCCACATAACAAACTCCTTCATCTATTTTGGTATAAAGCTATCAAATATAAATACATCAAAGATTTCTTGCGCTTTCTCTAATTGTTCTTGACTGCGAATCGTCCATGCTACATTTTCCACATCGTACAATTTCCGACATAGCCGATAAGAAAATTCATCTGCATATTTATAATTGTACGCAATAAAATCTGGTTTTGCATAGAAATTTAATAACAAATTAGACAAAACAACATGTTGCAATCCTGTACATACAATCTTATTTTTCTTAAAATTCGTGGATAACTGTCCTCGAAGTACCTCTGGTTGGTGTTTTCGATACCAACCCACAACTCCCGGATGAAACGATTCCATACAATAGATTCCTTTGTAACTTTCCATTCTTTTTGCTAACATGCGTGCAGTTTCAATACAGTCTCCTTCCGGCTTAATTTCAATCACCATCGGCACTTTTCCATCTACTATGTTTAATACATCTTCAAAAAGAGGAATATTCTCATTCGATTTTGCCAATGTATATTGCTGTAATTCTTTATACGTGCAGTCTGTCAAAATCTTCTCAACTTTGCACATCCGTTTTAACGAAGCATCGTGAAAGACAACCAATTGGTGATCTTTCGTTAACTGAATATCCAATTCAATTCCATATCCTGACTGTACCGCTTTTCGAAACGCCGGCATTGAATTTTCCGGTGCATTTGTCTTATTATTAAATAGTCCTCGATGGGCAATAAAGACCTCCTCAAACGGTTTCATACGTGATTTACGCCCGGTATTGGGCTTGATCAAAAATAAATATAATACGATCAAACATATGACGATGAGTAACAAAATCAGCAAATAAATCATAGCTTTCACCCCTAACACGATTAATCTTATATGAATAGTTTTATTCTATCATTAATTTTTTATATGAGCAATTGAAGTAATAATAGAACCTGTATATTCCAAAACTACTTTGAAAAAATTTCCGAATATACAGGTTCTATTTATTGCGTTATAAAATTATTGTACTTTATCCCAGTCATAATCTCCACTATATTGTGCTGTATTGATATATTTCTCTATAATTTGTTCTATCTCTTCTGCCTCTTTATCGTTAAAATCGATTAGTTTTGAGCCATGATGATTCACTCTCACAGTCGATACATTTCCGCAATAAGGATAAAGATAAATGCTATTATCTCTCGTCTTAATTTTAATTCGAAAACCTCCTGGTGCAAATTCAAATCCGCTATCTGAATATAAATCACCTTTAGAAATTCGCTTGGTCATTGCTTCTGCATCAGTTTTCTTTAGTTTGATGGAATCTAATTTTTGTCCATCATCCTCTAAATACTCAAGACTGATTTCCTGTACATTTTTTATATGCAGTTTTGACGCCATACTACTATAAAGACCAAAAGCAATGACTCCAACTACTATACAAATTAAAATAATCAGTTTGTATTTTTTCTTCATACTTATCACACTCCATTTTATATATATCATGAACAAATCTTCCTCAAAATCCTCTCAGATAAAATATAAATCATTTCACTCAACACAAAATATACAAAAGATTCTCAAAGCCCATTCCTATATAGTTCATTGATTACAGCCTGAGCATGTTCCATTTCTTTTTTCTTGATTATCTGATCCCTGTCACTTAAAATTGCTAACATCTCATCTATCAGATCTTCCATTCTAGGATTTGTTATCCGATATAAATAACCCAACATTCTCGTTGCCGTGTAATCCGTATTCATATATTTATATGCGATTTCTGTACAAAGCTCTTTTGGATACCCTCTACTCAACAAAAGCTTGTACAATTCTTCCGTTCTTTCTGATGCCATGTTTACACCTCTATTTTTTATAATAGTAATTTATTTTTTAATTGTAACTCTTTTTATATTACATGTCCAAATAAAATAAGCGAAAAAAATAATGCCCACCCCGTCTGCCAACGGAATGGGCACCTCTCATTGAGAGGTAAATAAACCAATTTCGGGAGCATCCACTTTGGAGTGAGTACTCTTTCTATCTTTATTATATATCCAGATTTTGGAAAAAGCAAGTGTTTGTAGATATTACATCTCTTTTATTACCTTTCGTTTCTATTTTTATTAGAATAGCTACTTATTTGCTAGAATATAGACATATCTATATCAATAAATGCATCTAAAGAATCCAAAAAATGGATGGTTCGTTCATCAAATGAAAGAGCTGGTTCTTCATCTTTTCCAACATCAATAATACAATTTAATCGAAATGTTGCATCTACTAATTGTTCCTTCAATTCTAAAAGTTGCTCTTTCTTTGGAATTAATATATTCAACATTTTATCAATTTCTTTTTGCAACTCCCAACATTCACTATAGCCAGTGTCAATTAACCATGTAAATTCTTTTTTTCCGTATTTTTTTAATGGAATTTTATGTAAGATAATCTTTGTAGGTTCAAGTTCTAATTTATCTGTTATCATTTGGGCAACTTCATTATCTTGAATGTCTGATTTTATATCTCCATCCCATCCTATACCAAATTCAACTGTTATTTTTGTTTTGTCCATTACTTCTCTCCATTTAATAGTCTAATGTGACTGAAGCACTATTTTTCTTACTTATAACTATCATCTAACTCAAGATTCGCTTTATTTGGTCAACAAGGAAAATAATCTGAACGATTCCAAGTATTACCCATAACATATCTCCCATGTAGGAAAAAGTATTAATGGAATAAAAACAATAGATCACAAATATCAACATAATAACATCATGATCCGAAAACATCTTTACCTTTGAAGAATCCCTGCATGATACATTTATCATAATTAATACATAGTTTATCGTAATCCAAATATAATGCCATTGTTTCCACCACCCTGGTATCTGTAACTGGGAAGTAAAAAATGTAAGTACCATAAAAAATACTGCAAGAGAAATCACAGTTTTAATCAATATTTGTAAAATACAATATTTAAAATGAATCGTATCATTTATTTTTATATCATCCTTGTTCAACGGTGAACGGATTGAAAATCCTATTGATAAAGCCATCCAAACAATTGGCAGTAATGTCAGAAAGATAAAAATATCGTTTATAAATCCTATGACTAATAAAACTGCTGCCACTATAACTAGTGGAACCATATGATGTATCGCTTTTTGGTAATCTTTTTTTACTTGCTTCAATCTTATAACCTCACTTTTCTATATATTTTTTGATTATATTGCATAATAGAACTTTCCTTATTTTTTTTGCACTATTCTAAAAATCATCATATATCGTTCTTTTATTTATGATTTAACAATTTTATATATTCTAATGATATTATTCTCCAGATAAATTCCATCCTGGCTAACTGACTCGGTCAATAAATAAGCTCCGTTTATTTCCCACGGATATCCGATAAACCTTAGTTTTGCTACTATTTCCAGATTTTCATTTACAACTAGAAAACTGTTGTAATGCTCATTAAAAAAGTAAAAATATCCATTTTGATCATATCCAAAATCATAATAATTGACAGGGTACTTCATTTTTTTACCTTCAAATGCCTTATTTTGACAGTTATAAAAAGTAAAGAAATCACCAAATTGATCCTCTTCCTCCAAAAATGGAGGCTGATCAAGCCATTCTTTAATAGAACAAGGCTTTAGTTCTCCATTTTTAAATTTTACAGGATGATAGTTTCCATGCTCATCTTCCTCTCTTTCATACCCAATAAAATAATAGCCTTTTTTTCTTTCATTTGGTATTGAAACATCACAAGCTATATCATCGCTGTCAACACTAGGAAGTAAAAGACCAATTTGCTCAGATATTAATTCCAAAGCCACTGGTTTGTTCGGTCCAGTTAGTCGCTTTTCCTCTTTCATAAAATCTTTATACTTGACGTCCCCTCTTGCTCTATAATAGCAATTATTATCCATTTTATCATAATCAATCATCAAGCAGACTCCAAAATATTCTTCTAAAAGTTCAACCAGTTGATCTAAATTCCAGCATCCAAGTATGTTCGAAAAACGTCTTATCTGTCCTTCTGGTATTCCTAAATTTCTAGGAAACTTGTACAAATTTTTTCTGCGGTCAAAGCATGAATTTTCAAATAATGCTTCTGTTCTTCCTTTTAGAAATAATCTTAATATTATATAACTTCCATCCTCAATATCGATATATCGATAAAAATATAACACTGGAAAATCTACTAACCGAGATATTTTTCTAGCTTCTTTTTCATCCTTGTTTTTAGATGTTGTAGAAACTAATGTTGCCCAGTTTTTAGAAAATTCCAAAAATTTTCTTCCTTCTACATTAATTTTATCATTTGTATAAACATGAATACTTTCGTAAAATTCAAACATAATTTATTCCTTTGTCAATTATACATATCTTTTCGATGACCTTGTTTTTAACTCCTTTAACCACATATTATAATTCATGCAAATATAACTCTTCGTCTACATCTGCATAATATAAATCTATTTGTTTCTAATTACTCCGATTATAAGAACAATCATCGTTAGTCCCACAAGGCAATCCATATAAATATCCTTATTAATTGATGGATACAATCGTAAAATTAACATTAGACTTCCTAAAACAAATAGAATATACCTTTCTGCTTTATTCATGTAATCTCCTTTCTGCCAACCTTATTCAGATTCCACTGTTTGAATTAACTTTAATGCTTTTTTATCCCCGTTTTCTTTTAAAGCTAATTTTATATCTGATTGAGTTATCCCATCTTGATCTTGATACAGCCATTCATAATAGTTTTCTATTAACCAGTACCCTCTTCACAATAAAAAATATCAATAAATTCTTTTAATACATCTATGCTTCCCTTTTCACATCGAAAAATATATACATTGTCTAGCATCATCTGACCCTTCTTACCATGTTTCTTCTTCTTTTTTATTTCCATACCTTTAAAATACCCAGGAAAACTTTCAATAAAAAAAGGAGTTAATTTCCTAATAATAGGACTTGATTCCATTTCTTTTTTTTAAGCAATATATTCTTCTATATTTTTTGCTTTGACTGGATAGAGAAGAAATGCAAAGGTACTACCTTCCTTTTTTAATAAAATTATTATCAATTCATCATTTTAGAAAATTTATGAATTGGACTAGCTGATTTATAAGTAGAATACGCATATCCTTTTGATTCATCTAAAATACAGATCATCTTTATTCACTTTTATTTTTTTTATTTTAAAACAATTTGGATAATCTTTAAATCCTTCAACTCCTGATTGATATCTCCTCATTACTTTTCGTGCTCTTTTCCAACTAGAATAATATCCTATAAGTTTATCAAAACCATAGTCTCTTTCATGCGATAGACGATATATATACACCTTAAAACACTCCTTTTACTTATGAAACTATTCTTTTTCTTCAAAATCATAATACTCTGTCACAAAACCTTCACTCCAGAATTCATATTCTTGATTAATTTTATGTTCTCCTATAAAAAAGCAATCCTCCTTTCCTTTAAAACGTGGTTTTTTGCAAATTTACTAATTGCCTTTTCTGCTAATTCATATGATGAATATGTTGCTATGTATATATCTTCATCATTCTTAGGATCATCGTCATAATAATAGAAACTTAACTCATAAACCATTGTACTCTCCTTTTCTTTTACAATTTTATACATTTATTAAATACTCAACCCCATTGATTCTACTGGATTTTTCTACTTAATCTATATAAATTTTCTTTCTGCTTTTATCCTTCAGAAAATATTTTCCATCCCTACAGACTCCCGGCTTCTACTTTTCTTCAATCTCTGTAAAGAACTCCTGGATTTCTGTAGTTTTTCAAAAATCCCTGATGCTTCCCTCACCCAAATGCTCACATTCGACACCTCCAGTATTGAACTTTATGTTTCCCAAAACAATCACAAGACACTCAACACTCTTATCAGAAAACTCAAAACTTTCTACAAAGATAACTCTAACGTTGACCCAGATAAGATGTCGATGTCTTACGACCTCATGCCTTTCTGGGCTGCTTCATGTCCTGATGTCAGACAGATGTATATCAACGAATATTTCTGTTATGCTGATAAATTTGATCTGGTCAATCTTTTTTGTATCACTAACACTGAAAAAATGAACGTTATGACATCCTCTTATCAAATGGCGTCAGATACCCATTCGATGAATACGGACGCAGATGATTATAGTATCCATATACATAATCAATGGTTCCATTATTTAGTTCCTCATCGGTATCAAATATATGCTGTCTGATAAATTCCTCCTTGGAGGTACCAAAAAAGCTTTCCATAACAGAATTATCATACAGGCATCCTGACTTACTCATGCTCTGCCGGATATGTTCTTTTTTACAGTATTCGGTTAAATCTTTTGATGTAAACTGCAATCCCTCGTCACTATGGAGGATCAGGCCTTTACCAGTCTTATTTTTTGAAGGGCAATCTTTAGGGTATCGATTGCAAGTGTGGCATCGGTCCTCTTTCCGTTTAAGGTTGCCACAATCGATCTATCATACAAATCTATGATGCTGCAGTTGTAGCGTTTGGCTCCATCCGATAAATAAAGATACGTAAAATCGGTACACCATTTAGAATGCTTTACGGTTTTTCCGATAATTATAGTATGCATTTGGACAGATCTTCATTTTTCTTAAGAGCCATCTTAATCCAAAATCTGCCCTGTGTTCATCAATAAATTGATACTGGTCTAAACGATTTCCTTTGCGAAGAATGCGGCTGCTTTTTTTAGGAAATCAATTTCCTTTTTCGCTTCCGCCAGCTGCTGACGGAGAAGTCTGTTTTCCTCATAGAGTTTCTTTTGATCCTGTTTTTCTGGATCGGATGCGCATTCTTCTTCGAACCGTTTGATCCAGCTGCGAACGGTCCCTTCACCTAGACTGTATTCTTCATTTACACTTTTGATTGTACGGCTTTCTTCCAATACAAGGCGTACGACCATTTCCCGGAATTCGGGTTCATAAACTTTGTGTACCTTTGCCATGTGTAACACCTCTACTTTCCTGTAATTATTATAACTTATCCAGTGTCAGTGTTACAATTTTAATTTAGCACATCACTTAGACGTAGCAGCAAAGTATCAAGAGGAATTAGAACGACAAGATTTTTATTTGATTGATACGAAAATAGAACAGGTCGTAATTGGTCTGGGATTATCAGCAATCGGTTTAGATAGACCTATTGTACAAATGAGTGGAGGTCAACGTGCAAAGGTAATATTAGCAAAACTATTGCTTGAAAAACCGGATGTACTACTGCTTGATGAGACAACAAATTTTTTGGATAAAGAACATATTGATTGGCTGTCAGAATATCTTTGCAGTTTAAGTAACGCCTTTATGGTTGTTTCACATGATTACGCTTTTTTAGAAAAAATATCAAATCGAATTTGTGATATAGATAACTATAAAATCGGAAAATATTATGGTACTTATTCAGAATTTTTGAAAAAGAAAACTGCCTTACGAGAAAATTATATACGTCAATATTCCGCACAGCAAAAGGAAATCAAGAAAACGGAAGAATTTATCCGTAAAAATATAGCAGGAAGAAAATCAAAAATGGCAAGGGGTAGACAAAAACAACTAGACAGAATGGATAAGATGGAAGCCATTGAACAAAAAGAAGTTGTGCCATTTTTCCGTTTTCGTGAAATGCCTTTAACAAGTACAGAGCATTTGAACGTTAAGCATTTATCCGTTGGTTATCATTATCCTGTTTTATCTAATATTGATTTTTCTATTAATGGCGGACAGAAAGTTGTAATAACTGGTTTTAATGGCATTGGAAAATCAACATTATTAAAGACATTAGTCGGAAAATTGGATATTTTAAATGGTTCATTTTCTTTTTCCGAGCAGGTGAAGTTACGATATTTTGAACAGGATTTATATTGGGAAAATGAAAAAGAAACTCCAATACAGATAGTGTCTAATTATTATCCGTCCCTTACAATAAAGGAAGTAAGAAAAAATCTAGCCTGTTGCGGAATCATAGGCGAACACGCAATGCAGGCTATTGGCACATTAAGCGGTGGAGAACAGGCAAAAGTAAAGATATGCTTATTAACACTTACCCCTTGTAATTTTATTATCATGGATGAACCAACAAATCATTTGGACATTCAGGCAAAACAGTCTTTAAGAACTGCATTAAAGGAATTTAAAGGCACGGTTTTGCTCGTTTCTCATGAACCTGCTTTTTATAAAGATATAGCACAAAAAATAATAAATATAGAAAATATTATTAAAAAAGAGTAAAATCAGTACCACCCGTCAAACGGGTGGTTTGCACTGAGGCTATAAGCCTCTGTTACCGGCCAGCGCCTAAAGACGCTGGCTTTCACATTTCTGTTCAAGCCTTATTGCCTTTGACTCGTAGCCGCCCTTTTAAAGGGCGTTCGTATTACTGTCCACCCTTAAAAGGGTCCTCCATATTCTTTGACACTCAGTTTATCGATTGCTATATCATGTTTTTCCTGTTCCTGGATATATTTTCTGATGGTTGCCTCATTCAATCCTACGGTACTCACATAATATCCTTCTGCCCAAAAGTGTCTATTACCATATTTATATTTTAAATTTGCATGCTTATCAAATATCATAAGTGCACTTTTCCCTTTGAGATAACCCATGAACTGTGATACACTGAGTTTAGGAGGAATACTGACTAACATATGGATATGATCCGGCATCAAATGCCCTTCCAGTATTTCTACACCTTTATACTTGCAGAGAGTTACTAATATATCTCTGATATCCCTCTTATACTCGTTATAGATCACTTTTCTTCTGTACTTTGGAGTGAATACAATATGATATTTGCACATCCATTTTGTATGTGACAGACTATGTGTTTTATTTGCCATGAAACTCACCTTTCCTTTCGTATAATATCGGCTTGAACACCTTCATTATATCGGAAAGCTTCCTGTATACTTTAAATGAGCCAAGAAATTGACATAAAAAATAGGCTTCGCCTATTCAACTCCCCTTCCCCTCAATCTTGAGGGGA
>JAUNIX010000020.1 GCA_030523275.1 Lachnospiraceae bacterium
CAAAAGTTTATATCGAAAATGTGAAAGAACTGGTGGAAAAAGCCGGTGAGATTCGTAGAAAACTGGCACTTGGCACACGGCGTATTGGCAATGTCCATATTGGAGGACCAATGTCTGCAACAGATATTACAGTAGCAATCTACTACAAATATCTTGGTTTTGATCCGGAAAATTTAGAAGATCCGGAAAGAAATATGTTTATTTTGAGTAAAGGACATAACGGCATTTTATTGTTTACCATTTTTTGTGATTTGGGTATGTATGATTGGGATTTGCTTTTGGATACTTATAATACGATTGGACATCCTTTTGGCGCACATCCAAACCGTAAACATGTAAAGGGAATTGAAGTTTCCACTGGTTCATTAGGACATGGCTTATCCTGGTGCTGTGGTATTGCACATGCAAATCGAAATGAAGGAATCAAAGCACGTCAGTTTTGTTTACTTGGCGATGGTGAGATGGAAGAAGGTTCTAACTGGGAAGCAATTTTGTATGCAGCATCAAAAAATTTAGACAGCATTGTTGCAGTGGTAGATTTTAACCATGCATCGGCTTCGTTTGAGTGTAATCAAAATAACCGTTGGGGTGAAAAAGGCGGACCAGAAGGTATGGCAGAATGTTTCCGTTCTTTTGGTTGGAATGCAGTTATCGTCGATGGCACCAATATGACTGAAATTGATCGGGTACTTAGTGAATTGCCAGAAGTAACTTATACAGGAAAACCAACGGTAATCATTAGTGATACAAAAAAAGGAAAAGGTATACAATTTATGGAAGATCGACCTTGTGCATGGCATATTGGTGGATTTGATGACGACAAATTGAAAGAAGCTTTAGATTTGATTGATACGTATACTGCAGAAAAATTGAAGGAGGTTGAATAATATGGGAGGATTTACATTTTGCTGTGGCGATATGGGTGCAAGTATGGAAGCAAAAGGAACTGTTACCAATGAAATACTTGAAATGATTGAAGATGATAAAAGAGTCTGTTATATCAATGCAGATGGAACTGGTGCCGGCGGAAAAGTGCATGCAGCAATAAAAAAATATCCAGATCGTGTATTGGATGTTGGAATTCAAGAAATGAATATGGTCACGATTGCGGCTGGACTTGCCAAAAAAGGATATATGCCATATGTACAGACCTTTGGACCATTTTTATGTGTAAGAGCTTTAGATCAGATTCATAATGATATAGCATATAATGATTTCCCGGTACGTCTGATTGGTACACATGCGGGAATTTCATCTGGATATGGACCAACTCATAATACGATCATTGAATTTGGTGTAATGAATTCGATACCGAATATGACGATGGTTGCGCCATGTGATGCAATTCAGTGTCGGAAATTACTTCGGAAATCTCTTGATTACCCACAGCCAATTTATATTCGTATTCCACGAGGAGAAGAACCGTTAGTCTACGAAGAAGGATATGATTATGATTACGAAATCGGTAAAGCGATTGAAATTGAAGAAGGAAAAGATTTAACAATCATCGCAACTGGTATGGGAGTCTTTCAATCAGTTCAGGCTGCACGAAAACTGGAAGATAAAGGTTTGAATATAGGTGTCATTGATATGCATACAATCAAACCGATTGATAAAGAGGCAATCATTAAAGCTGCACAAAAAACGAAAAATATTATTACGGTTGAAGACCATAATATTTTAGGCGGTCTTGGCAGTATTGTTGCAGATGTTTTGATGGAAGCAGGCGTCCCAGCCAGATTAAAGAAAATTGGTATACCAGACACATTTGTGGAATACGGCTATCCGGAAGAATTGTATCCATATTATGGAATGGATGCAGATGGGATTGCAAAAACAGTGCTCGAATTTTTAAATCAGTAAATTTGTTAACTATATAGAAAATTCCTTAATGAAAAACTCCAATATACTGTGAAAAGGTATATTGGAGTTTTTCTGTACAAAAAGTCTCTTCTTTTATAAAAATATGATATACTCTTATTGCTGATATAAATGAGAAAGGATGAAAATAATGCACTGGTTACAGGATATTGATATTTCTATTTTACTTTTTATTCAAGAATATATAAGAGTGGATGCCTTGAATGGCTTTTGGCAGATGATTACCTCTCTTGGAGACAACGGGTGGTTTTGGTTGACAGTTTCAATCATTTTATTGATACCGAAAAAGACGAGACTTATCGGAGTTACCTCACTGATATCAATTAGTCTAGGCGCGGTCATGACGAATTTGATATTAAAAAATTGGGTTGCGCGGATAAGACCTTATGATTTGACAACAGCAATTGTACCATTGATTACGAAGCCTACTGATTTTTCGTTTCCTTCAGGTCATACAACGGCATCGTTTGCCTGCGCTTGTATATGTTATCGAATGTTACCGAAGCGATATGGAATTCCGCCACTTATTCTGGCAACACTAATTGCATTTTCTAGATTATATGTTGGTGTACATTATCCTACCGATGTAATCGGGGGATTGCTCATCGGCTTAGTGAGCAGTCATCTTGCTTACCGAATGATAAGTATATGGCAAGAAAAAAAGGAGAACGGTTGTCGAATTTAGCGGAAAGTGTTATAATTTTCACAAAATGTTTAAAAGTTTATTGAGGAAGTGTTTTCATGAAAGAACGAAAATTATGGAAAAAATATAATCATGCATGGGTATTGCTGTATGCTTTGATTTATATGCCATGGTTTTGTTATCTTGAACAAAGAACAAATGTGCATTATTACTATATCAAATGTGCACTAGACTATTTGATACCATTCAATCGCTATTTTATTGTTCCATATTATTTATGGTTTGTATTTGTGGGAGTGACTGGTATGTATTTCTTTTTTACTGACAAAAAAGGATTTCAAAAATTAGCCGCTTTTTTGATTACAGGGATGACCTTGTTCTTGATTGTGTCGACCTTTTATCCCACTGCTCTTCATTTAAGACCATTGGTGGTTGAAGGAAATGATATTTTTGCAAAGTTGGTTCGTTTGCTATATCGGTTAGATACACCGACGAATGTATTTCCAAGCATTCATGTATATAATTCGTTGGGATGTTTAGTGGCAATCTCCAACAGTGAAAAACTTCAGAAAAAGCGATATGTGATACCGGCAACCCGTCTTATGACTGTTTTGATTATTTTATCAACTCTATTCTTAAAACAACATTCTATCATTGATGTCTTTGGAGCATGTATACTTGCTTTGGTAATGAGAGTAATTCTCTATGGAGCGGAAGAATATAATCGTTTTAAGATTCGTATAAAAACAGGAAAGCGCAGAGCAATACTATAAAGAGGGAGCCTTCGGGCTTCTTTTTTCGCTGTCTATATTGGTAGATAGGTTACTTACTATAAAAATGATATTGAACAGAGGTTACGAAGGATGAAAAGAAAATTGGATTGGGAGATTAGACGAGAGAACTTATTTAAAATTATAGAAGTGGGTGGATCAGATAATATTATCAGCCGTGGATATGATATGTTAAGTACATTGGTGATCGTCATTAATCTTTTGGTCAGTGTTTTAGCTACTTTTGATCAGATAGAGGCTCATTATAGCGGAATTTTGGTTGTAGTAGAATTGATTACCGTTATATTTTTTGCTGTGGATTATGTTTTGCGTCTTTGGACTGCGAAATATTTATACCCAAAGGTTTCAAAATATGTTGCAGTGCGAAAATATGTATTATCATTTACTGGGCTAGTTGATCTATTCTCATTTTTACCATATTTTCTGCCCATTTTCTTCCCATCAGGTGCAGTCGCATTCCGAATCTTTCGTATTATGCGAATCTTCCGCATCTTCCGCATCAATGCTTATTATGATTCATTGAATGTAATCACAGAGGTCATTGCGAACAAACGACAACAACTGATGTCTTCCGTATTTATTATTCTGATCTTAATGTTAGCGTCCAGCCTTTGTATGTATAGTTTGGAAAATAAGGCACAGCCGGAAATCTTTCAAAATGCATTTTCTGGTATTTGGTGGTCGGTTTCGACGCTGCTGACAGTAGGATATGGAGATATTTATCCGGTCACTTTTTTAGGAAAGGTTTTTGGTATTTTTATTTCATTTTTGGGGGTTGGTATGGTAGCAATTCCAACTGGTATTATTTCTGCTGGATTTGTGGAGCAGTACAACCGAATCAAGCAGATCAGCGAATATGCTCAAGAAGAAGATGTAAATTTTATCAAGGTCCAGCTAAAAGAGAAAGATGTCTGGGCGAACAGTAAGATCAAAGATTTAGGATTACCACGTGGCATGATTGCGGTTGTCATTCAGAGGCAAAAAGACATTATCGTTCCAAGAGGTGAAGTTGTCCTTCGGTCAGGGGATACCATTGTATTAGGTGCAGAATCTTATATACAGGAAGGTCGCATCGATTTAAAAGAAATTGTGATCAAAGAACAAAATGAATGGGCAGGAGAAAAAATTCGTGATCTTGATATTTCTCGCCGTTCATTGATCGTACTTGTAAAGCGAAACGAGAGAGTTTTGATCCCGGATGGCAATCTTGAAATAAAGGTGGGAGATAAGATTATTCTTTACACACAAGAACGGATCTTAGATGCAAATCATATACAAATTTAAAAGAAGGAGATATTAGACCTCAATTTTGTTGATCGTATATTTTTTATTGCAGAGTTCCATAATGACCATGCTTGTCTGATTGCCAAAGCGTGGTCGTCCGCAGGAACCTGGGTTTAGCCATAATCTTCCGTTCATTATTTCTTCTGTAAATCGATGTGTGTGGCCAAAGATAATGATATCAACCTGTTTATAAAGATTTCCAACATTACATCGGTCATGGACCATAAGAAAACGAAGTCCGCCAATGGTAAATAGCTGTCTGCTTGGAATCTGATTAGACCATGTATCACGGTCACTATTTCCTCTTACCAGATAGAATGGTTTATCCAAATGGCAAATACGATCATAAATATGTTTTTTGGTGACATCTCCTGCATGTAGGATATAATCACAGCCCTTTAGTTTATCAATGACTTCGTCTTTTAGTACATTGTGTGTATCAGAAATAATACCAATTTTTATCTTTTGTTTTTTAGTACTCCATCTCATATTGCTTTCCCCTATTCATAATCTATATTCAATGATAATATTTGACTATGAATATTATAACATATATAGATTGATATTTATAGATAATCTGCGATTCATTGACAGATGAGATTGGAAACTGTAAAATACACTGGAAACTCATGAAAAAGTAAAAAAATTTGAGGAGACGAATCATGAATTCAAAAGAATATTTGGACACAGTAGGAAACATAATACAGAAAGTCTCAAAAATATCCATTACTGTATTAACATTTATTTTTGCGACATTTATTTTTTGTCAGAGTATGTTTGGGCGCGTGGTTCTTAATGATCGAGAACACATTTATTTTTTAGAAGAATCGGCATGGAAAAATATCGGTATGATTGTTTTCATACTTTTTATTGGAGCTATTGTAAAAATCGGCATCCATAAAAAACAAAAAGTAATTCCAATGCCAAGTGACCGATTTTTAAAGATTGTGACGTGGGTGTATGTCATATGTTTAGCCATATTTCTCATTATGATGCAAGCAGAACCAAGAGCGGATCAGAAATTTGTATTAGAATGTGCGACAAAACTACTGTCAGGGGATTATAGTCCTTGGAATATTGGGGGTTATTGTTATCAGTATCCTCATCAAAACGGATTGGTTTTATTTTTAACCTTTCTTTTTTCTATTTTTGGCAATGGCAATTGGTTGATCGTACAGTTTCTGAATATACCAGCCTTGTGTGCAATCGCATATTTTACAAGCAAAATGGTAGAGTTGTTATTTGAGGATAAAAAACTTTCCCGATATTTATATTTGGTTTTGCTGGCATTTTTTCCAATGAATTGTTATGTAACTTTTGTATACGGGACGTTGTTTGGTCTGTGTGTGTCGATGATCGGCATCTATCTGGTCATGAGATTTATAAAGCAATCGCACATCATATATGGATTCATAGGAATTTCGCTGGTCGTCTTGGGCCATGGTTTTAAATCCAATTATTTAATTTTCTTTGTGGGTACGATGCTTATAATATTATATGACATGATTGTAAGACGAAAACGCTTATCTGCTCTTTTGTTATGCTATGGCGTATTGTTTTACATGGTATTTGGCATGCTGATTTCCAGTGCAATACATCACTATACCGGATTTTCTGCCAATCAAGGGATTCCGACAAAATCATGGATAACTATGGGTTTACAGGAAGGGAAACGAGGACCAGGATGGTATAATGGTTATGTAGTAAAAGTGTTTCGTCATAACCATTATGACACTGAAAAAACAGAAGAAGTAGTTGAACAGCAGCTTAGTGACAGAATGCAAGAACTTTTAGAAGATAAATCTTACGCCATCGCTTTTTTTGCTAAGAAAACGGCATCTCAGTGGAATGACGGCACATTTGAGGGACTTTGGATTAATGAGCGAAGAAAAAGTGTCGTGGAGTGGCAGCCACATTTGAAAATGCTCATCAATGATGGCAGTATTACTAACCAAAAATTGATTCAGATGTCGCATGATTGGTTACATTTTTTATGGCTGGGAGTTTTATTTTTCTTGATATTAGATCGGAAAAAAGTTGATGTGTATCAACTGATTTTTGCAATTTTGTTTCTGGGAGGATTTATATTTCATCTGTTCTGGGAAGCAAAAGGTCAATATACACTCGTATATGCGTATTTGTTGATACCATATATGGTACGTGGGTATCAGTTGTTCTTTCAGACAATTTCACGGTTGGCAGATAAAAAAGACAAAAAATGGTATCAGTGCATCGTTCAAAATTCAAGTGTTCAATTGCTGTGTGCTATTTTCGCGACCGTGATTTTCATTGCATCAACGAATTTAACGTGGATAGACCGGACTTTAAAATTATCTGGTGATGAAGCAACTTATCAATCATATATAGAACAGAAATGGCAGGAAATACAATAAAAATGGAGGATAAAATGATTCGCTTTAATAATGATTATAACCATGGGGCGCATCCGGCAATTTTGGAGGCACTTACAAAGACAAACAATGAAAGTTACGGAGGATATGGATTGGATTTCTGGTGCGAAAAGGCTTCTAATGAAATCAAAAAATATTTGGATTGCCCGCAGGCAGCCATTCATTTTCTTTTAGGTGGTACACAGGTGAATTATACTGTTATTGCAGCGGCTTTACGCCCATTTCACAGTGTTATTTGTGCAGATACCGGTCATATTAATGTACATGAAACTGGTGCAGTAGAAAATACAGGACATAAAATACAGGCTCTACCGTCAACCGATGGTAAGATTACGGCTGCGCAGATCAAAGAGGAAGCTCAATTGTATGCTTCATGCGAAATCAAAGAGCATTTTACAAAACCGAAAATGGTCTATGTATCATTTCCAACGGAATACGGCACGATTTATTCTAAACAAGAATTAGAGGAAATCCATAAGGTCTGTCAAGAATACGGTTTGTATTTATTTATTGATGGAGCGAGAATGGGATATGGATTGGCGGCTACAGCCAATGATATATCGTTAAAAGATGTTGCGAGACTTTGTGATGTCTTTTCCATTGGAGGAACAAAGTGCGGCGCTTTATTTGGAGAAGCGGTTGTAATCACAAATCCTTATTTACAGGAAGATTTTCGAAGTTATATGAAGCAAAATGGTGCAATGCTGGCGAAAGGATGGTTACTTGGCATACAATTTGCTACTTTGTTTCAAGATGGATTGTATTTTCAGATCACTCAAAAGGCAGTTGAATATGCGATGCAGATGAAACAGGCATTTTACGAAAATGGAATTCCGTCTTATATTGATAGTCCGACAAATCAGCAATTTGTTATCCTGAGTACAAAACAGTATGAATATTTATCGAATAAATATATATTTGAATTTGATCGTAAGATAGACGAAGATCATGTCAGTGTGCGGTTTTGTACAAGTTGGAGTACCAAACCGGAAGAAGTGGATGCTCTGATCAACGATATTAAAAATAATCTGTAGAAGATTTCTTCATAATATGTTCTTGATAAATATACTCAATAAGAATTATTGACAAGTAAACTTGGTAATGTTACGCTGTAAACGACAAGTAAACTTGGCAAAAAGAGGAGGCATATTATGAATAAAGAAGAAATCCTAGCGAAAAGCAGAGCTGAAAATAATGATGAGGGTGTAAAAAATATAGAAAACGAATCAATAAGAATCGGATTTAAAGCATGTTCGTGTGTATTTATCTTTATCATTCTTTTTAATTATTTTACTGGAAAAGATAACTATGTTCCGTTCGCTATGTTTTGTGCATTTGCTGCAGCAGAATCTTATCCAAAGTATACATTTACTAGGAATAAAAAATATATATTTTTTATAATTATTGATGCAATTGCTTCAATTTTATCTCTGCTTAGTTATGTAGAATCTGTTTTGGGGTAACTTATATGAACAATGAATTGATATTGAGAAATAGATTAAAAGAGGCAAGAGCAGAAATGAAGATTTCTCAGTCTCAGTTAGCAAGAATGGTTGGCGTATCTCGCAATACAATCAGTTCTATCGAGACAGGACAATTTAATCCAACAGCTAAATTGGCTTTGATATTATGTATTGCATTGGATAAGAAGTTTGAAGAACTGTTCTATTTTGATGAATGAAAAATAGAACTTTGAGTTAAATTGTAAGAGAAAACCGGATGAAACTCTCGAAACGTGTTTCATCCGGTTTATCATAATTTATTTATGGCCAATCGTTTGTCCCACTCTGTCTTGCTTGATTCACTAAGTTTTAATGAATCCATATTGATTCGAATGATTTCTTCATTTCCGATTTTCGTTTTCATGACCGTATCATTGGCAGAAGCTACGGTAAAAGAAGCTAAAAGGCTAATAATGAAACATAGTATAATAATAGTTTTTTTCATAAAAAATCCTCCTCCTCTTAATAAGAGCCAATCAGAGACATAAAGAACAAGAAAGCAAGGTAAGCAAGTACACACAATACAGGTAGTACATAAGTTACACCAAGAATAATGAGAACAATTTTTATGATTCTAATCATTGTTTTGCGATGCTTATTTTTGGTTGCCAGCTGTTCATTGAGAACAGCGAGTGTTTCTGCGATATGGTCGTCATCTAATTTTTCATCTTCGCCTGGATTTTCCTTATTATCATCTGTCTCATCTTCTTTATTTTGATCCAATCGTTCACTTGTACCTAAGAGTTCGCTTACAGAAACTTCAAATATATCTGCCATTTTGGCTAGGATATCTGCATCAGGGACAGAGATCCCGTTTTCCCATTTGGAGACTGTCTGACGGGTGACTCCCAATTTTAATGCTAATGTTTCCTGGGTCATCTTATTAGAAGTTCGAAAATATTTCAGTGTTTTATGAAGCATAAAATTCATCTCCTTTCCTACATTTCTTATTTATACTTACATAATAGACGTTATTCTGGCGTTGCGCAAGCAACGCATATTACCATTTCCCGTTGCAGTGTTACCATTTCGGTTAAATATGAAAAAACGATGGTTTCTATGTAAAATGCATTTGTATGAAATGTCACAATATTGTGATATTTTTTGATTTCCTATGATTCTATAGTAAAATAGAACTATCATACATGAAAAGGATGGAATTTATGAAACGAATTTTAGTGATTGAAGATGATTGGAATTTAAATCAGGGTATTTGCTACGCATTGCAAAAAGAAAAATATGCTCTTTGTTCGGCACATTCGATCAAAGAGGCAAAGGAAATATATCAAAAAGAGGACATCGATTTGATACTACTAGATGTCAATTTACCTGATGGGGAAGGATTTTCTTTTTGTAAATGGGTAAAGAAACAAAAGGAAGTGCCAGTGTTATTTTTAACAGCAAGGGATTTAGAAGAAGATGCATTAAAGGGGTATGAACTTGGTGCAGAAGATTATGTGACAAAACCATTTTCGATGAAAATTTTATTAAAAAAGATTAATGTCATTTTAAAAAGGATAAAGGAAAGAAATCCGTTTGATTTTGATGATGGATTTTTAAAAATGAATGTGGAACAGGCAAAGGTTACGGTTGCAGGAGAGTTATGTTTGTTGACGCCAACAGAATTTCGGCTTTTAAAATTGTTTATCGAACATAAAGGGCAGCTTTTGACCTATGAAGTTCTATTGGATCGACTTTGGGATGGTAATGGACAGTTTGTAGACAAACATACACTCGCGGTTAATATCAATCGGCTACGCGGAAAAATTGAGGATGAGCAGCATAAATATATTTCAAATGTATATGGGATGGGGTATCAATGGCTTGGTTAATGATAGGAATATTGATAGGAATCATAGGAATCTTGCTATTTTGTTTATGGAATGTAACAAAAGAGGTTTATCAATTTGCAGATAAATTAGAGAAAAATCTCGATGCGATGATAGTTGGAATGGAACCCTCCAGCCTTGATGAATGTGAGGAATCACTTTGGGGAAAAATCTCAGAAAAATTACATCGTGTAGAGCAGATTTGGAAGCAGAAAGAGGTTGAGAGTTTAGAAGAAAAGCAAAATATCAAGGAATTAATTTCGGATATTTCTCATCAGACGAAAACACCGATTGCAAATTTAGAAATTTATACAGAACTTCTCGGTCAGGAAATGATGTCAGAGCAAGGACATGTATTTTTGAGTGATATTAAGATGCAGATTGAAAAGCTGGATTTCTTAATGGAAAGTATGGTGAAAATGTCACGATTGGAAACAGGAATTATCCAGATTCAAAAAGAAAAAACAGATTTGCGAGGGACGCTTGCAAAAGCAGTTGCAGCCATTGTTCCCAAAGCAGAGAAAAAGCAAATTCAGGTGTATGTCAATTGTGAAAAAGAGATAAAAATACCCCATGATCGAAAATGGACAGAGGAAGCCATTTTTAATGTATTGGATAATGCAGTGAAATATACACCTCGACATGGAAAAATAGAAATATCAGTCCATTATCAAGAAATTTTTACCAAAATCAGTATCAAAGATAATGGAAAAGGGATACCGATGAATCGGCAGGCAGAGATTTTCAAACGCTTTTATCGTGAACCGGAAGTGCATGAGATAGAAGGGATTGGTGTCGGACTGTATTTGACAAGAAAGATTCTGGAATTACAAAAAGGATATATTCAAGTGCAATCCAAAGAAAATAGCGGCGCTAATTTTTTACTGTTTTTTCCAAATGAAGATGCATGATAAAATATAGGTTGTCAAAATGCAATCATCACAGTTTTGTGATTGTTTCGATTTGTGACTGTTTTGTGATTTTTGTACGTTATCCTTATCGTATCAAAAGGATAGAGGAGGAAATAAAATGAATTCTAAGATTGTACAGACAACAAATTTAAAGAAATATTATCAGCTTGGTCAGAATACGGTAAAAGCTCTGGATGGAGTGGATTTTTCGGTCTATGAGCAGGAGTTTGTAGCAATCATTGGAAAATCAGGCAGTGGCAAGAGTACTTTGCTACATATGATTGGCGGACTGGATGAACCGACAAGTGGAAATGTGTTTGTTGATGGTAAAAATCTGAATGAGTTGAAGAAAAAACAGTTGACGATTTTTCGTCGGCGGAAGGTTGGATTCATCTTTCAAAATTATAATTTAGTTCCTGATTTAAATGTATATGAAAATATCATTCTTCCAATTGAATTGGATGGAAGAAATGTAGATGAACGATTTGTCGAAAAAATCATAAAAATGTTAAAACTGGAAGAAAAGAAAGAAGCATTTCCAAATACATTATCGGGAGGACAGCAGCAAAGGGTGGCAATTGCAAGAGCAATCGCATCGAAACCTGTTATCATCCTTGCCGATGAACCTACCGGAAACTTGGATACAGCGACCAGTCATGATGTTTTGGGATTATTTAAGATGGTGGCAAAAGAGTTTTGCCAAACGATCATTTTGATCACACATGATTATGACATTGCACAGATGGCGGATCGAATCGTGCAAATTGAAGATGGCAGGATTGTGAAAGGAAGTGATGAGAATGCTTCGAAATAACAATCAGGCAGTGATTGCCAAAATGGCAAAAAATTCTTTAAAGAGTAACAAACGAAGAAATGGTATCTTGATTTTCGCAATTGTTTTGGCAGTTTTTATGCTATTTACCGTGCTGACAACCGGTGAAACTTATTTTCGAATGCAGAAAACGCAGAATATTCGCCTTCAAGGTGGTGATTTTGATGCGTTACTTTATGGAGGATTTACCGAAAAACAAAAAGAAATATGTGAAGAAAATCCCCAAATAAAGGAAGTTGGGACTGAGGTCATGTGTGCTTGGGCGGTCAAAACGAAATATGATCAGACGCTTCATTCGGTTTTTATTTGGAGTGATGACACTTCATGGAATCAGATCAAAGGTGCAGCGATAGAAACAATCGAAGGGCATTATCCGCAAAAAGACAATGAGGTGATGACGACCAAAGAGGCATTAGAAGATGCCGGACTTGGCGATTTAAAGGTAGGGGATACCTTTACTATGACTTATGCAGACAAAATTGGAGAACATACAAAGGATTTTACCATATCAGGATTGTGGGATGGATATGGAGATACAAAGACTTTTTATGTTTCAAAATCCTTTTCTGAGCAATCTGGTTTTACATTTTCTGATGTGGGACGAGGATTTGTATATGTAAAATTTCAGTCCCCGCTTGTTACAAATCACATAACACAATCATTGGAACAAAGTCTTCATTTAAATAAAAAACAACGTTTGATCGTAACTGCGGATACTGCCATGTCCATTCAGATTTTGATTGGCGTGATCGGTTTAATCTTAATTACTTGTGTCAGTGCATATTTACTTATTTATAACATTATGTATATGTCTATTTCGGGTAATGTTCGCTATTATGGATTGTTAGCAACAATCGGTATGAGTGAGAAGCAGATTTATCAGTATGTACAACGGCAAATGCTAATCATTGGTGCGATTGGCACTGGAGTTGGCATTCTGATTGGAGCAATTACATCATTAAAATTCATTCCGGCGATTGTAAAAACACTTGGTATCCGAGAAAGTACACAAATGACTTTGCATCCTTTGGTATTGATATTATGCACGGCAATCGCATTGATTACCATTTATTTTGGCAGTCGAAAACCAGCAAAAATGGCAACTAGAATTTCTCCGATTGAGGCACTTGGTTATCAACGAATTTCCGCAAACAAACATTCGCAGAGAAAACGTAAAAAGGGAAATCTTGTATGGAGAATGGCGTGGGAACAATTTACAAAGGACAAAAAGAAGACTGCTATGGTACTTATTACCCTGGGAATTTCGCTTTCTTTTTTCTTATGTATGGTAACACTGATCCAAAGTCAGGGACCACGTACGATTGTATCAAATTATATGGACAATGATCTGGTGATCAAAAATGATATTATGCAGATGTCGGAAGAAAGCAAGTGGAAGCCGGTTCTTAGTGATGATTTATTACAACAAATTAAGCATCATCCAGCGGTAAAAGAAACACATGCGGTTACCAATGCACAAATTGTGATTCCATGGGAGAAAGATTTCATGGAATACTGGATGAATGAATTTTATGAGACATGGATGGATGAAAAGTATCAGGATGTAAAAGCAGATTATCAAAACCATCCGGAAAAATATTTTTCTTATCTAGTAGGAATTGATGATACAGAATTTCAATATTTAAACCAGTGGTTTACCGATCCAATGAATGAACAAGATTTTAAAAAGGGGAAAACATGCATTTTAATCACGAATGATTTAAAATTACAGCAGAAAAAAGTAATTGGTAAATCCATTTCTTATTCCCTTTTCCAAGGGGATAAACAGTATCAGATGACCATTCAGGGAATGACAAATGACTCTTATTATTCCAATTTATTGGGAACGACACCGACTTTGATTGTCAGTGATCGGTTTTTAAAAAAGATTGTTCCCAATGCTTATGTGTCAAAATTGGGTGTGCGCTATGAAAAAGAATATGATCCGTCAGTAGAAAAAGACATTCAGTATATGTTAAAAAACAGCCAGTATCCAAAAGATTATTCCTATGAGTCAAAATTGGAGGAACTAAAAACTGTGACCAAAGCGCAGGGAAATATGATGAGAATTGGGATTGGTATTGCATTTATCCTTGCATTTATCGGGATTATGAATTATTTAAATACATCCGTTGGCAATGTACAGAGCAGACAACAAGAATTTGCCGTATTAGAAAGCATTGGCATGACGAACAGACAATTGAGACAAATGTTGACGGTAGAAGGTATTTTGTATGCAGGAAGTTCGATTTTGATTACTGCCACATTTGGGTTGGGAGTGACATACTCGTTATATCAATCTATGAATTATAGAGATGTGGCATTTACAATACCTGTACTGCCGATCGTCATGGAGGTGTTTGTCGTTTGTATGGTATGTATTTTCATTCCCGTAATGGCTTATCAGAATATGGAGAAAAAAGGTAGTATTGTAGAACGAATCCGAAGAAATGAATAAGAAGTAAACTTCTCTTATTGACAAAGATTATCATTACCAATATACTAATATTGACAAAGATTATCATTACCATTTTTAAATGGAGTTGAAATAGAGGAGGAAACAGCCATGACATTAAAGGATTTAGCAATCGGCAAATCGGCGGTTGTGACAGTGGTTGGAGGAGAAGGAGAGCTGCGACAGCATTTTTTAGATATGGGAGTGATTCCCGGAGCAGAAGTTACATTAGTAAAATATGCTCCGATGGGTGATCCGATCGAGTTACGGATTCACGGATATGAATTGACCCTTCGTTTGGCAGATGCAGAGAAAATCCAAGTTAAGCCTGTGGAGGGAAAAAAAGAAGAACAGACACTCACGAAGAAAAAAATCAGAAAAAGAAGCGAACATCCGGGACTTGGTGAGACTGGAAAATATCATGTGAAGGCAGATGAGCATCCGTTACCAGATGATAAAATCCTAACATTTGCACTTGCGGGCAACCAAAACTGTGGGAAAACAACGTTATTTAATCAATTAACAGGATCGAATCAGCATGTCGGAAATTTCCCAGGTGTGACGGTTGATCGCAAAAGTGGTTCGATTAAAGGATATCCCAATACAGAGATTACGGATTTGCCTGGTATTTATTCTATGTCTCCGTATAGCAGTGAGGAGATTGTGACCAGGCAATTCATTATCAATGAGAAACCGACGGCGATCATTAATATCGTGGATGCGACGAATATTGAGCGAAATTTATATTTAACGATGCAATTGATGGAATTAGGGGTTCCAATGGTACTGGCATTAAATATGATGGACGAATTGACAGGCAATGGAGGTTCCATTCGAATTAATCATATGGAAGAGGCACTGGGAATTCCGGTTGTGCCAATTTCTGCAATTAAGAATGAAGGTGTGGATGAGTTAGCACGTCACGCAGTCCATATCGCAAAATATCAAGAGCAGCCGGGACGTATGGATTTTTGCAATGAACAAGATCATGGTGGAGCGGTGCACCGCTGTTTGCATGGGATTATGCATTTGATTGAGGATCATGCCAAAAAGGCGGAAATTCCAGTTCGTTTTGCAGCAACTAAGATTGTGGAGGGAGATCAAAGGATTCTTTCTGCTTTAAATCTGACAACGAATGAAGAAGAAATGATCGAACACATTATTGTACAGATGGAAGAAGAACGAGGACTTGACCGTGCGGCAGCAATTGCAGATATGCGTTTTTCCTTTATTCAAAAGCTTGTGGATGAGATGGTTATCAAACCTTCAGAAAGTAAAGAACATATGCGAAGCCGAAAGATCGATCAGATCTTGACTGGAAAATATACTGCAATTCCGATGTTTATTGCGATTATGGCGTTGGTATTTTTCTTGACTTTTCATGTCATTGGCGCATGGCTGCAAGGACTGTTGGAAATAGCAATCGAAAAACTGACGGTTCTTACCGATGAGGCTTTGACCGCTTGGAACGTCAATGAGGCGGTACATTCCCTGGTCATTGATGGAATTTTTAATGGTGTGGGAAGTGTGCTCAGTTTCTTGCCGATTATCGTGACGTTGTTTTTCTTTTTATCATTATTAGAGGATACCGGTTATATGGCAAGAGTTGCCTTTGTGATGGACAAGTTATTGCGAAAAATCGGATTGTCAGGGCGAAGTATCGTTCCAATGCTGATTGGTTTTGGTTGTACCGTGCCTGGGGTTATGGCAAGCAGAACGCTTCCTTCGGATCGTGACCGTAAAATGACGATTATGTTGACCCCTTTTATGAGTTGTTCTGCAAAACTTCCGATTTATGGCTTTTTTACGGCTGCCTTTTTTCCGAACTATAGTGGTCTTATTATGGTAGGACTTTATTTCTTAGGGATTGCGATTGGAATTATCGTGGCAATGATTTCAAAAACAAGTGCCTTTCGGGGAGAAGCCGTGCCGTTTGTAATGGAATTGCCAAATTACCGGATGCCAAGTGCAAAAAATGTAATTCAGTTGTTATGGGAGAAGGCGAAAGATTTCTTGCAAAAAGCATTTACCGTCATTTTCCTTGCAACTATCGTGATTTGGTTTTTACAGACTTTTGACTTGCGTTTGCAAATGGTTAGTGACTCACAAAATAGTATTTTGGCAATGATTGCTGGAGTGATTGCCCCAATCTTTAAACCGCTTGGTTTTGGTGATTGGCGTATCTCAACAGCTTTGATCACTGGATTTATGGCAAAAGAAAGTGTCGTATCTACTTTAAATGTTTTATTTACTAGTGCAAAAGGGCTTCATGCAACACTTTCCTCACTGGCGGCAGCTTCCTTGCTTGTATTTTGTCTTTTGTATACACCATGTGCAGCAGCGATTGCATCTATTAAGCGTGAATTAGGTGGAAAATGGGCTGTAATGGTCGTACTTTTCCAATGTGCGATTGCATGGTTTTGTGCTTTTTTTGTACATACAATTGGCTTATTAATTATCTAACGAGATTTCACAATCACCATTTACAGATAATGTAAATGATGGTTGTGTTTTTTTCTATTTGAGTTATAATATAAATAATAAAAGAGAAGATAAAAAAGAAGAAAGGAGATTAGCATATGGAAAAATTCGGAGAAAACATGAAAAAAATTTTATTAGCAGGACTTGGTACAGTGGCAACTACCACTGAGAAATCAAAGGAAATTCTCGATGACATGGTGAAAAAAGGTGAACTTACCATGGAACAGGGAAAAGTGCTGAATAAAGAATTAAAGCACAATATTAAAAAGACGGTGAAAGAAAATGTCAATGTATCTTTAAAGGCATCAACACCAGAAGAACTGATGGAAGTTCTCGATCAAATGACCCCAGAACAGTTAGAGGAATTAAAATCTCAAATTCAAGCAAAAGAAGAGAAAGAAAAGGAAGCAAAAGAGTCAGAAACAACTGATGACGAAGGAGTAGATGAATAGGGAAAAAAGTCCCCAAAGTGATAAAAAAGATCACGGATCACGGCTGAAAGAAATTACAGCAGTACTCCACAGAAACAATATTTCAAGAGGGGTCACACCAGAAAAATTGCGAATTATCTTGGAAGAATTAGGTCCGACTTATGTGAAGCTGGGACAGATCATGTCCATGCATTCCGATATCTTGCCACAACGATATTGTGAAGAATTAATTCGTTTAAGATCCAATGTGACGCCGATGAAGTTTGAGCAAGTCGTTGAAGTGATAGAAGAATCCTATGGGGATTCATGGAAATCTGTTTTTTCTTCGATTGAGAAAGAACCGATTGGCTCTGCTTCCATTGCCCAAGTTCATAAAGCAATATTAAATTCTGGAGAAAAAGTTGTAATTAAGATACAGCGTCAGGGAATTTATGAAATCATGTCAAGAGATATTGCGCTTTTACATAAAGCGGTAAGGTTGTTGCCACCAGTCAGTTACAAAGGACTGGTGGATCTTGATATGGTATTGGACGAACTATGGTCTGTCACCAAGGATGAAATGGATTTTCTGATGGAAGCGTCGAATATAGAGGAATTTGCTCGTCGAAATGAAAATGTGGCATTTGTAGCAACTCCTTATTTATATCGGGAATATACGACAAGGCATGTGCTGGTGATGGAGTATATCGAAGGATTTTCTGTTGATGAGAAGCAAAATCTGCTTGAAAATGGATATGATCTAACTGAAATCGGCAGCAAACTGGTAGATAATTTTCTAAAGCAGGTTATGGAAGATGGTTTTTTCCATGCAGATCCCCATTCGGGCAATGTAAAAATTCGTGACGGTAAGATTGTCTGGATTGATATGGGAATGATGGGTAAACTGACAGAGTACGATAAGAAAATGATTGGAAAAGCAGTACAGGGCATTGCTGAAAATGATATTTATATGATTCAGGATGCAGTGCTTGCTTTGGGACAATTTCATGGGAAGCCAGATCAGGGACAACTTCACGAAGATATTAGTCATTTGGTAGCAAAATATAGAGAGGTAGATATTGGCAGTATTCGTGTGGCTGAAGTGATGCAGGCATTGATGGAAATCATGAAAGAAAATAAAATTTCCATGCCACATGGTTTGACAATGCTCGTTCGAGGACTGACTCATGTCGAAGGAATTCTCGCAGACATCAGTCCGGAAATTAGTATTGTCGAGATAGCAGAGGCACGGATACAGGCAGAATTTCTAAAGAATTTTGATTGGAAGAAGGAATTGAAGCATAGTGGAAACTTGCTTTATCGTTCGGTTCACAAAGCAGTCAATCTGCCGATGACTGTAGATGAAATTTTGCAGAAATATTTGCGGGGACAATCAAAGATTCACCTAGATCTTCATGCATCAAAAGAATTGGAGAGATTGCTAAGAAGATTGGTTCGGAATATCGTTATGGGTCTATGGGTGATGGCTTTGTTAGTAAGCTCCAGTATTATTTGTACGACGGATATGAACCCGAAAGTGCTTGGTATTCCGGCATTGGGAATGTTTGGCTATTTGATGGCTTTTGCAATTATGATGTATGTTTTTATCAAACACATGTTAACGAGAAAAAAATAAAATTCTGACAACTGTTCAGAATGGTTTTTATTTCATGTTGACGATAATTATTTCACATGATAAAGTTAATTACGATTAAGAAAAGGATTGTTCAAACATATGAATAATCCTTTTTCTATCATTTATTTAAAGAAATGATAGAAAAAGTGAATGATTTTGATGAATACTGAAAGGAATATGTATGCCAGAATTACCAGAAGTAGAAACGATAAGAAGGGTGATAGAACCACAGATGATTGGTCAAAAAATACAAAATGTAATTATAAATCACCCACAAGTGATTGCCTGTCCATCATCAGATGAATTTTGCCATAAGTTGACAGAGGAACAAATTGAATCTATAAGTCGTAGAGGTAAATTTCTCATTATCCATACAACGCAGTATAATATCACGCTTCATCTTAGGATGACAGGTCGTTTGCTTGTAACACCCTCTGATTATGAGATGGAAAAGCATACGCATGTGATCATAAGAATGGAGAATGGGAAAGAACTTCGTTTTATTGACAGTAGAAGATTTGGTCGATTTTGGCTTTTAAATAAAAAGGAAGAAGACCAGATCACAGGAATACACAAGTTGGGACTGGAACCTTTCGATTCTGCTTTGACGGCAGAATATCTACAACGAATCTGTATACGGAAAAGAAAAACCATTAAGGAATGTCTTCTTGATCAGACGATGGTTGCCGGAATCGGTAATATTTATGCAGATGAAATCTTATTCCGCATAAAGATTCATCCTAGGCGCAGGGCAAATAGTTTGGATTTGGCAGAATTTGAGTGTTTAGCTGCTGAAATTCCCAAAGCGTTACATTATTACATAGAAAAGAATGCAATCAAGGAAGAAGACTATTTACGTGAAAAAGGAAAAGAGTATCGAAATACACCTTATTTAAGAGTCTATGGACACGGTGGAGAACCTTGTCCAGTCTGTGGTCAAACATTAAAAAAGATTGTGATTTCCGGACGTGGTAGTGTTTATTGTTCGGGTTGTCAGGGTGAAATTTAAGATAAAACTCGTTGGATTGGGGGTGAATGTTATGCAAAAGAAACAGCATACGGATTGTTTAGATTATCACAGAATTATCTGTAGTGGATGCAGCAATCGTTGTTATTTAGATGTCAAGATGAAAGATGGGAAAGTAGAAAGTCTGACTGGTGATGGATGTCGTCGAGGGATCATAAGTGCAAAAAAACAGTTAGAGCATAACAACTAGGAGGATAAAATAAAGTGTTACCATTTGGAATTGATAAAGGAATTACATACTTTGTAGTGGAGAAGGGATGAAAAATGTTAATTGAACTAACAAAAGAGCAAAAACAAAAACTAACATCATCTGAGCAGGAAGTAGTGGACTGGTTAAATGAAAATGAACAAAAAATACCAGATTATTCTATTAATCAGATAGCCGATGAGAGTTTTACATCATCAGCAACTGTTTCTAGAACGATTCGTAAAGCTGGATTTAACGGAATTGCGGAGTTAAAATATCGTGTTTCTGCTAAGATGAATTATATTGTTGAAGAGAAAGTTGTAAATGAAATCTTTGAGCGGTCGATGACGGAATGTAGAAAGACGATAGAGGCACTGGATGCGGATACAATATTGAGAGTCATCCGTTATATTAAATTTTCTGAAAAAATTTATATTATAGCAAGAGGTACAACGAAACTGATTGCGAGAGATTTTGAATTTCAGTTACAAATGCTAGGGTATAATGCTTACGTACTTTCAGATTCCCAGATACTAAAAATTTCTTATAAGCTGTTTAAGAAAGATGACCTGGTTATTATTTTTACAGTCAAAAATAGTACACCAGAGCTTGAGCTGGCCGCTAAATATGCAAAGCAACAGGGAGGAAAAGTGGTTACTTGTTGTTGTGTCTCTGGTACTTCATTGGAACGGTATTCTGATCTGGCAGTGCTCGGTGGAAGTAAAAACAATAGTATCATTGAAGAATTTCATATTGTGTCAAGGTTACCATTGCATATTATATCACGTACACTGGTCGATTATTTGATGCTTTGAATACTAAATTCAATTCAAAGCATCAAAATGCTCAGATGATTTATTTTAAAAAGCATTTGACATATGGATATATCTTTCCTATACTGTATAAAAAGGGAGTAGCTGGCATGAATTTCATGTTTGCATTGCCGTCAATACGATTTTCATAAGAAAATCCGGTTTTGTGAGTAATCAGCGAGACTTTGTTGTAATAAACATATTGCAGCAAGGCCTTGCTTTTTTTGCGTGAAGGCACAGAAGGTAGAAGTGGAAATACATTGATTTAAGATCTTGCTGCATAATAAAGGAGGAACATTTATGGAAATAATGGTACAATTTTTATTACTTGCGGTAGGATTTTTGATGCTTGTAAAAGGCGCAGACTGGTTTGTTGATGGGGCTTCTGGTATCGCAGAGAAGTTTGGAATCTCACAATTGATCATTGGGCTTACCATCGTTGCAATGGGAACGAGTGCACCAGAAGCCGCAGTTAGCATTACAGCAGCATTAAAAGGAACAGCCGATATCACAGTCGGAAATATTATTGGCAGCAACATTTTGAACATTTTGTTAATTCTTGGATGTTGTGCAGTCATTGTTCCAATCGTGGTTAAAACATCGACGATTCGATATGAAATACCGTTTATGATCGAAGTCACAATATTGCTACTTATTTTAGGAATCGATGGTGTGATCAGTTGTATTGATGGAATGATATTGTGGGGCGTTTTTCTTTTATATTTAATCTATTTGCTTTACATGTCAAGGAATGGACAAACAGAAGACAATATCAAAAAAAATCAACCATGGTGGAATTTGATATTATTGTTATGTATGGGTCTCATAATGATTATCATGGGAAGCGGCATTGCCGTTGATGCAGCGACAGCAATTGCAGAGATTGTAGGATTATCCGAAAAGTTTATCGGTCTTACTATTGTTGCTCTTGGAACATCTTTACCAGAACTATTTACATCCGTTTCAGCAGCACGAAAAGGGAATGCCGATATCGCAATTGGAAATATTATTGGCAGTAATATTTTTAATATTTTGTTTGTAATCGGAACATCTTCCCTAGTGACACCAATTTTATTTCGAGAATCATTTCAATTTGATATTTTTGTTGCAATTGCAGCGGCAGTGTTACTATTAATATCATGTCTAAAAAAATATAAAATAGGAAGAATGGCCGGCATCATCATGCTCGTAAGTTATGCTGTTTATTTTGTATATTTATGTTAAAATGATAAACATAAATGTGAAAAGGAGATGTTTCAATATGAATAAGATAGAAGCGATGAAAGCAAGACACAGTGTACGACAGTATATGGATAAAAAAATGTCACCTGAAATAATCGAAACATTACAAAATGAAATTAACTTATGTAATAAGAAAAGTGGATTACACATTCAATTGGTGACAAATGAACCAAAAGCATTTTCTGGTTTTATGGCACATTATGGGAAATTTACTGGTGTCAAAAATTATATTGCAATGATTGGAGAAAAAACCTCTGATCTTGATGAAAAGTGTGGTTACTATGGAGAACATTTGGTGTTGCTGGCACAACAGATGGGGTTGAACACTTGTTGGGTAAAGATGACTTATAGCAAAATCGAAGGTGTTTTTCAAATTGAAAAAGGAGAAAAACTTGTGATTGTAATTGCGATTGGCTATGGAAAAACACAAGGTGTCCCTCACAAATCAAAAAAAGCATCCAGTGTTGCAGATTGTACCGGTGATCTGCCGAATTGGTATCAACGTGGCATAAAAGCTGCATTGTTAGCACCAACGGCAGTCAACCAGCAAAAATTTAAATTATCAAGAAAAGGCAATCAAGTAAAAGTGAAAGCTGGATTCGGGCCTTGTAGTAAAATTGACCTAGGTATTGTCAAATATCACTTCGAATTAGGAGCCGGAAAAGATCATTTTGAATGGGTATAACATTTGTATCCCTATGATTCTGCATGAAAAATAGATACACAGATGTTTGCCATTTCCTCTGGTGATTCTTTCATTCCTTTTTGGAACCAGGAGATTGCAATTTCTCGACGGGCACTTTCAATCGCGATTTGTCGATAGTGTTCCGTCGTAGATTGATCTTTTGGTGTCTGTCTGAGTAATGAAACGGTATCAAAAATGAAATCTAAAGGCAAGTTTGCCTGAATGAACAGACGTACCTGATCTGCTTGTTCCTCAATCTTGCGAAAACAATCCAGGTATAATTGATATGGATTGTCTTTGTATTTTTCATCAGTCGATGCTTCCAAAAGTTGTTGATACAGACGGCTGCCAATATCTTGTAGAACTTCTTCTTTGGAAGAGTAATTTCGATAAAATCCAGCTCGAGAAACGCCCGAACGTTTGATAATGGATGTAATTGTTATTTTTTCAAACGGCTGTTGTCCCATAAGATAGATCAGTGCTGTTTGGATACATTCTTTTGTTAGTCTTTTGGACTCTGCATTTGACATGCGGAGTACTTCACGTTTTTTTAATTCTGTTTCGATTGTTTGATCTGACATTTGAAAATCCCCGCTATATTTAGAATTATATGTAAAACACTTTTGTATTGACGAGACAAAAGTGTCGGAATTGTATAGTCCGAACACTTGTATCTTGACGAATAATGTTAGTGATGATACAGTTGTATAATCAAAACAATTGTATTGGCAAGTACAATGTATCATAGAAAGATATGATTGTCAAAATATTATTATTGGAGTGAAGAAGGATGAACATCTTATTTACAGCAGATAAACATTATCTGAATCATATTTATGAATGTATCGAGTCTTTTCTCAGATTTCCAGTTTTAGAGGGATATGATATTTATATTTTTCATTCAGACTGTACGGAGGAAGACATTAGACAATTTGAATTAAAAATCGATAACCGGGCAAATATTCATTTTATTTTTGTAGATCCTGAGAAGTTTTCAGATTTTCCAGATAATAAACGTTATCCAAAATTAATTTATTATCGAATATATGCTGCACAATTTTTGCCAGAAGAGCTAGATCGGATTTTATATTTAGATGGAGATATTGTGGTTATCAACCCATTAGATGAATTATATCAGACAGATTTTGAAGATAACTATTTTTGTGCAAGTACTCATGTCGGGAAAATGCTAAAAAAGGTCAATCAATTGCGTCTGGGAATCAAAGAAGAAGTTGATTATATTAATAGTGGAGTACTTCTGATGAACCTTCAGGCGTTAAGAGAATATCAAAAGCCAGAGGAAGCACTTACATATGCTCTTGAAAAAAGCAAATATTTATCATTGCCAGATCAGGATGTAATCACAGCATTATATGGTAATAAGACAAAGATGATCGATACTTTAAAATATAATTTAAGTGATAGGATTATGACTTTGCATAATACGAAAGCGGGAAATCAAAAAATTGATTTAAATTGGATTCGCGAAAATGGGGTTATTATTCATTATTTTGGTAAAAATAAACCATGGAATAAGTCGTATATTGGCAAACTAAATATTTTTTATGAGGAACTAAAGGCAGAGATTGAGGGAAATCCGTTTGATTTGGAGAAAAATGAAATACAGGAATCACATAAGACAAATCCAATTGGACAAATGCTCGAATATAATCGACAGCGATTTATCAAACATGAACTAATGTCCAATGAATTTTTGGACTTTATGAATCATAATCGTGAACCCTTCGATCGTCTGATGACTTATTATCGATGTGCGATCATGGAAGTGGAGACAAAGTTTAAGGTATTAAATGAAGAGTATTCACTACAGTATGATCGGAATCCGATTGAAAATATTAAATCAAGAGTAAAATCACCAGATAGTCTGATTCGAAAGATCAGAACGAAAGACATTCCTTTGTCTTTAGAAGCGGTGGAAGAGAATATTCGTGATATTGCTGGTATCCGTGTAATCTGTTCTTTTCTCGATGATGTCTATATGCTTGCAGAAGCATTGCTAAAGCAAGATGATATCACTTTGATAGAAATGAAAGATTATATCCATAATCCAAAGCCAAGTGGATATCGTAGTTTACATTTGATCGTAGAAATACCAATTTTTTTACAAAATGAGAAACGTAATATGAAAGTGGAAGTTCAAATTCGAACCCTTTCTATGGATTGCTGGGCAAGTTTAGAACACAAATTACGTTATAAAAAAGATTTATCCGAAAAACAGCTAGAGGAATTGGCGTTCGAACTAGAAGAATGTGCAAATCTTAGTGCTTCTCTAGATGAACGTATGCAAAATATTCGGCAGCAGTTGGCTGAAAGTCATCAGGAAGAAACCGATTATGTAACAAAAAATGTTAGAGGATTGTTAACGATTCCCAAGAAGTTAGGAATAGAAAGTGGTGGTTTACATGACAAAGGCAATAAATGAACGAGATATTACAAAATTAGCAAATGAATTTATTTATCACAAGTATCTATTTGGAAAGAATAAATTTACTGATTTTTTCCATGACCTAAGTATTCAAGAATACATTATTCTTTATGTGATGAAAGAAAATAAAGAAAATGGATGTGAAAAAACTTATTTAAAAGATTTAGCAGAAAAAATGCAGGTGGCAATGAGCCATATGTCGAAAATGATTGGAGATTTAAAAGAACAGGGATTATTACTTTGGACCCATGATGGAGATGGCAGTGAGGGTACCTATGTGACAATCACCGATTTTGGTGAGAAAATGTTAAATCAGCATGAAAATACATTAAAAGAGTACTTTGAAAATGTCATCAGCTGTTATGGAAAAGAAAATTTAGTACAATTATTAAGTTTAATGAGAGAATTAGATATTGTGATGAAAAAGGAATTTCGTAAGATAGATAGGGAGCAAGTTTAAACTCTCTTGTTTCTTCTGTTGATCATTGCAGTCCTATTATGTTTTATCATTGAGCCGTGAGAAACACTTTCTTGCGGTTCATTTTATGTTATACTAATAAATTAAGAAAAGATAAAGTAGGAGAAAAGATATGAGGAATAACAAAAAGGCTTTTCACTCGACCCTATTAGTGATCACCGCTTTTATATGGGGTGTCGCGTTTGTTGCTCAGAGTGAAGGTGGTGAAACAATTGGAGCATATTCATTTAGTTGCGTAAGATATTTCATTGGAGCAGGGGTGCTTTTACCGGTCATCAAATTTTTGGATTCTTTGGGATTGACGAAACGACGACCAGTCACAAGGCAAGAAAAACGAACGTTATTTGTTGCCGGTATTTGTTGTGGAGTCTGTCTTTGCTTTGCCTCTATTTTTCAACAACTTGGCCTATACCTGGGAACTTCTTCTGGGAAAGCCGGTTTTTTAACTGCTTGTTATATTATTTTTGTACCAATTCTTGGATTATTTATGAAGAAACGCTGCCACTGTAACATCTGGATATCTATCATTATCACTTTGATTGGTTTGTATCTACTCTGTGTGCACGAAGGATTTTCCATTCGTACGTCAGATTTAATGGTGTTAGCTTGTTCCTTTTTATTTGCCCTGCACATATTAACAATTGATCATTTTATAGATCGAGTGGATGTTGTTCGAATGTCTTGTATTCAATTTCTGACAGCAGGATTACTCGCATGTATCCCAATGTTTTGGTTTGATATGCATCATTCATTCCATGGAATAAAACTATGGGTTATCCCTTTTGCGTCATGGAATGCATGGATTCCATTGTTGTATGCCGGTGTTTTATCAAGTGGAGTTGGATATACTTTGCAAACCATTGGACAGCAAGATGTACATCCCGTAATTGCTTCTCTTTTATTAAGTTTAGAGTCGGTATTTTCCGTTTTAGCTGGGTGGATGATTCTTGGAGAACAATTAACGATAAGAGAATTATTTGGATGTATGTTGATTTTTATTGCTGTCATCATTGTCCAGTTGCCAACAACAAAATCATATGATTGACATATTGGAAAAAAATTTCTATAATATTTTTATTCGACTATTTTAGAGAGAATAATGTATACGTGGGGGAAAATGCATAAATCTATTATAATAGTAGAAAAGAGAGAAAAATGAAGTACATAAGACAATTTTTAATCATTATCGTCATCTCATTTATTGGTGAGATTTTTCATGAGGTGTTACCTCTTCCAATTCCGGCAAGTATTTACGGAATTATCATCATGTTTCTATGTTTGGAATTTCATATTATTCCATTGTCCAGTGTTAAAGAAGCTGGTAATTTTTTAGTTGAAATCATGCCAATCATGTTTATTCCAGCAGGAGTTGGTCTGATTTCTGTATGGGATATTATAAAACCTTCGTGGATAGTTTATATCTTAATTACGTTTCTATCTACCTGTATTGTACTGATTTTTACTGGCAAGGTATCGCAGGTGGTAATCCAAAATGAAAAAAAGAAACAGCAAAAGGAGGCAACAGGAGAAAATGAGTAATTTGATACAAACGTCTCTTTTTTTAGGGGTATTTCTTAGTTTGCTTTCATATGAAATAGGTGCTTTGCTGAAAAGAAAATTTAAACTGGGAATCTTTAATCCATTATTAATTTCTATCGTTCTCACAATTATTTTTCTGCTTGTGTTAAAAATGGATTATAAGACTTATTATGAGGGAGCAAAATATATCAGCTTTCTGTTGACACCGGCAACGATCTGTTTGGCGATTCCTCTCTATGAACAATTAGAAAAATTGAAACAAAATTGGAAAGCAGTTGTAATCGGAATCACTTCTGGTGTCATAATGAGTCTTGGAACGATTTTGGTATTAGCAACCGTTTTTGCATTAGATCACAAAGAATATGTTACATTTCTTCCTAAGTCGATTACAACTGCCATTGGTATGAGTGTTTCCGAAGAATTGGGAGGATATGTATCGATTACAGTGGCAGTGATCATTGTTACAGGTGTTTTAGGAAATGTTCTTGCCGAAACGATATTTAAAATATTCCATATTACAGAACCAATTGCTCGTGGAGTTGCAATCGGCACTGCATCTCATGCAATTGGAACTTCCAAAGCGATGGAATTAGGAGAAGTAGAAGGAGCAATGAGCAGTTTATCCATCGTTGTTGCAGGAATTCTTACGGTAATTGGTGCTCCGTTGTTTGCAGGTCTTCTGTAAATTCTCCAACATAACAAGTGTTCATCATCTGATGGATTTTGTCAAGATGACTGGTGTGTCCTAAAACCCACATCAGTTTTACCGCGGTTGTTTCTGGTGTCATATCATAAGAGGAGATCACACCAAGTTTTGCTGCCTGTACATTGACATCATAGACGGTCAGATCAACACTTTCATATAAACATTGTGAGGCAATCACGATCGTAGTCCCAAGTTCATTGGCTCTTTTTAGACAAGGGAGTAGATTTCTGCCTTGATTTGGCACACCACCACAACCAAATGCTTCTAAAATAATGCCATCATAACCCAATTCCATTATCTTATCTATTAGTTCTGGTTCTGTTCCTGGTAAAAGGCGCAGAGTCAGAACTTTTGTATTTAATTTTAAATCAAGTGTAAAAGGATTTTTTGGAGTTGAAATGGATTTCTTTAATATGACCTTTCCATTTTTTATGCAACCAATATCATCGGAATTTATACTATGAAAAGCGTCAAATTCTTTTGTATACAATTTTCTTGCTCGAACTCCTTGAATAATTCGTCCACTAAATACAATATAAACACCAGGAATACCAGACACTGCTGTGCAAAAAGCATCATAGAGATTTTGTATAGCATCGGTTGTTTGCTCTGTGATTGAAAGTTGGGACCCAGTCAAAATTATTGGTTTTTTGATATTTTGAAGCATAAAGCTAAGAGCAGAGGCCGAGTATGCCATCGTATCAGTTCCATGTGTAATTACAATTCCATCATAATGATTTTGTTCTAGGGCAATGGTTTTGGCCATTTGAATCCAATTTTCTGGTTGCAGATTTGTACTGTCCAAATTAATAATTTCTTTATATTCAATTTCGCACAGAGCATTTAAATTTGGAACATAAGATAATAAATTATCAGCGGAATGTCCAGGCATTAGACCATGTTCTGTTTGTATAGAGGCAATCGTACCTCCAGTTGATAACAATAATATTTTTTTCATAAATAGCTCCTCTTTTTATTTTGATTCTATTATATCATTCCCGCATTATCTATCCAAGATTAGTTGAGATTTTCTGGGAAATTTGTTAAAATAAATAAGTCATGCGAAAATGCGGAGGTGTATCAATGATAATAAAACAAACAATATTTTTTGAGCCTGCAAATGAAGATAGAAATTTGCATATTTATTTACCAGATGATTACGAATATACAAACGAGCGATACCCAGTCATGTATTTTTTTGATGGTCATAATTTGTTTTTTGATCATGATGCAACCTATGGGAAAAGTTGGGGATTAAAAGAATTTCTTGAACAATGGGAAAAACCGATGATTATCGTTGGCATCGAGTGTAGTCACAAAGGAAATCATCGTTTGATCGAATATTGCCCATATAATATCAGCAGCAATTTTTTAGGTGATATTGATGGAACCGGCGATGAGACGATTCGCTGGATGATTGAAATATTAAAACCAATGATCGATCAAAATTTTCGCACCTATTCGTTTCGTGAAGCAACAGCGATCGGTGGCTCTAGTATGGGTGGATTAATGAGTTTATTTGCAGTTACAAAATATAACCAGTATTTTTCAAAAGCTGCATGTCTTTCAAGTGCAATTACTGTCTGTGTAAGTGATCTGTTAGCAGATATGGAAAAATATTCTTTGGATGCAGATAGCAAAGTGTATCTTTCTTGGGGAGAAGTAGAAGCAGGAGCCACAGAGGGAAATCCAGAATATGATACTGATATGGCAAAAAGCAATCGGAAAATGGAACAGAAACTGAATGAAAAAGGATGTCAGACACGTATATTTTTTCAACCTGGAGGGAGACATTGTGAGGCGGACTGGGAGAAACAGATTCCGAGATTCATGAATTATTTATGGTTGAATCAATAATATAAATTTGCAACCTGGAAAATATTACATAATTGTTACATATTATTTACAGAATATAAATAATATGTTATCGTAAAAAAGAAGTAATGAATAATGTGATTATGAGAAAGATTGGAGAGACTAATTATGAAAAGAATTTTGACAATACTATTGACTGTTTGCCTGTTATTCGGAACAATATCATGGACTGTTTCTGCACAAGATACGGTGGAGGTAGATAAGGCAATGGGTGATAGTTATGTAGATGATGAAGGTGACATACAATCAACCAGACCAGGGTTAAAAACATCAACTCCCAAAGCCCCTAGCGGCACCATTGCCAAAGGTGTGGATATTTCATATCATAATGGTAAGATTAATTTTTCAAAATTAAAAAAATCAGTTGATTTTGTTATTATTCGTTGCGGTTATTGACAAGATCAGACAGATCAGGATGATAAAAAATTTGAAGAGTATGTAAAAGGTTGCCGTGATAACAATATTCCTTATGGAATCTATTTATATTCTTATGCGAATACACTGAGCAAAGCAAAAAGCGAAGGTAAACATGCGTTGCGTATGGTGAACAAATGTAAAAAATGGAACACATCACCTTCTTTGCCAATCTTTTATGATATGGAAGATACAGTACAGGAGAAAGCAAGTAAAACTTTAAAAGGACAAATGGCAAAAGCATTTTGTGATATTTTAGAAAATGAAGGTTATAAAACGGGAATTTATGCAAACAAAAATTGGTGGGTTAATTATCTGACTGCTTCTTATTTCAATAATGTAACAAGATGGGTGGCACAGTATCGTTCAAGTTGTACATACAAAAAAAGCTATGCTATTTGGCAATGTTCGGAAAATGCATCTGTAAGTGGTATTTCGGGTGGTGTTGACTTAAACTATATGGTCAAAGATATTTATATTAAGAAGTCACCAGCACCTGGAACGACGTCCACGGCAACCGAGACAATTCCTACTACAACTGCTATTGCTACGACTGCCACATCAACAACTGCAGCAGCAAAGAAAAAAATTTCATCTTGTAAATTTTCTTCAATTGCAAATAAAACTTACACTGGAAAACAGATCAAACCTTCTTTAACAATTACATATTCTAATAAGAAATTAGTAAAAGGTACGGACTATACATTAAGTTATGGCACTAATAAATCAACAGGTAAAGGTACTGTAAAAGTAACTGGAATCGGTGATTACAATGGTTCTAGTACAAGGATATTTTATATCGTTCCTAAAAAACCAACTATAACTTCCATTAAGAAAGCAAAAAGAGGTGGAACAATTAAATGGAAAAAAGTAACAGGTGCTACTGGTTATCAAGTTGCTTACCGTAAAAAAGGTGCCAAAACATGGTTTTATGCATATGTGAAGACGAATCAGAAAAAATTTACCGGATTAAAATATAAAACATATAGTATCAAAGTAAGAGCTTATAAAACTGTGAGTGGAAAAAAACATTATGGTTCCTATAGTTCTACGAAAACACTGAAGACAAAATAAGATGAATGAGAATGTATATTGTGATGAGAAACATGTAAAGTGTGTTTCTCATCATTTTTGTATTGAAATCTTTATAAATTTATGATAAGATTTCATATGTCCATGGAGTAATACCCAAATTGGTGAAGGGAACGGTTTCGAAAACCGTCAGGTCGGCTATGCGCTGGCGTTGGGGTTCGAGTCCCCATTACTCCGTTTTTTACCGCTTATTTAAGCGGTTTTTTTTGTTTCATAGGAAATTACGTTGTCATTTCCTATGAAATAAAAAACGCTCCGCATTAAAAATAAAACGCATTGCTTGACATTATAATAAAAATTTCTTATAATCACTTCAAAAATGAATTATACAAATTTGAAATAATTAGGAGGCGATTTCAATGAATGCAAGTATAGATTTCGCTTTGAAAATGTCACTTGCATATAACAAAAAATGTAAGCCATTATGCCGGGAACTTGGTTTGCCCCAGACAGCATTTGATATTTTAATGTTTCTTGCTAATAATCCTATGTATAATACTGCAAGTGATATTGTCGAGATTCGAAAGATTAGGGCAAATTTAGTATCGATTAATGTTGAAAAGTTGGTGCAGGAGGGATATTTGAGACGTGAAACCGTAAAAGGTGACCGAAGAAAAACGCAGCTTATTTGTACAGAGAAAGCACAACCAATGATTTGTAGAGGGAGACAGATACAGGAATCCTTTTTTGATTTGTTATTTGAAAGTACAGATGAAGAAGCCAGAACTATCTTTTTTGAAGTAATGGATGTGATTAGCAACAATTTAGATAAAATTTTGGATGGAGGCGATTGATATGGAGTTGTTGATTACAATTATTGTAACTTTTTTTGCGGGTATGGGTGCTGGATTGGGCACTGGTTTTGCCGGAATGAGTGCGGCGGCTGTCATCAGCCCTATGTTGATTACGTTTCTTGGCATTGAACCATATGAGGCTGTGGGAATTGCACTTTCATCTGATGTACTTGCAAGTGCTATATCGGCTTACACATATGGAAAAAATAAAAATCTTGATATTAAAAACGGCTTAATCATGATGATAAGTGTACTGATATTTACAGTGGTGGGAAGTTATGTTTCCAGTTTTGTTCCATCTACAACGATGGGAAACTTTTCTGTGTTTATGACCATGCTGCTGGGAATAAAATTTATTGTGAAACCAGTTATGACAACAAAAGAATCTATGATGAATGTTTCTGCGAAGAAAAGAGCCATGCAATCCGTATTTTATGGTATTCTGATCGGGTTTATCTGTGGTTTTATCGGAGCGGGTGGCGGTATGATGATGCTTTTAATACTAACCTCTGTTCTTGGATATGAGTTAAAAACCGCCGTGGGAACCAGTGTTTTCATTATGACTTTCACGGCATTTACGGGAGCGGTTTCCCACTTTGCGATAGATGGTATGCCTAACTTGTTTATTTGGGTTTCCTGTGTGGTATTTACTCTCTTGTGGGCGAGAATTGCTGCTATATTTGCAAATAAAGCAACTCCAAAAACTTTAAATAGAGTAACAGGAATTATTCTTGTCATACTAGGAATAGCAGTACTTCTATTTTCTGCACTCGCATAAAATATATCTATGAATCAACTTAAATGGAAAAGACAGCGCTGCAGCAGCTTGTGTAGCAGATATGTTTTTATTGTAACCAATGTTGAAATGGAGTATAATGCAATTAGGATTATTTATCGAAGGACAGGTATTGATACCTAAATATTATGAGTAGGAGGAAGAGGTTTATTATGTTAAAAGTTGGAATGCTCACCAGTGGTGGTGACTGTCAGGCACTAAACGCTGCAATGAGAGGTGTTGTAAAAGGCCTTTATGCGAAACGTAAAGATATTGAAATTTATGGATTCATTGACGGATATAAGGGGCTTATGTACTCTGATTTTAAAGTAATGGGTGCAAAGGATTTTTCTGGTATTTTAAATAAAGGAGGTACCATTCTTGGAACGTCCAGACAGCCGTTTAAATTAATGAGAGTTCCTGGGGAAAATGGATTTGATAAAGTAGAAGCGATGAAACAGACATATCATAAATTAGGTCTGGATTGTTTGGTAGTACTCGGTGGTAATGGAACTCATAAATCAGCAAATATGTTACGTGAAGAAGGTTTAAATGTGGTAACACTTCCTAAGACAATCGACAATGATTTATGGGGAACAGAAATGACATTTGGTTTCCAGAGTGCGATTGATATTGCAACAGAAACCATCGACCGTATTCACACAACTGCATCTTCTCATAGCCGTGTCTTTATCGTAGAAGTTATGGGACACAAAGTTGGATGGGTTACGCTATATGCAGGAATTGCAGGGGGTTCTGATATTATCTTATTACCTGAAATTCCATATGATACAGATGAAATCGTAAAAGTTTTAAAAGAGCGTAGAAAAGATGGTCATAAGTTCTCGATTATTGCTATCGCCGAAGGTGCGATCACAAAAGAAGATGCAAAACTTACCAAAAAAGAATTAAAAAAGAAACGTGCAAAAAGCAAATATACATGTGCGTCAGATGAATTAGCGAAAATTTTAGCGAAAGAAACTGATTTTGAAATCCGTACAGCAAATCCTGGACATACACAACGTGGTGGAAACCCATGTGCATATGACAGAGTATTATCCACCAGACTTGGTGCGACAGCTGCACAAATGATTTTAGAAGAAGACTACGGTAAGATGGCGGCAATTAAGAATGATAAGATTATTCGTGTGCCATTAGAAGAAGTAGCTGGCAAGTTAAAATATGTAGATCCTAATGATGATATTATTACAGAAGCTAAACTTGCCGGTATTAGTTTCGGTGAAAAATAAATATATAAAAATACCAGTCTTGTAGTTAATCCCTACAGACTGGTGTTTTTTTTAAGAAATTGCAACCCGATTTCCTTTAAAACAAAAAACACTCCTTTAAGATATTGTAATAAATAGCTGTCTTGTCAACTGACAAGAAATATGTAAAAATTAGTTGACATTCATAGATGTGGGAAATATAATTTAACCTATACCATAGATTTTTATATAAAACTATGAGTCAGATATGAATGATTACGAAATTGGAGTGAAAATGATGAGTGAAATAATTAAAAATAAAATTGCCCAGCTAAAGAAAGAAAAAGATGCTGTACTTTTAGCACATTATTATGTGGATGGAGAAGTACAGGAGATTGCTGATTATGTCGGTGATTCTTATTATTTGGCAGAAGTGGCAACAAAAGTACCGGAAAGTGTCATTTTATTTTGCGGTGTATCCTTTATGGGTGAGAGTGCCAAAATCTTAAATCCAGAAAAGAAAGTGGTTATGGCAGATCAATACGCCGATTGTCCGATGGCACATATGGTTGACTTAGATAAAGTTGCACAAGTCCGTAAAGAATATCCAGATGTGGCGGTTGTTTGTTATGTCAATTCCACTGCTGAGATTAAAACAGTATCCGATGTTTGTGTGACATCTTCGAATGCATTAAAGATTGTAAAAAAACTCCCAAACAAAGATATCTTTTTTATTCCTGATAATAATCTTGGTCGTTATATTGCCGGACAACTTCCAGAAAAGCATTTTATTTTCAATGATGGTTTTTGTCATGTACATAAGAGTATTCACAGTGAGGATGTTGCAAAAGCAAAAGAATTGCACCCGGATGCTTTGGTGTTGGCACATCCTGAATGTACAGGAGATGTATTAGAACTTGCCGATTATATCGGAAGTACATCACAGATTATTGATTACGCAACGAATTCTGATCATAAAGTATTTTTAATCTGTACGGAAATGGGTGTTTTCTATGAATTAATGCAGAAGAATCCGGATAAGAAATTTTATTCTGTTGGGCATCGTCAATTTTGTCCAAATATGAAGAAAGTAAATTTAGAAGGTGTATTGCAAGCTTTGGAAACTTTAGATCCTGAAGTTGAACTGGAAGAGGAAGTACGCATCAAAGCACATGCACCATTAAAACGTATGTTAGAGTTGGCAGCAAATTAATATTAATGATAGAAACAGATTCTGAAAAAATCCGTAGAATATATTTCTATGGATTTTTTTAATTTATGCGTTTTTATATATGATATAAAACAAATGTGATAAAATAGAAAAAAGGAGATGATCAAGATGAAAATCATAAATTTGATGGAAAATACAGAGGGAAGCCATCATTGTTTATTTGAACATGGTCTTAGTTTTTATATTGAAACAAACCACCATAAATTACTTACAGATACTGGTGCTTCAGATGCATTTTTAGAAAATGCACAAATATTAGATGTTGATTTGACAAAAGTAGATACCTTAATTTTAAGTCATGGCCATTATGACCATGCCGGAGGAATTATGGGATTCTCAAAAATGAATTCGAATGCTACTATTTACATGCAAAGACATGCAGGAGATGCCTTTTACCATAAATCAAGAACCGTGGAAAAATATATTGGTATTTCCCCGGAAATTTTATCTTTGCCCCAATTACATTTTATTGATGGCAATTATAAGATTGATGATGAATTGTTTCTTTATTCCAGAGTAACAGGTAGAAAATTATGGCCAAAAGGGAATTTAATCTTAAAGGTCAAGAAAGATTCTGCGTTTTTGCAAGATGATTTTATACATGAACAATACCTTGTTATTTCAGAAAATGAGAAAAAGGTGTTGATTTCTGGTTGTGCCCATAACGGAATTTTAAACATATTAGACGAATATCATAAACTATATGGAGCATATCCGGATATAGTAATCAGTGGATTTCATATGATGAAAAAAGAATATACAGATTATGACGAAACATTGATTCGCGAGACTGCAAAAGAACTGATGAAAATCAACACACAGTTTTATACTGGTCATTGTACTGGTGAAACCCCTTATCAGATTTTAAGAGAAATGATGGGGGAACAAATTATATATGTACACAGTGGTGATGAGATTATCATATAAATCTTAAGAAAATTTCCAGAAATCTTCATAATTTTTTTGTTGTTTCAGAAACTCCTTTATGATATGATACAGCCATACAAGAGAGAAATGATTATTACGAGAAATTATATAAATGATATTGATAAAGGAAGAGTGATTACAATGGCACAGAGACAATTGACAAAAGTTTCCAATATTCAAGATATTCTAATGAAACATGGCTCAGATATCATTGCTTCTGAAGGAATGCAGACAGAAAAAAATCTTGTTCATCATCGAACGACAAATGTATATATGCATTCTGTAGGGGTTGCATATCTTAGTGTGCTTCTGGCACAAAAATTTCGTTTGGATATCAATGAAAGGGAATTAGTTCGAGGAGCATTGTTGCATGATTATTTCTTATATGATTGGCATGACCCGGACCCATCACACAGACTGCATGGATTTAGCCATGCAAAAACAGCCCTTCGCAATGCTTCCAAAGATTTTGAGCTTAGCGAAGTAGAAAAGGATATCATTGTAAAACATATGTTTCCATTAAACGTAAAAGCTCCGAAATATCGAGAGAGTAAAATCGTATGTGTTGCTGACAAACTATGTGCAATCTGTGAAATGATGTCCTATAAGTATATGAAACAGGCAAAAGAATAAAGATAAGAAAGATTGCTCCAGTTCAAACAAAATTGTTTGAACTGGAGCTTTTTTATTTCATAGGAAATTACGTTATAATTTCCATGAAACAAAAAACGCTCCGCGAGGATGCGACCAGATGCATGCGGAGCAAGTCCTTCAGGGACTGAGGGATTATAGGAAGTTAGAGGCAAACTTATCCACTTTTTCTGTTTTTGTATATTTTCTATATTTTTGGATATAATTTCAAAAAAGGTCAAGAAAGAAGGATAAACAATGCATTTAAAAGAAAAAGAATTTTTAGAGTTTATGCGAAAATTTGATGATGATCCATTTACAATTTGTATTCATGGGAAAGATTATCCGATTGGGGTTGGAAAACCAATATTCCGCGTACAAATTCATAAGATTCCTTCTATCAGTGAATTAATGACAAGTACATCCATTGCTTTGGGAGAAGCTTATATGCGGGGAGAAATCGAAATAGAAGGAGATTTATACCATGCACTCAACCATTTTATGGGACAACTTGGTAAATTTCAAACAGATAAAAAACGATTAAAAAAACTTATGTTTTCTTCAAATTCAAAAAAAAATCAGAAAAAAGAGGTTTCTTCCCATTATGACATTGGCAATTCGTTTTACAAATTATGGTTGGATGATACGATGAGCTATTCTTGTGGATATTTCGAGAAAGAGAGCGATACTCTTGGCCAGGCGCAACATCAAAAAGCAGATCGAATTTTGCAAAAATTAGCATTAGAGCCAGATATGACAATCTGTGATATTGGTTGTGGATGGGGATTTTTACTTTTAGAAGCAGCGAAAAAATATCATATCCATGGACTTGGTATTACATTAAGTAGTGAACAAAAAATGGAATTTGAAAGACAGATTGTTGCATATCATTTGGAAGATTATTTAGAAGTAGAATTGCTTGATTATCGTGATTTGCCAAAATTGAATCGCACCTTTGATCGTGTGGTCAGTGTTGGTATGATCGAGCATGTAGGAAGAGAAAACTATGCACTTTTCATGAATACTGTAAAAGAAATATTAAATCCAGGCGGATTATTTTTGCTCCATTTTATTAGTGGATTGCAGGAATATCCTGGTGATGCTTGGATGAAAAAATATATTTTCCCGGGAGGTATGGTACCAAGTTTGCGTGAAATGATACAGATTGCTGGTAATCTAAAATTTTACACACTTGATGTGGAAAGCCTTCGCCGACATTATAATCATACTTTGCTTTGTTGGAATCAAAATTTTCAGGCGCATCGTTCAGAAATTGTACAAATGTTCGATGAAGAATTTGCAAAAATGTGGGAATTGTATTTGTGTTCTTGCGCGGCATCTTTTGAAAATGGTGTGATTGATCTTCATCAGATTTTAATTAGCAATGGGGTAAATAATCAGCTTCCAATGACGCGATGGTATTAACTTAAGAAAGTTTTTTGCTTTTTCTATAAAAAATAAACAATAATATTCTTAAAATTTAAAAAAAATTGTTCAATTTTGTTATTTTCATTTGATAGTATATAAAATACATGGTAGAATATAGCATATGTGCATATAACGAACGATAAATTGCAGAAAAATACATGAATTTAACGATTGCTTAATGGTATATTAACAGTAATACTGGATAATGAATTACGTTTTTGACAGCCGATTTAGTCCTTTTTAATTTTAGAATCGGCTGGTAAAAATATATATTATCTAAAGGAGGAAACAAAAGATGAAAAACTTTGCTCATCGGGGATTCAGTGGGAAATATCCTGAGAATACAATGCTTGCGTTTCAAAAGGCATATGAAGCCGGTGCAGATGGCATTGAATTGGATGTACAACTCACGAAGGATGGTGAATTGGTAATTATCCATGATGAGGCCGTGGATCGGACTACCGATGGAACCGGATATGTCAGAGATTATACTTTGGCAGAGCTAAGAGATTTGGATGCATCCTATGTCTATATAGGAAAAATTGAAAAAAATCTCATTCCGACATTCCGTGAATATTGTGAATGGGTAAAAGACAAGGATTTGATTACAAATATTGAGTTAAAAACAGGTGTTTTTGAATACCTGGGAATTGAAAAACAAGTACTCGATATGCTTCAGGAATATCAATTAGAAGACAAAGTCATCATATCCAGTTTTAATCATTTTAGTATTTTACGAATGAAGGAAATGGCACCACAATTAAAATATGGTTTGTTGTCTGAGGCATGGATCATTGATGCCGGAGCGTATACGAAATCTCTGGACGTTCCATGTTATCATCCTATTTTTCGAAATTTGACACCAGAAGTCGTAGAAGAATTAAAAAGTCACAATATCGAGATCAACACGTTTACAGTCAATACAAGGGAAGATGTATTAGACCTTTATGAAAAAGGAATCGATATTGTCATTGGAAATTTTCCAGATATGGTAAAAGAAGTTTTAGAAAGAGAGGTATAATCGATGGGAAAATTAGAAACTATTTTGGCAATGATCAATTCCTGGATTTGGGGAAAATGGCTAGTATATGTACTGCTTGCTTTGGGTATTCTTTATACATTTGCAAATGGATTTATTCAGGTTCGCCACTTTGGATATATCATGAAGAAAACCTTGATCGATGCATTTAAAAACCGTCATGAAGACAAAGGAAATGGTTCTATTTCTACTTTTAAAGCAATGATGGTAACTTTAGCTGGAAATGTAGGAGGCGGAAATGTGGTAGGTGTTGCCACAGCGATAGTTTCCGGTGGTATGGGTGCTGTATTTTGGATGTGGTTTGCTGCATTTTTCGGTATGGCATTAAAATATGGTGAAATCGTGTTATCTCAGATGTATCGCGGAAAAGATAAAGACGGAAATCTTTTAAGTGGTCCTATGTATTATATTAGAGATGGTCTTCATCTCCCATGGCTTGGAGTCGTTATTGCTGTTTTGATGTGCACAAAGATGATGGGAGCAAATCTGGTACAGTCGAATACGATTTCCGGTATTTTGAATTCAAACTATGGAGTTCCAACCTATATTACTGGTGCGGTTTTAATCGTATTACTTATGATCATCACATTAGGTGGTTTAAAACGATTAGCTGATATCGCAATGAATTTAGTACCGATTATGTCTATTTTTTATATTACAATTGGTCTTTTAGTTATCATCTTAAATATTGGACAAGTACCATTTGTATTTAAAGAAATTTTTACACAGGCATGGTCCTTTAAAGCTGCTGCTGGAGGAACTGGTGGATTGATCATTGCACAGGCAATGCAGTATGGTATTGCAAGAGGTATGTATTCAAACGAAGCCGGTGAAGGTACGGCACCATTTGCACATGGTTCTTCTATCGTGGATCATCCAGTGGAAGAAGGTATTACTGGTGTTGCAGAAGTATTTTTGGATACCATTGTTGTTTGTACGATCACAGCATTAGTAGTAGGGGGTTACTGGTATGTATAAGACAGACAACTCTGCGACTGTTATGGCAATCGAATCATTTGGAACAGTATGGGCACCATTAAAACATGCCGGAGCATTTGCACTTTTAATTTTCTGTTTTACAACTTTGATGGGACAGTGGTGGAATGCAGCAAAAAGTTTCACTTATGCATTTGGTCCTAAAGTGACGAGCGTATGTCGTTATATTTTTCCATTCTTATGTATTATTGGTGCAACTGCGCAGATTACATTGGTATGGACGATTCAGGATTTGGCAATGGGATTGGTTATTATTCCAAATATGATTGCTTTGTTAGTCTTATTCCCTCAAGTAAGAGCAAAGACAAAAGAATACTTTGGCGATCCAAAATACTATCAAAAATAGTATTTTAATACATACTCAAAAGAAAAAATAAACAAGCGGACAAGTCCTCCCTGTATCATAAAAAGCATCTTACTAATTGATATCATATTTGTTTTATGGTATTATAATTATAATAGTAATCTGAGATTGAAATTATGATTGAGATTGAAGATGCGTATGATAGGGTAGGAATTATTGTACCCAGTTTGAATTTTTGTTATAGAAAGTATGACAAGCCGCATCTTTTTGATGCGGCTTTTTTGTTTCATAAGAAATTGCTTTGCAATTATAGAAAATTTCTTTGCAATTTCCATGAACCTCAAAACTATATGTAGAGCTTAGGAAGTAGGAGATATTTTATGGAAACAAGAATTGCGATTATTGGAATTATTATCGATGATATTGATTCGACAGCAGAAGTAAATGAAGTGTTGCATGATTATGGTATGTATGTAATTGGACGTATGGGAATTCCCTATCGGGAAAAAGATTTAAATATCATAAGTATCGCAGTCGATGCTCCTACGGACATTATTAATCAGATGGCGGGGAAGTTGGGAAAACTTCATGGAGTTAGTGCAAAGACGATGTATTCTAAGATGACAGGCCAAAATAAGTAGAGAACAGAGGAGTTAAGATGAAAAAAATAGCTGTATATGGAAAAGGTGGAATTGGAAAATCGACGATCGTATCGAATCTTGCAGTTGCGATGGCTGAACAAGGATTCAAAGTAATGCAGATTGGCTGTGATCCGAAAGCAGACTCGACCATTGCTTTGCGGCATGAAGAAAATCTACCAACCGTATTAGAAACTGTTCGTAAAAAGAAAAATAATTTTACATTAGATGAGGTAACCAAAGAAGGATATGCTGGTGTGATTTGTGTCGAGGCAGGTGGTCCGATACCGGGATTGGGCTGTGCCGGAAGAGGAATTATTACTGCTCTGGAAAAATTACAGGATAAAGGAGCTTATCAAGTTTATGAACCGGATGTCGTATTTTATGATGTCTTAGGTGATGTTGTCTGCGGTGGATTTTCGATGCCGATGCGGGATGGCTATGCTGACCAGGTCTTTATTGTGACATCTGGTGAGAATATGTCGATTTATGCGGCTGCTAATATTGCAATGGCAATCGACAATTTTAAAGGACGTGGTTATGCAAGTCTTGGAGGACTGATTTTAAATCGTCGAAATGTAAAGAATGAAATGGAAAAAGTGACAGAATTAAGTCATGATGTGAATACAAACATTGTTGGAACATTGGAATTTAGTGAAACTGTTCAGGAAGCGGATGAAATGCATCAGACAGTGATGGAGGCATTCCCGGAAAGTGAAATGGCGAACGCATACCGTAGGTTAGCACAAACGTTGATTGAACAGTTAGAAATAGAAAAGGAAGTAGAAACATGTTAAAACGAGTTGGTGGGCAAGAGGATGCCACAGGCGCAAAAGTGAAAATAACAGAGGCTTCTTTTCCAGCACCTTTTAAGGAAGGATTAGAATATAGCTCTCCGGCAAGAGGAACCTGGAATATTGTGCATACTGGGATGTTGATTCCACAGTCTCATCAGATTTTTGTCTGTGCGGAAGGCTGTTTAAGAGGTGTTGTCCTAACTGCTGCAGAAATGAATGCCATGGATCGTTATTCTTCGATCATGATCCGAGAGGAAAATGTATTGGACGGCACAATGGAAGATTTGATGATTGATGGTGTGACGGATATATTAAACAAATTACCGTATCAACCACGAGCGATTTTACTTTTCATCAGTTGTCAACATTTCTTTTTGGCATATGACCAAAATCTTGTATTTGAGACATTGCGGGAACGATTTCCTGATATAAAGTTTTTGGATTGCTATATGATACCGACACTGCGAAAAAGTGGATTAACTCCAGATCAAAAAATGCGTTTGCAGATGTTTCGTTTATTAGAAAAAAAACCACTGGATTCAAAACACATTAATTTGATCGGTAGTAATTTACCAATTAGTAGAAGTTGTGAGTGGCTTGAGATGCTCAATAAAAATGGTTTTGAATTGCAGACATTGAACTGGTGTCAGACCTTTGATGAATACATGGATATGGCAAAGGCACAGTTAAATATCATCTACGAGCCAATGGCAATTCCATCTGCTGAAGAATTAAAAAATCGGTTAGGTCAGGAATATCTGTATTTGCCATTTGTCTTTCGCGCAGAGCAGTTAGAAGATAATTATCAGCGGTTGGCGAGAAAATTGCAGATCGAAAAGATGGATTTTTCCAAACAACAAAGTGAGGCGGAAGAAGCATTAGCTAGAGTAAAACAATTGATTGGTAATACAAAGATAGCGGTAGATTATTCTTTTACGTTTCGGATTCTTAATTTTACAAGAATGTTATTAGAACATGGATTGCATGTGACAGAAATTTTTGGCGATGTTTTTTTGATGGAAGAAGAAGAGGACTTTAAATGGATTCGTAAACACTATCCTGATATTACAATTACTTCCTGTATTCGACCAAAGATGCGTTTCTTAAAACGGGAACGTGAGGAAAAGATATTGGCAATTGGACAGAAGGCAGCTTATTTCACAGGCACAGATTATTTTGTCAATGTGGTTGAGAGTGGCGGTCTGTATGGCTATGATGGTATCAAACAGATTGCTATGTTGATGGAGGACGCATATCTGAATCAAAAAGATCGAAGAACGATCATTCAGAGGAAAGGATACGGGTGTGAAAGCTGTATATGAAACAGGTAGCAGGATTAATTGGAACATATTCATCCGATGAATTTGGCATCTGCTCTGCCTTATTTGAACTTGGCGGTATGGTTGTCATGCACGATGCATCGGGATGTAATTCAACTTATACGACTCATGATGAGCCACGTTGGTATGATATTGATAGTATGATTTTTATATCAGCGATTTCCGAGATGGAAGCAATCATGGGCGATGATGATAAATTGATCAATGATATTATTGAAACAGCAAATGATTTAAATCCGGCATTTATCGCAATCGTCGGAGCGCCGATTCCTTATATGATCGGAACTGATTTACCGGCAATTGCTTCGGTAATCGAACAAGAGACTGGGGTTCCTTGTATGGGATTTCCCGCCAATGGTATGCAACATTATACCAAAGGGCTTTCGATGGCATTCGAACAGATAGTGCATCGTTTTTGTATTTCTGATGTGAAAAAAACAGAGCAATTATCCGTCAACATCATTGGGGCAACGCCACTTGACTTTAGTTTAAATGGAAGTGTTGATTCCATCAAAGATTGGATTTGTGAACACGATATGCAATCCGGTGTTTGTATGGCGATGGGAAGTTCCTTAGAGGAGATGAAAACGGCAGGAAAGGCACATGTCAACTTAGTTGTATCCTATGGTGGATTGAAAGCGGCAAGAGTGCTTGAGGAAATGTTTGGCACGCCATATGTTGTCGGAATTCCATTTGGTGAAATATTTGCAGATAAATTAGCAATTACAGTCAAAGAGGCAGCCAAAAGTGGCAAGAGCTTCGTTGGTTATCAAAAAAGTTCATATGACAAAAAGACAAATCAAACTCTAAAAATCATTGGTGAGAGTGTTTATAGTTCTTCCTTGGCATCGGCAATCGAACTGGAATATGGTATCGATATTCAGGTTTTATGTCCGTTAGATACAGAGGAAGGATTACTCCGGGAAGGGGATATTGTGACACCAGAGGAAGATGATCTTCTTAATCTTTTATCAGATACACATGGGCTGATCGCAGATCCTATGTATCAGTCGATTTGTCCGGTAGATACGAAATTTTATCGGCTTCCGCATGAGGCATTTTCGGGAAGAATCTATGATTCTATGAATCCGAACTTGATCAACAGGAAGCTAAATCATATAGAAGAAATGTGATCGAACAGATCAATAGATATGGAGGGATATAACATGTTAAAATTGGCGATTTATGGAAAGGGTGGAATTGGAAAGTCGACGACGACGAGTAATCTGGCTGCAGCATTTGCAGTTCTAGGTAAAAAAGTAATCCAGATTGGCTGTGATCCCAAAGCGGATTCTACTATCAATCTTCTAAATGGAAATCCGGTAAAACCAGTCATGAATTATTTACGGGAATATGATGAAGAACCAGAGAAAATCGAACAGATTGCGAAAGAGGGATTTGGTGGAGTTCTATGTATTGAGACAGGAGGTCCGACACCGGGGCTTGGCTGTGCCGGAAGAGGAATTATTACAACGTTTAGCCTGTTAGAAGATTTAGAATTATTTGAAACTTATGAACCGGATGTTGTTCTATATGATGTTCTCGGTGATGTTGTCTGTGGCGGATTTGCCGCTCCAATCAGAGAAGGTTATGCAAGCGAAATTTTAATCGTAACTTCTGGTGAAAAAATGGCTTTATATGCAGCGAATAATATTAATAAAGCAGTCAATAATTTTGAGGATCGTGGGTATGCAACGGTCAAAGGGATTATTTTAAATCGCAGAAATGTAGAAAAGGAAAGAGAAAAGGTCGAGGAGTTTGCCAAAGAAAGTGGATTAGAGATTGTTGCGGACATTCCAAGAAGTCAGGATATTATACATTTTGAAGATCAAGGAAAAACGGTCATCGAAGGAGATCCGACACTTCCGATCAGTCAGACATATCTAGACCTTGCAAAACGTCTTTTGGAGGATGAATAAATGAAACAAGAAGTATATTATATTACCGCTGCCGAACTGGCGGCTCATGGCAAAGAAAATGTCCCGGATGAATTGCAATCTTCCAAACATTTGATTTACAGCTCTCCGGCAACGTTATCGTTTAACTCTCCAGGAGCACAGGGGTTTGGTGTAAAACGTGCAGGACTGGCAATCCCGGGTTCTGTTATGTTATTAGTTGCACCTGGCTGTTGTGGACGTAATACGACAATGCTCAGTGAACTAGGCGGCTATAGTGAACGATTCTTTTACTTATTGATGGATGATACGGATATTGTAACCGGAAGGCATTTGAATAAAATATCAAAAGCAGTCAAAGAAGTAGTTGATTCTCTTGAGAAGACACCAACGGCTGTCATGATCTGTATCACTTGTGTGGATGCCTTACTGGGAACCGATATGGAACGAGTATGCCGAAAAGCAACGGATTTTGCAGGTGTACCAGTGCTTCCTTGTTATATGTATGCTTTGACAAGAGAAGGACGTGTGCCGCCGATGACAGCGGTTCGCAAAACGGTATATGCTTTGTTAGAACCGAGAAAGAAAAAATCGACCACGGTCAATATTTTGGGAGAATTTGCTCCATTTTGGGATGATTGTGAACTTTATGAAATTTTAAAAAATCTCGGTGTGAAGAAAATCAATGAAATTTCCCGCTGTCAAGATTTTGAAGAATATTTACAGATGGCAGAAGCGAATTTTAATCTGATTTTAAATCCGGAATGCCGTCTGGCAGCAGAGGATATCAAACGCAGGCTGGGAATTCCGGGAATTGAATTAACGAGACTTTATCAAATTGATAAAATCCATAGACAGTATGAGCTTCTCGGTGGTGCGTTGGGAGTCGAGATTGACGATCAAAAATATTATGAGGAAGCATTAAACGTCGTAGAAGATTTTACAGAAAAATATCCAGAAACAACGTTTGCAATTGGCGAATGGTTAAATGCCAGTTCTTTTGAATTAGCATTGGCATTGCTTCGTTATGGGCATAAAGTTTCTGAAATATATGGAACGATTACGAACGAGAACTTTATTTACATCAAAAAGATTGCTGAGTTAAGCCCGGAAACGAAGATTTATACGAATCTTTCCCCAACGATGATTTATTATGATTGTAGCGAAGAAACTGCTGATATTACAATCGGTAAGGATGCCGAATACTACCATCCAGACAGTGTTAATGTTCCATGGAATCAGGAAAATCAACCGTTTGGATATTCTGGCTTAAAACATTTATTCGAAGAATTAACAGAAGCGATGGAAAGGAGAGTAAAATGAAAGGTTTATTAAAATATATTTCTCCTTTTGCTCCAGATCAATCTGGTGCAACTTCTGTCTTATATGACCTTGGAGGAATTACGGTAATCTGTGATGCTGGTGGATGTACTGGTAATATCTGTGGTTTTGATGAACCACGATGGTTTGTGCGAAAAAGTGCCCTTTTTAGTGCAGGTCTTCGTGATATGGATGCTATTTTAGGACGAGATGACCGTTTAATTGAAAAACTAAAAGATACTGCTCAAAAAGTGGATGCAAATTTTGCGGCAATCATTGGTACTCCAGTACCGGCTGTCATTGCAACCGATTTTCGTGCTTTAAAAAGAATGGCAGAAAAACGCTGTGGGCTTCCAGTGATCACAGTGGAATGTACTGGTACAAGGTTGTATGACGAAGGAGAAGAAGATACTTATTTGGAACTGTTTGATAAATTTACCGAAGATGATGCGAAAATAGAGGAAAAAGCAATTGGTGTAATCGGAACTACCCCGCTAAATCTCAGCAGTGTTTTTGCCGATAAGAAGATTCGTAAATTTTATCAGGAACAAGGATATGAACGTGTTTATTGTTATGGAATGGGTGATGGTCTTGACAGCATCAAAAAGGCAGGAAGCGTAGAAAAAAATGTTGTCATTGCACCATCAGGACTTGCCGTTGCGAAGAAATTACAAAAGCGTTTCGGTACTCCATATGAAGTGGCTTATCCGTTATTGACAGATGATATGAAGGAGCAACTTCATCAATTAGTAGGTAAGAAAGTATTAGTCATTCATCATCAGGTGGCAGCAAATGAAATTCGTCAGGAAATTTTATCTGCAGGAGATGCCAACGTAATCTGTGGTACCTGGTTTATGAAAAAACCAGAGCTTGCAAATTCCGGTGATGTTCGTTTTAAAACAGAAGAGAAATTCGTAGAATATGTTGAACGAGAACAGTTTGATGTTATCATTGGAGATTCGCTTTTAAAACGTGCATTAAGAGAATATGAGGGTGAATATATCCCTCTGGCGCACTTTGCAGTATCGGGGGAATGTGAACAATGACCATGAATCACGGAAAACAGACACAGATCATACGAGTGTATGGTATTGTACAAGGAGTCGGCTTCCGTCCATTTGTCAGTCGAATTGCAGATAAAGCCGGCGTAACCGGAAGTGTTGCGAATAAAGGATCTTATGTTGAAATATATGTAACTGGTACACAAGCACAAAAAGAGAGCTTTATGGATGATTTAGAAAAACATCCGCCCGAACGATCAGCCGTATTAAAGATTGACGTATCAGATTGTCACTATATGGATTTTGCATCTTTTGAAATTATTGAGAGTGAAAAAGAAGAAGGCGATATTTTTGTTTCCCCAGACATTGCGACATGTCCGAAATGCAAAAAGGAATTGTTTGATCCGGGCAATCGCCGCTATATGCATCCATTCATCAATTGTACCGCGTGTGGACCAAGACTTACGATTTTAGATTCGATGCCTTACGATCGGGTACGAACAAGTATGGGCGAGTTTCCGATGTGTCCGCAATGTGAATACGAATATACGCATGCCGAAACAAGGCGTTATGATGCACAGCCGGTTTGTTGTAACGAATGTGGACCGGAAGTATATTTAATTGGACGAGAAGAACGTGGGCGCGAGGCAATCACGTACACGAGACAAGCAATTATCGATGGTAAGATTATTGCAATCAAAGGAATTGGTGGTTTCCACTTATGCTGTGATGCAACAAACGAAGAAGCCGTAGCAAGGCTTCGTACCTTAAAAAGACGTCCGGCAAAACCATTTGCAGTTATGATGAGAGATTTACAGACGGTCGAACGGGAATGTTTTATTCAGGAAGAAAGCAAAGAAGAATTAGACGGCCATCAAAAACCGATTATTTTGCTTCCAAGAAGAGAAAAGGGACAATTGGCCAAATCAGTTGCTCCTGACAATCCAAAGATTGGCGTCATGCTTCCGTATGCTCCTGTACAGATGTTATTATTTGACTATAATGATGGACTTACAATGACAACCGATTGTTTTGTTATGACAAGTGGTAATGTATCAGGTGCACCAATCTGTCGTACGGATGAGGATGCAATGAAAGAGTTGTCTTCTTTTTGTGATATTATTTTATCCCATAACCGTAAGATTCGATTACGGGCAGATGATTCGGTTATGGATTACTATGATGGAAAACCATATATGATTCGCCGTTCCAGAGGATATGCACCATTGCCATTTATGTTATCCAATGATTTTAAGGGACAGGTGTTGGCAGTTGGTGGAGAACTGAAAAATACATTTTGTATTGCGAAAAATCAATTATTTTATCCATCTCCATATGTTGGTGATATGGCGGATTTAAGAACAGTAACTGCTTTAGAAGAATCGATTCAGCGAATGGAAGAGTTACTAGAGACCAAACCAACCATCGTCGCCTGTGATATGCATCCAAAATACAATACAACGATGGTTGCGCAGGAACAAAACATCGAGATTCTTCCAGTGCAACATCATTATGCACATATTGTTTCTTGTATGGCAGAAAATGATTATGATGACGAAGTGATTGGTGTATCTTTTGATGGCACTGGATATGGAATGGACGGTACAATCTGGGGTGGAGAAATTTTACTTGCTTCCTATGATTCCTTTAAACGAATCGGAAGTATTCAGCCATTTTTACAGATTGGTGGAGATGCTTCTGCAAAAGAAGGCTGGCGTATCGCTGTTTCAATGATCAACGATCTGTATCCGAAAAAGGCTTCCAAGATAGTAGAAACGCTTGCCTTATGTGATGAAGCAACGAGGAATGTTTATGCGCAAATGGCAAAACGAAAAGTCAATAGCGTGATTTCTACGAGTGCCGGAAGACTCTTTGATGCTGTCAGTGCCATTCTAGGTATTCGTCTTCGTTCTACATTTGAAGGAGAGGCTTCGACGACCTTAGAATTTGCAGCCGAACGATATGAGACGACCAAACATAGCCTGGAATTAGAAAAGGAAATAGAGACATGTTTGGCAGAATGGAACCAGCTTACCAATTTAGAAGAAAAGGAAGAAAGATTTTTGTTACCAACAAAAGATTTGGTAAAATTTATGATTGAAAAACGATTAAGCAAACATTCTAATGAGCAATTGGCTTATTTCTTCCATGCGATATTGGCAAAACAGATTGTCGCAGCATGTAAAAAGGCTTCTTTCATCAGTGGATGTAAAACCTGTGCTTTAAGTGGAGGTGTTTTTCAAAATCAGTTGTTATTAAAATTATGTGATCAGAGTCTTCAAAAAGAAGGCTTTCAAGTATTAAAACATAGCTTATTGCCACCAAACGACGGCGGTATCGCTGTTGGGCAGGCGGTTGTAGCGATGAAATATATAAATCGAGATATTTAGGAGGATATGATTTTATGTGTGTAGGTTTAGCAGCAAAAGTAGTTGGTGTAAAAAATGGTATGGCAGTTGTGGATGCTTCCGGAGCAAAGAGAAAAGTTTCAGCAGAATTGATTGAAGAGCTAGAACCAGGCGATTATGTCATGGTACACGCTGGAATTGCAATTGCTAAGATTACAGATGATGATGAGAGTGAAACAGATGATATTATGGAGATGTTATAATGGCAGAAGCAAAGAAAACAGCAAAAGAAATTATAGAATCTTATGATGGACCAAAACTGCGGATCATGGAAGTGTGTGGTACCCATACCCATGAAATTTTCCGTCTGGGAATCCGCAAGATTCTTCCAGAAAATATAGAATTAATTTCCGGACCTGGTTGTCCTGTCTGCGTGACACCAGTCGGGTTCATTGATGAAGCAGTGACATTAGCATTGGAATATCAGGCAACGATCTGTACTTTTGGTGATTTGATCCGTGTGCCAGGGACAAAAAAAAGTCTTGCCGATGCACGTGCGGAGGGGGCAAAGATTCAAGTTGTCTACACCCCACTTGATGCCGTCGATTATGCAACCGAACATCCAGAAGAACAAGTAGTATTTCTCGCGGTTGGATTTGAAACAACAACGCCATCTGCGTGTTTGTCAGTAAAGAATGCAAAAGAAGCAGGAATTTCAAACTTTTCTATTCTTGCAGCGAATAAAACAATGCCAAACGCTTATCAGGCTTTAAAGGGAAGTGCAGATGCCTTCCTTTATCCAGGACATGTCAATGCGATTACCGGCGAGGAAGAATGTAAGAAACTTGCAAGTGAAGGGGTATCGGGAGTCATTGCCGGGTTTACTGCTAAAGAGCTTTTAACAGCACTGGCTGTTATCATTGAGAAATCAAAGACTGGAGAACCATTTTTTGTCAATTGTTATCCACGTGTAGTAAGGGAAAATGGAAATCCGCCTGCTCAAAAAATCATTGCGGAGGTGATGGAAGCCTGTGATTCTGAATGGAGAGGACTTGGCGTTATCCCGATGTCTGGTATGAAATTAAGAGATACTTATAAGGAATATGATGCCAGAATTAAGTTCCAATTGCCAAAAATGGAAGGAAAAGCAAATCCTGCCTGCCGCTGTGGTGAGGTTTTACAGGGAAAATGCAAACCATCGGATTGTAAAGTATTTGGCAAGGGATGTACACCACTTCATCCAATTGGAGCTTGTATGGTCTCCAATGAAGGTGCATGTTCTGCATATTATCAGTACGGAAATATTTAAGACAAAATTGACTGTTTAGAGTCACTCGATTTATGAAAGTTTTTTGGCTCTAAATGATTTCAAATAATTTCAGGAGGAACGACTTATTATGGATAAAAAAGTAACACTTGCTCACGGTGCAGGTGGAAAACAGACATCAGAATTGATTGAACAGGTTTTTAAAGCACATTTTTCAAATCCGGAATTTACAGCTGATGATGCGGCAATTTTAAATGTAGACGGCAAGATTGCGATGTCTACCGATGGATTTATTGTCTCTCCATATGAATTTAATGGCGGAAACATTGGTAAATTGAGCATCTGTGGAACGGTAAATGATTTGGCGTGTATGGGTGCAAAACCATTGTATATGACGTGTTCTTTCATTATCGAAGAAGGATTCTCGATGGATAAATTAGAGGAAATTGCTTCCTATATGGAAAAGACAGCAAAAGAAGCTGGTGTAAAAATCGTAGCCGGAGACACAAAAGTAGCTGGAAAAGGTCAAGTTGATAACGTCTTTATTACAACAACCGGGGTTGGTAAAGTCATGGAAGGTGTCAGCACTTCCGGAGCATTTGCAAAACCAGGAGATGCCATTATCGTTACAGGAGATATTGGACGTCATGGCTGTACAATCTTATTGGAAAGAGAAAATCTTGGCATTGAAGCAGATGTAAAGAGTGATTGTGCGCCATTATGGGGAACAGTGGAATCTATGTTAAATACAACAAAGGATATTCATGTTATTCGTGACGCGACTCGTGGTGGCGTTGGCACTGTATTGTATGAAATTGCAGCAGAAAGTAATGTCGGTGTAAAATTGGAGGCAGAGGCGATTCCGGTTAATGGAGCAGTCAAAGGTGTATGTGGTATGCTCGGTTTAGATCCACTCTATCTTGCGAATGAGGGTACGTTAGTTGTAATCGCACCGAAAGAAAAAGCAGAAGCTTTATTAGAGACTCTCCATCAGGGAAAATATTCAAAAAATGCGGCTATCATTGGTGAAATCACTGATACAATGCCAGGAAAAGTTGTTGTTACAACAGAGATTGGTGCAGAAACATTATTACCACAGCCAGGTGGAGAATTATTGCCAAGAATTTGCTGATTTTGTGACATTTTTCTATTTGACAATTCAAAAAAAGTTGATTAAAATATTACTGATTGAGTGGCAAAAGCGTAAATCCAAATCATTTGGATTTACGCTTTTTTCTTTTTTCATTAAGAAAAACTTCTAGTGTATAGAAAAAATTTTATATCGTTAGAAGCTCGCTATGGTTATGGTAGCTTTCCTTGAAAAGTCTCCTAAAAAATCTCTTAGTTTTAAAGGAGGAAAAGTTGTGAAAGAAGAGATAACAATGAACAGAATGGGAACGGAACCAATTCCCAAAATTATGTTTACAATGGGATTACCTATTATATTATCTATGGTTCTACAAGCATGCTATAATATAGTAGACAGCATGTTTGTAGCAAGGATGCCTGATGCAAATGGAATCGTGCATACTGGAGAATATGCAGTTAATGCTCTGACATTGGCATTTCCAGTACAAATGCTAATTGTAGCTTTTGGTATTGGAACAGGTGTTGGAGTTAATGCTTTACTTGCAAAATGCTTAGGACAAGGCGATAAAAAGAAAGTCGCAAAAGTCGCTGGTAACGGTGTAACTCTGGGAATTATTATTTATATCTGCTTTTTTATGTTTGGTCTATTTGGAATTAATATTTATTTACGAAGTCAGACCAGTGACCCGATTATTTTAGATATGGGTACATCCTATCTTAAAATATGTACTCTGTTATGTGGGGGCAATATTCTTTATGCGATTTACGAAAAACTTTTGCAGTCAACTGGAATGACCGTTTATTCTACAATTGCACAAGTAACTGGTGCACTTACGAATATCATTTTTGATCCTATTTTTATTTTTGGAATGTTTGGTCTGCCACAAATGGGAATTAAAGGAGCAGCTTATGCAACTGTTTTGGGACAAATTGTATCCTTAATTGTAGCTATGGTATTTCATTATCGAAAAAATAAAGAAGTAGACAGTGGGATAGAATATTTAAAATTGGATGGAATAATTGTAAAGGAAATTTATGCAATTGGATTACCGGCAATTATTATGCAGGCACTTATGTCCTTTATGACTTATGGTGTGAATATTATTTTGGGTGCTTTTTCTGTGGCTGCAGTGACTGCTTATGGTATTTTTTATAAAATTCAGCAATTTTTATTTTTTGCCGGATTTGGATTAAGGGATGCAATCACCCCAATTGTTTCATTTAATTTAGGCATGGGAAAAAGAAAAAGAGTAACACAGGGAATATTTTGTGGTATAATATATGTAGAAATTATAATGTTTATTGGAATCATAGGGTTGGAGATGTTCGCAGAACCACTGATTGCAATATTTGGATTGTCTGATGAGACAGCAGCACTTTGTGTGCTCGCGACACGAATCATTTCAACAGGCTTTTTATTTGCCGGTGCAAATATTGCTTTACAAGGTGTTTTTCAGGCACTTGGTTGCGGCATCAGCTCATTAGTTGTATCTTTGTTGCGTTTGTGTGTTATTGTACTACCACTAGCATGGATGTTTACTAAGATGGCGAATGCAAAAGTTATGATTTGGTTTGCATTTCCAATTGCAGAAGCAATTGCCTGTATCGTGGCAGTCATTTTTATGATTCATGCCAATAAAACAATTGTAAATCAAATGAAAGAATAACAGGAGGTATCGAAATGAAAAAAATTATTACGGTAAGTCGTGAGTACGGCAGTGGAGGAAGAGATATCGCCAAAATGGTTGCAGATCAATTAGGATATGCATTTTATGATGGGGCAATTATCAACACAGTTGCAGAGATGACGGGCTTAAATCCAGATTACATCAAAAAGAACGGTGAGAATACCCGTAGAAGTCATTTTTTTACTTATGGTCTGGGCATGAATTTTAACGGATTATCTTTACCGGATTATTTATGGCAAAAACAACGAGAACTTATTTTATACATTGCACAAAAGGGAAACTGTGTGCTTGTAGGACGCTGTGCCGATTATATTTTGCGTGAACGAGATGACTGCCTGAATGTATTTATCCATGCAGATATGGAAAGTCGAAAAAAACGTGCGATCGAAGTATATGGTGATCCGAAAGATAATATTGACAAATTGTTAAAAGACAAAGATAAGACGAGAAAAACAAATTATCGATATTATACTGATCAGATTTGGGGCGAAGCTAGGAATTATCATGTAACATTAGACAGTTCCTTGTTTGGTGATGAAGTTTGTGCAGATATTATTGTTGATCTGGCGAAGAAATAAATATATTATTTTTTGTAAAAAACATATTTTGGTCACAAATTCATGCTAATATATGATTATAGCATTTATAAAGCTATTAACTTTTTCATTATTTTCTCTTGCCCGACATATTCTCTCCCCTTATGTCGGGTATTTTTAATTAAAAATATTTTTGTCATAAGAAATTGTGTTACAATTTCTATGCAAATAGAAAAGTCCTTGAAAACAATAAATTCATTATTTTCTATTGATTTTTCTGTCAAAAAGGAATAAAATAAAAAAGCATTCGGGGCGTGGCTCAGCTTGGTAGAGCGCTTGGTTCGGGACTAAGAGGTCGCGTGTTCAAATCACGTCGCCCCGATGTTTATTATGGCTTAAAACCTTAGGTTTTAAGTCTTTTTTTGTTTCATAGGAAATTACGTTATAATTTCCATGAAATAAAAAACGCTCCGCGAGGATGCGACCAGATGCATAAGGTAATATGCCTGCTTACAGCAGTCTGCATCTGGCGCACAAAGCGGAGCAAGTCCCTCAGGGACTGAGGGATTTAGGGAGTTCGAGGCGGACTTGTCCGCTTTTGTTCTTTTATTA
>JAUNIX010000046.1 GCA_030523275.1 Lachnospiraceae bacterium
GTGATTGCTCAATATGTAAAAGAACATGGCAGTATCAGTAATATGGAGGCAAGAGATCTGTTAGGGCTTGCAGATTCAACGGTCAAGAGATTGCTCATAGAAATGGTAGATGATGGCATTTTATCGGTAGAAGGTGAACGCAAAGCCAGAAGATACTTGTTGAAAGAGGAAGGTTAATTGGGAGGAATGTATGACGATTTGGCATGTGAAAAAATTATATACGTCTAATGGGGCTTCCTATACAGTGTTACCATATGATTTTAGAGGAACTATGATGGTTACATTTAAGATGAGGAATGGTATCTGGCAGATGATAAAATTCCTGTCAGATAGTCGTTTGACAGAGAATGCGGCCCATTCTTTATGCATGAGAAGGAATCGGAATTTGTAGGTGTGCACAAGTTATGTGGAAGCAATAGATAAAATGTAGAAAAGGATATAGACAAGGTGTAGCTGAATATAATCGGTTTGCACCTTGTCTTTTTAATAAAAAGAGATATAATAGTCGTAACAGAACGCCAAAATACTAACAGAAAGGTAGCTTGATATGAACATCGCCGCATATTGCAGAGTATCCACAGATAAATCCGATCAGCTCAATAGCCTTGAAACTCAGAAAGAGTTCTTTTTAGAATATACCAAGCGCACCGGGGACAACCTTATTAAATTATATGCAGACGAAGGTATTTCCGGAACCAAAATCAAAAATCGTAAGGAATTTCAGCGTATGCTTGCAGATGCCGAAAAAGGCTTATTTGATATGGTTGTAGTTAAGGATATTTCTCGTTTTGCCAGAAATACCGTTGATTTATTACAAAGTGTCCGCAAACTAAAATCTCTTGGTATCGAAACACAATTCCTAACCGCCAACATGACCAGTATGGGTAACAGCGAATTCGTTTTAACAATCTTTGGTGCATTAGCGCAGGAGGAAAGTGCCAACACATCCAAGCGTATTAAATTTGGTAAGAAGATGAATGCAGAAAAGGGTCGTGTTCCGAATATCGTTTTTGGCTATGATAAGACGATTGGAGACTATTTTAACCTTTCTATCAATGAGAATGAGGCAATGGCAATCCGGCAGATTTTTCAGTGGTACACAGAGGAAGGATATGGTGGATCGAAGATTGCAAATATGCTCAATGAACGAGGCATCAAGACCAAGCGTGGTAATAACTGGAGCCAGAACTCCGTTTGCCGAATCTTGACTAATGAGATATACACCGGGAAAATAATCAACGGCAAAGAAGAGATTGCAGATTTTCTGACCGGTCAGAGAAAAGAAAAGGATGAATCCGAATGGCTTGTCACGCTTCGGCCGGAACTCCGGATTATTGAAGATGAAGTTTTTGATAAAGCACAGGATATCTTAAAAGGTCGCCATGATTCCTTCAAAATTACTCATGAACGACAGAGTAACAAATATTTATTCTCCACACTGATTAAATGCAAGGAGTGCGGTTGGTCTTTTCGCAGAACGGTTCGTCAATACAAGAATACCTATGTGCGTTGGGTGTGTTCCGGGCATAACGGGAAAGGTGCAGATAGCTGCCCGAATGCAGTGACGGTAGATGAGGAAGAATTGATTCAGGCACTACAGGAGTATTTTCAGGAGATTCTTAGTAAGAAGAAAAAAGTAATCAATTATGTAATTAAAGAATTTCAGCGAGTATACAAAGCAAAAGATGAAAATATTGAGTACGAAAAGCAGTTAAATACAGAATTGAACAAGCTTCGCAAATCCCGTGAAAAGTATATGGATATGTATACCGATGATTTGATTTCCAGAGAGGAATTGAATGAGAAAATCGGTGGGATGCGAAAAGAGATTGAACGGTTGGAGAATGAACTGAAAATGGTCTCTTATCATCTGACCAAGGGAGAACAACTGGAAGCAATTCTGAACAGTACATTCAAGCAACTGGAGGATATCACAGATGTTCATGAAATGACAAATGCACAGTTGAAGCGCCTGATTCAGAAAATCGAAGTGGACAAGGAAGGGAATGTTGATATTTACCTTCGGCTAATTGGTGATTTAGGACTGGATGAAGCTGTGTTGATTGAAGGAACAGAGAATTCCGAAGAGAACAATGATGATTCGGCAAACAAATTAAACGTAAACAACATGAGCAGTAACATGAAAACCGCTCTAATTCGTCAAAACCATACATAAGGATGTAGCGGAGCGATTGCAGCACATCAATCTGGCACTTGCGAAAGAGGCGCGTAAGGTGCTTGATGTGAATAAAGCGGAGCGGCATCTGCGGGGAGGCTTGGCTACCAAAGAAAAATATGCACATCAGCATGAAGAAATGAATAAGTAATTTCAAGATACGGTACAGTTTGTGCCGTATTTTTTATGTTGCCAAGCATATGAAAAAATGATCCGGTGGATCATTTTTGAGTCGTCATTTTTGAGTGGAAAATTATTTTGACAAGGCATAGGTGTGTCATTATAATGAAAATAGTACTTTATGTAACTATTAAGAACCATGGAGAATAATTATGGAAAAAGAAATGGTCATCGTTTTGGACTACGGCGGACAGTATAATCAGTTGATTGCCCGAAGAGTCCGCGAATGCAATGTTTATTGTGAAGTAAAGCCTTATAACAGTCCCATTGAAGAGATTAAGAAATTATCTCCCAAGGGAATTATTATTACCGGCGGTCCGAACAGTGTTTATGCAGAAGATGCACTGCTTTGTGACAAGGAACTTTTTACAATGGGAGTTCCGATCCTTGGCATCTGTTATGGATCCCAGCTTATGGCACATATGTGTGGAGGAAAGGTCGCAACCGCGCCGGTTTCCGAATATGGTCATACCGAAGTTACTATTGATGCCACTGACAGCGAGCTTTTTGCAGAGGTTCCTGCAAGCACAAGCTGTTGGATGAGCCATACCGACTATATCGCAGAAGCACCGGCAGGTTTCCGTGTGACGGCACATACTCCCGTATGTCCGGTAGCAGCAATGGAAGATCAGTCCCGCAAGCTTTATGCAACCCAGTTCCATCCGGAAGTCGTACACACCAAGGACGGACAGAAGATGCTGTTCAACTTTGTACGCAAGATCTGCGGCTGCAAAGGTGACTGGAGAATGGACTCCTTCGTGGAGACAAGCATTCAGCAGCTTCGTGAAAAGATTGGAAACGGTAAAGTGCTTTGTGCTCTGTCTGGTGGAGTAGATTCCTCTGTGGCAGCAGTACTTTTGTCCAAGGCAGTTGGAAAGCAGCTTACCTGTGTATTTGTTGATCATGGTCTTCTTCGTAAAAACGAAGGTGACGAGGTAGAAGCGGTATTTGGACCGAACGGATCTTATGATCTGAATTTCATCCGTGTGAATGTACAGCAGCGTTTTTATGATAAACTGGCAGGCGTGACCGATCCGGAGAGAAAGCGTAAGATCATTGGTGAAGAGTTTATCCGTGTATTTGAAGAAGAAGCAAAGAAAATTGGTGCCGTAGATTATCTGGTACAGGGAACGATTTATCCTGACGTGGTAGAATCCGGTCTTGATAAGAGCGCAACGATCAAGTCCCATCACAATGTTGGAGGACTTCCGGACTGTGTAGATTTCAAAGAGATCGTCGAGCCGTTACGAATGCTGTTTAAGGACGAAGTCCGCCGGGCAGGTTTAGAGCTTGGTATTCCGGATTATCTGGTATTCCGCCAGCCATTCCCCGGTCCCGGACTTGGCGTTCGTATCGTTGGAGAAGTTACCGAAGAAAAGGTACGTATCGTTCAGGATGCAGATTACATTTATCGTGAAGAGCTTGCCAAGGCAGGATGTGATAAAGGACTTGGCCAGTACTTCGCAGCACTTACCAATATGCGCAGCGTTGGCGTTATGGGTGACTTCAGAACATATGATTACGCAGTAGCACTCCGTGCTGTAAACACTACGGATTTTATGACTGCTGATTGTGCAGAGATTCCATTTGAAGTCCTGCAGAAGGTAATGAACCGGATTATTAACGAGGTGAAGGGAGTCAATCGTGTACTTTACGATCTGACTAGTAAGCCACCGGGGACGATTGAGTTTGAATAATGTACATGAGCCAAGAAATGCCGAATTTAAGGCGTTTCTTGGCTCATTTTTGGTTGAGTGACAATCAAATGACAATAATTTTAAAAAATCATATGAGGCATGCTCAACTTATTGTTCGTCTTCCATATTAAGTGTTGACTCCCAATTGTCGTTTGTTCCATTGGCAAGTGCACCGCGATATGCTGGATGAATCTCCCATGAGTATCCACGATCACCTACATTTGCATTTAATAAATATGGTGATTCATCATAATATACACGTTCTATTTTGCCGGATTCGTTACGTTTTCTTCCGGTTATAAATCCAATTTTATACAAAAAATGGGCTATCTGATGAAAATCAGCGGTGCACAATTTCTCACAATTTGCTTGATATATGCTTATATTCATATTTTGTTGTATATTTTTAATTTTAGTATGTAGCTCTGTGGTTGAATAAACATATCGTTCGACGGTTTTACTTTGAAATTCTTTTTGTGTTGGAGCCATTCTAACTAACAAATCTTGTAGTTTTGGAAGCTGATTTACATATTCATTGACTAAATCTTTTAAACGTTCTTGAGAATAAGTTTCCAATATTGCTAAAAAGCAAGAAGAATCTATAATGGTAATTTTTTTACGATATGCTTCTTCTGCAATGCTATGACATAATTTTACCATATCTCTTGGTTTGCGTCGTATTAATGAGTATATTACTCGATGTGTTGGAGCATTTGCCCAAACACGAGTACTTTCGTCAAAATGTGGGATGAAAATAAGATTTAAATACTTTACTATGTTATATTGCAATGTCTTTTGGTCTGATGTATTTATTTCATCAAAAGGCTCGTTAAAATATGCACAAATGCGTTTGGCTAATGCTTTCATGATTTCTTGATTGTTCCACTGACATTTTATTAAGGAACTTTCAAATTTGTCGGAAAACTCTTCATTTCTTATCATTTCATATACATCGGTACGTAATGCTATACGGACTGAAAGACCATCCATATCGCTAGTGATATCACTTAATGATAAGAGTAGACTTTTTATTTTTAGTACATCGGAGGCTTTGCCTTGCCAATCTAAGTCAAAATCATCAAAAAAGAGGCGAACTTTTTTGTTGGTAATCATTCTTTGTAGGGAACGATGTTCTCCGCAAGAATCAGATTCATTATCTAAGGAGATATATTTATCATACATTGGCTTTAGAATTTTTGCAGAGCGTGAAATGAAATCTCTTGTTGTGTATCCCGTGTCATATGCCCATTGCAATGCTTTTTCATAATCTTCACCCATTACAAAACTCATATGTGAGGCAAGATTCATGATTACAAGTTTGCTTATTGAACGTTTCCATAAGGTTTTAAGTTGATATAAATTTTCAGAATTTAATATTTCTGAATATAACTCTGACAAGTCATCTAATCTGATCCATATTGGAACTATATCGGTATTGGAAGTTTCGATAAATGCCATTTTTAAAAGAGCAGATTTTCCAGTCCCTTTTTCGCCAGTAACTATTTGTAATTTTATATCAGACATAACATCTTCGTATTGTAAGGTTTTATAGTAGTAAGATGTCAATCTTGAATTATCTTCTTTTCCTGCATCTTCATGTCCGAATAGCTTTAGTCGATTATCCTTTTTGAAGGTTTCATAAGTTGTGTTCATAGTTTATCTCCTCTTTTTTTAATATAAAGTGTAAATATTGTGAGTAGAGTGTTTTTACTTCGGTTTCCTTTTCCTCTTCACATAAGAGAAATCCGGAAACAGGTCTTTTAACAATTCAGCAGTTTCTTCTGCATCGTTATCCTCATTCATATTCTGAATCAGTAGTTGGTCGTCATCATCAAGATTCAATGAGACAGTGTACTCTTTATTCGGGTCTGTTGGGTTCATTGGGTACTTTATCTCTTTGAGATAATATTCCGTTTCTGATATTTTATCATCTTCCAGCTTGTCTCGTAAACGTGCCCAATACTCAACCATCTTTCGAAAGTTATCAAGGTCTTCCTGTGGACGGGAACCAGCACTTGGAAGCCGCTCTTCAAATTTAAAGCAAACTTCCCCGTCTTTCATAGTAGGTCGTAGCCCGTATGCCCATTCAATGTCAAACAGCACGTGAAGTGCACTGAATATATTTGCTACATCAGGGTCAGATAATGCATAAAAGCTGACTCCTAGATTGTTGGCAATATTTAATAAAGTCGCTTCATCCGGATATCTGTTTCCAAGCTCATAGTTTCTGATTGTGGATTCGTTTAGCCCGCACTTATCTGCCAATTCCTTTTGCGTCATTTTTGCCGCAATTCTGAAATTCCTAATTAAAAAACCTATCCGGCTGGTGAATTTTTCGCCCATTTTAACTGCTCCTTATAAGTGTAATGAGTATTGTAGCTTATATGAAAACACGAGGTACAAATCATGCATTTACATAGATTATAACATTAACAGTACAAAAGTGAAATGTTTTTTTCTAAAAAGTATTGACAGTACAAAAATGAACTGTTAATATAAAACACATCAAAACCGTTCAGAAATGAACTGAATAATAAACGAAAGAGAGGAGGCATTTGCTTATGGAGAACAAACGATTTTTAACAGCACAGGATGTCATGGAAATGCTGGACGTATCATTATCCTATGCTTATAAGCTGATACGGCGGCTGAATGCAGAACTTGAGGCTGAAGGTTTTGTGACAATAAAAGGGCGTGTCAGCACGCAGTATTTTATGGAACGAATCTACGGGCTATCTACGGATAAGGAGGTGGGATAGATGGCGGTTATCAAGAATAATAAGACTGGAATGTGGGAGGTGAGAACCTATTATAAGGATTTGACTGGAGCAAGGAAACAGAAAACCAAGAGGGGCTTTGCGAAGAAAAGCGAAGCCCTTGAATGGGAGCGGAACTTCAAGCTGAAAGAGAATCAGAGAATCAGTATGAGCTTTCAAAGCTTTGTGGATATTTATTTGACGGATTTGGAGCCGAGAATAAAACGCAATACGTTCCTGACAAAGAAGCACATTATTGAGACAAAGATTCTGCCTTATTTCGGAAAAAGAAAACTGGATGATATACGAACCTCGGATGTCATCCAGTGGCAAAATGAGATTATGAAGCTGAAAAAGGATAATGGGGAGTTGTTCTCCCCTACCTATCTGAAAACCATTCATAATCAGCTTAGTGCTATATTAAATCATGCGGTAAATATGTATGGTCTGAAAGATAATGTGGCACGAAAAGCAGGAACCATGGGTAAAGAAGAAAATAAGGAAATGGAGTTCTGGACACAGGAGGAATTTCAGGCATTTTTGGAGTGTGTGGCAGATAAGCCTATTTCGTATTATGCATTTGAAATACTTTATTGGACTGGTATTCGTGAAGGTGAGCTGCTTGCCTTGACACCGGGTGATTTCAATTTTGAAAAGAAAACGCTCCGGATAAACAAGTCATATCAGAGGCTGGAAGGTAAAGATGTAATTACAGACCCGAAAACACCAAAGAGTAACAGAACCATTGTCATGCCGGATTTCCTTACTATAGAGATGGAGGATTTTATAAAAAGCATATATGGAATCAAGATGGATGACAGAATTTTTACCATTTCAAAAAGCTATCTGCATCACGAAATGGATAGGGGAGCAAAGCTTGCAGGAGTGAAAAGAATCCGAATCCATGGATTACGACATTCGCATATTTCCCTGTTAATCAATTTAGGATTTTCAGCATTGGCAATAGGGGAAAGAGTCGGACATGAGGCGGTAGATATCACTTATCGTTATGCACATTTATTTTCAACGGTGCAGACGGATATGGCAGCACAATTGGAAACAGAAAGGGAGGCGTTGGTCGATGTCAGAAAAGAATAGAGATGATAAAAACAGATGGCGTAATGTGACAATCGCATTTCGCATGTCACCGGAGGAGAATGAAGAACTAAATAATCGGGTGAAACTCAGCGGATTTCGCACCAAGCAGGATTATATTATCCAGAGTGTTCTTCATCAGAAGGTGGTTGCAACGGGCAATCCGTTGATGCTGGTGCAATTTCGGAAGAATCTGCAACAGATAGGGCGTGAGCTTGAAAGAATTGAAAAGGCATCGGATATGGATGGGGAGTTGCTAACTCCCATCCGCTCCATGCTGGAAATACTGGAAGGATTCAAGGAGCAACCGAGAACATTAGCAGGTATGAAGGAACTTACCGTACCGAATGAAGAATAGAAAAATATTTTAGAAAGGAAGTGGCGGCTATGAGCGAAGAAACATTATTTGAAAAATTAGGCGTGAAATACATAGAAAAGGACGGCATCTTTTATCCGTTGATTGCATTATGTGGCGAGAAGAAAAACACAGATGTTGGGAAATATGGTCACATGTGGATTGATTACATAAGGACGGAGTATCCACAGCGATACAAAAGTCTGGTGCGGTTTGGCGAATTACATGATAAGGCAGCAGAAGTAAATGAAGTGGCTTATGAATTGCTGGAGGATATTGAAAATGAGTGGCTGAGTAAACACAAACCAAAACATGCGAATTCTTTTGTGGAAATGTACCAGCTACGGACTCAGGCGAGAATGATAGCAGAGGAAGTAGTTCTGCATGATGTGGTGAATTGTTTTCATTAGGGGATAAGTGGAGTTCTGTATCGGAGCTGTGGCTGGTAAATAATATGTCGCGTATCCGCGACTTATAAGCTCCCGAATGGGAGCTTTATCCGGCGGGGAGAGCCGTATAGCCACTCCGGCGAGGAGCGCAAAACCCGCTTGCGGGTCTGCATTTTTGATGGCGAAGCTGTCAAAAGTGCTTTTGCGTTACTTTTGGCAAAAGTAACAAAACCTTCCCAAGGAAATCTGCTGTTTCGTGCCGTATCCGGCACTCATTACGGATAAGAAGGTGGTGCCTATATACATACCAAAAGAGGAGGATTTTGACAATGGAAAGAACAATCAGTTTCATGAATGGAGAAGGTTCCATCGGGCATAACACTAGAAGATTTATAGCTGACAATGTAGATGCCAGCCGTACCAAGAATAACATCACTCTTATCCACGAGGATATTAAGCAGGCTTATCATAAATTGTTTGACAAGGCACTTAAGGAATACAATGCAAAACAGAAACGCAAGGACAGGCAGATTAAAAGTTATTATGATAAGATTTCCCGAAGCAAGCAGGAAAAATTATTTTATGAGGTTATCGTTCAGATAGGCAATAGGGATGATACCGGAGTAGGTAGTTCTTCTGCAGAGGTTGCAACATGGGTGCTAAAGGATTATGTGAAAAAGTTTCAACTTCGCAATCCACAGCTTTATGTGATTGGTGCTTATATTCATCTGGATGAGGAAATACCACATTTGCATCTGAATTTTATCCCTTGGGTATCCGGTTGCAAGAGAGGATTGGAGACAAAGACAAGTCTTAAGGCGGCACTTGCTACCAGAGGATTTGTAAGTGAAGGAAAAGGCAATACCGAATGGAGACAGTGGGCGGAGGCAGAGAAAGAGGATATTGCTCTTATTATGAGCCGGTACGGAATTGACTGGAAAAAGAAAGATACACACAATAAGCATTTATCCGTACTGGATTATAAGAAGCAGGAGCGGACAAAAGAAGTGGCTGCACTTGAGGAGGAGATAGAGGGCGCACAGGTTGTTCTGGAATTAAAAGAGGAACGGATTGAGTCTCTGGAGAAAGAAATTGAAAGTAAGCGAGACAGTTTCAGAAAAGAACAGTCTGAGGCTCAAAAGAAGCTTGACGATACCATAGCCGAAAATCAGAAATTACAGTCGGAAACAACGGATTTACGTCTAAAGAATTCGGAATTACGGTTGGAATATTATGAGAATGCAGATAAGCTCACGGATAAACAGAAGGAAATTGAGGCAGCTCAAAAAGAGGCTGACAAGTGGATGATGATATCGGATACTGCAAAATTACAGACTGAACGGGCTGAATTTGAACTGGAAGAGGCGGAAAGGCTTAAGAAGGAACTTCTGAAAACCGCAGATGGCGATGATTATCTGAAGGAGCATGTGATAGAATTGAGATATCAGAATCAGATGCTCCGGGAGGAGAACCGAAGCCTGAAGGATAAGCTGGAAAAGGCGTATGAGTTTATGAAGCAGTTTGTGATTGGCGGGATGAATCTGCTGGAGAGGTTTTTGGAATGGATTGGGGAGAAGGTCAAGGATGTTGGGAGAGAAAGGTGACATATTTTGTCACCTTTCTCTTGAACTCAGTACAGAATTAATTTTCATAATCTCTTAAAGTCATTCCTTGTAAATTTCGCCAAGCTGTTTTACCGTTTGTACTATTGCCTGAAATGATACTTGCAGCAGTAGATGGACTACTAAAAATATAGTCTTTGGTAAATGAATAGGATGAATCTATTATATTTTCAGACATTAGTTTATTGCGCATATTAAGAAGGCTTGTGGTAAGAGATGAATTCGTCTTTTTTGATACAAGTGATTCCTTAAAAACTACAAATCCATCAGCTGTAGTAGTCCCTCTTGCCCTGAAATCTTTTCCTTCAAATACAAAAACTTCTGAGTTGCTATTTGTTGAAGGAGTAGCAGTTGCTTCGAGGACTTTATGTCCGACAGCGCTTAGCAAAAGTTTGGCATTATATATGAATTCTTCCATTTCTGCCTGGTCAGCCTCGGATAGAGAGGACTGGGTGGGAATATTGGAATTTTCGAGTTGATATCGTCCCGCTTCTTTGGCAATTGTATACATACGATTTTCTAAATATTTTACATGTGCCTTGTTCAAATTATTGTCTTTACTGATAAAAACAACACATTCATGCCAAAAATCTTTTTCTTTTAAATGAGTTAATAGGCGTTCATAAATATTTTCAGCTTCGCCTATGTATACTCTGTAGGTATCTGATTCGTCCGATTTTCCAAATAAAAAGTATATGCCCGTGTTTTTTAACTCTTCACGGTCGGAGCTTTCTTTTACACAATTTCTTGGTATTTTATAAGCTTTTCCTGTCCAATTTGATAATTCGCACATCCATCTTCCATCGGCTATGCCTTCTATAAGAAACAATCTGATTGATTTTCCGTAATTCATATTTTTTACCTTTCTTTTGCTATTTTTTCTTGCAAAGAAACCCAATAACTATTTATATATACCATAGACATTCTGCATTCGTGTTATATTTTGGATGATTCTTATTATCTTGACAGGTATATTTCACGGCAGGTGGAGTATTTCTGCAAATTCTATAGATAATTTGATCAATTTCTTGTTCGGATGAGATAAAGGTTCGTATCCAACCTTGAATATATAATGATGGAGGGTCAAAGGTACTCTTTCCACCATATCCGATATCTTGTTCGATTATGAATAATTGAGCTAATATAGCAGTGATATCTATTGGATTGATATATTGCGTAAAAGGGATGTGAGTTAGTGGCTTAATTGCGTCTAAAGGATTCGCACCATAAAAGATTTTGTCAAATGCTATAAGTAGTTCTTCTTTGGATTGTGAAAGTTCTCTAGCACGCAATTTTAAATCAATAAGCAGGCGCAAGTGATTAGGACGAAATGGTTTGTTATCACCTATTCTAAGAAAAATTTGAAAATTTGTATTAACGTCATAATTTTTAAATCGTTCAGATAATGTGCTGGGACGATAAATTAGAATTGCCTGCTCTCCGTTGTTGTAGACTTCGGTCATAGTATCAAAAGAAAGGTCTAAAACAATTTCTTTCATTTCATCATAGGTCATTTGATATCTTCCTCCTTAAAAAATACGCTAATCTCAACACTAAGTACATTTGCAATTTGGTTCAATACAGATATAGAAAGACTCTTATTACAGCCGGCGGCCTCGATTTTTGATAGATAGCTTATGCTGATTTTTGCCCGCTCTGCAAGTTGTACTTGTGTTAATTTGGCTTGTTCTCTGTAATGTTTTATATTTGCACCTATAACGCGATATAGGTCTGTATCGTTTTCAAAATGCATACCAGTACCTCTTTCACTATTTGTGAATATTATCGCATGAAATACAGTTCAAACAAATTCACTTATAGTGAAAGAAAATTGCTATGGATTTTCCAGAAAAATTGAGTTACAATAGATAAATCAAAATAAAAGAAGGAGGTATGTCTTATAAGTTTACAACCAAATAATTTTAGGCTTGAACCAACAACAGTCTGGTCCTTTCCGGACAGAGGCAGTTGGGCAACGCATTCAGGAAAGTATCGAGGAAATTGGTCACCATATGTACCAAGAAATCTGATACTTCGTTATTCTAATCCCGGTGATTGGGTCTTAGATCAATTTATGGGTAGTGGAACAACCTTAGTAGAGGCAAAGCTACTCAATCGTCATGCGGTAGGTGTTGACATCAATCCGCAATCTGTTTCAATCTCTGAAACGAATTTACAATTCCAATGTGAAACAAATTCAAAAATCTTTATACGAAATGGAAATGCTACGGATTTGCATTTTATCAAAGATAGTCGTATTGACTTTATCTGTACGCATCCGCCATATGCCAATATCATCAAATATAGCAAAGGGATAGAAGGGGATATTTCATTGCTTGGTGTAGAAAAGTTTTTGGCAGAAATGCAGAAGGTGGCAGAGGAATCATATCGTGTGTTGAAAAGGGGAAAAATGTGTGCTGTAATGATTGGGGATGTAAGAAAATATGGAAGGGTCATTCCATTAGGGTTTCGTATGATGGAATGCTTTTTACAGGTAGGATTTACGAATAAAGAAATTATAATTAAAGAGCAGCATAATTGTCGTTCTACTGAATATTGGGAAAAACAGAACAATAATTTTCTGCTTCTTGCACATGAGTATATTTTTGTATTTCAGAAGTAAGATAATTCACAAAGAGTGAAAGTTATGGTTGTTATTTTGTATGTTTGCAAGTATAATAGATATGTAAAAGATTGTCCTTTTGCGGACATAGAGAAGAGGAATCAAAATGAGTAATTCAAGTGTGGCTCCATTTGTGAAATGGGCTGGTGGGAAGCGTCAGTTAATTCCGCAAATAAAGGAGAGAATGCCTGAAAAATATAATGATTATTATGAGCCATTTGTGGGTGGCGGTGCAGTTACATTCGAATTGCTACCTGCAAATGCTTTGATAAACGATATCAACAAAGCGTTGATAAATGCTTACAGGCAGATATGTAATGCACCGGAAGCATTTCTGAAGGCAGTAAAGAAGCTGGATGAGGAAATGTGGGAGGACGGCAAAGAATATTATTATTCTCTTAGGGAGCATTACAATGATAAGCTGATGAAAGCGGAGTTTGATGTGGAGTTGGCTGCATTGTTTGTATTTATCAATAAGCACTGTTTTAACGGCTTGTATCGTGTAAATGGCAAGGGACTTTTCAATGTTCCATACAACAATAGTCGTAGGGTTTCAGTTGATGCAGAGGTTATTATGGCTACTTCAAATTACTTGCAGGGAGTAACCATTATAGATGGTGATTTTGAACTGGCTTGTAAGGATGCAAAGAAGGGCGATTTTGTATTTATTGATAGCCCGTATGCACCATTGAATCCTACCTCTTTTGAATCATACACAAAAGAGGGTTTTGATATAGAAAGTCATAAGCGACTAGCAAATCTTTTCGATGAATTAACAGCCAGAGGTTGCTACTGTATGCTCACAAACCATAATACAGACTTGATAAATGAACTGTATGGTAACAAAGGCTATAAAATAGATGTTGTAAGTGTAAAGCGTATGATTAATTCAGATGCATCTAACAGAGTTGGCGAAGAAGTGATTATATGCAATTATTAAGGAGATAAAGCAATGGGATATTTTGATGAACAACAAAGAATTGTTGATTATGTCACTCACGATGGTATTATAATAGAATTAACACAAAATAAGGATAATTTGAAAAGTAATTATCAGGTATTAGAGACTTATGCAGATTCTTCTCAATTGGCAATAAGATATCCTGGATATAAGACAACTAGAGCTAAATGTGATTATTGTGTATATTTAGTAGACGAAGATGGTGAACATCCTATTTCTCATGTTGAGATTATGACTGATCTATATAATAAAACTACTATGCAAAATTATAAGCATATGAAACAGTATATTGAGGATGTTGCGACAATAGGTCGTGATATTAATATTGATGTATCTTTACTCTCGGCATTTGAATATGGTTTTTCATTTGAAGTGTTGACCGATTTGATGTTTTATATTGCAATTCAAGAAGATATCAATTATCCAGGGGAACGTTTCCAAGGAAGAAAAATGTGTTTTTATAGGTATCTTGAAGCAATATATTGTAAAGTACATACTAATCATCAAATAGAAGAAGCGATAGATAAAGCTGTTGCATATGGATATATACCTAGAAATTGGAATGATGTAGGAGAATTGTATAATATCGTTTCAAGAATAAAACGTTAATTATAGAGAGGCGAAATATATATGAATCAAGTTTGGGGTTCAAAGGTGCCATTATATTTCGAGACAGAACAATCACAGTTGGTATTAGGTGATTCCTTTAAAATTCTAACAAAGATGAAACCGGAATCTGTTGATATGATATTTGCAGATCCACCTTATTTTTTAAGTAATGATGGCATTACCTGTCAAGGTGGTAAAATGGTTTCAGTTAATAAAGGCTCATGGGATAAGCTTTCGGAAAGTGGAACCGGCGTCGAAGAAAAACACAAGTTTAACAGAAAGTGGATTAAGTTATGTAGGAAAGTACTAAAGCCGAACGGAACAATATGGATATCAGGAACATTACACAATATATATTCGATTGGTATGGCATTGGAGCAGGAAGGCTTCAAAATCATCAACAACATTACATGGCAGAAAACAAATCCACCACCAAACTTAGCATGTCGATGCTTCACACATTCTACGGAAACCATATTATGGGCACAGAAGAATGATAAGAAGTCTCGGCATTTTTTTGATTATCAGAAAATGAAAGAAATGAACGGTGGAAAGCAGATGAAGGATGTGTGGACAGGAGCATTGACGAAACCTTCGGAGAAAACAGAAGGTAAGCACCCTACGCAGAAACCGGAATATTTGCTTGAAAAAATTGTACTGGCATCTACGGAAGAAGGACAAGTTATCTTGGATCCATTTTGTGGTTCAGGAACTACCGGAGTAGAGGCTGTACGATTTGGACGAAAATTTATTGGGATAGATGTAAGCGAAGAATACTTGGAGATATCCAAGAGAAGATTGGAGAAGGTAGCAAATGACAAATAGAAATTTTGATGAATGGTTGAGTAAGTTCAGACCGAGTATATCAAGTTATGACTACTATATCGACTTTGCAAAGGTCGTAAGAAATGTGGATGAAATCAAGGTGGAATTAAACATCTTAAATTCCTTGATTGGTTCTAAAAATATTGAAGAAGAATTTGAGAAGATAGTGACAAAGTATCCGGAAACATTGCAATGTGTTCCGTTACTTCTTGCAGTGAGAGGCAATGAAATATATGCACAGGATGAAGAAGGAGCTTTCCAATATAATTTCAAGAAAATGAATTACAGTGTGGAACAGTACAAGGTATTTATGCGTAAGACCGGGTTATTTGATATGATTGCAAATCATTTGGTAAACAATCTTGTGGATTATGCTCTGGGTATTGAAACCGGATTGGACTCTAATGGTCGTAAGAATCGTGGTGGGCACCAAATGGAAGATTTGGTTGAAAAGTACATTGCGGCAGCAGGATTTGAAAAGGATGTAAATTACTTCAAGGAAATGTACCTTAGGGATATTGAAGAAAAGTGGAATATTGATTTATCTGCACTTTCCAATCAAGGCAAAGCTGCTAAGAGATTTGATTTTGTAATCAAGACGGATAAGATGATTTATGGTATTGAAACAAACTTCTACGGAGGTGGCGGTTCTAAACTGAATGAGACAGCAAGAAGTTATAAAATGCTTTCACAAGAAGCAGATACTATTGAGGGATTTACATTTGTGTGGTTTACTGATGGAATTGGCTGGAAGAGTGCAAGAGGTAATTTGAGAGAGACATTCGATGTCATGGATACGATTTATAGTATTGATGATATGGAGAATGGGGTTATGCAGGAGTGTTTTATGTAGGAATGGAGAAGAGGATGATGGAAATAATTGCTCCAATAAATGTAATTATATCTTGGGAAGGATATGAAATACAGGGTCATATTGCTTTGTGTGTTGCATTAGAAAAAATAAAAGAAAATATTATATCTGGAAATTCAAATGACTTATGGAACTTAGAAATAGAGGGTAAAGAGGATTTTTCATTTTTATATGATGGTAGATATGTTTCTATGCATCAGGTTAAGTCAGGAAAAGTAAACTTAAAAAAGAATGACAAATTTGCTTTTATTGCGGAATTATTGCAGGATGAAGCTCAATATGGTTATTTCCATATCAATAGTACACAGAAAATACCAGTAGATTTCATAGATGTTGCATTAGAATATATTAGCGATTTAAAAACGAAACTTGAAAATCCTATTTGTAACAAAGGTGATGTTTCTAAAGAAAATGAAGAAGACTATATTATTATTGAGAATATTAAACCTCAGACAGAAAAAGCATCACTATATCAAATTTTAAATCATAC
>JAUNIX010000047.1 GCA_030523275.1 Lachnospiraceae bacterium
AATGCAGCTCTTTGTATTACAAATGGTTTTCGTGCATTACATAATGCAGGTTTTAGCTATCAGGATTTAAATGATGGTAATTTTTTTATAAATCCAAATACAGGAGATGTGTTGATTTGTGACAATGATAATGTAGCAGAATATGGGGATAACTTGGGAATTGCCGGAAAATGCAGGTATATGGCTCCAGAAGTAGTTTTGGGAAAAAAGAAACCGGATATTCATACCGATAGATTTTCCTTGGCAGTTGTTTTGTATTTATTATTATTTCTGAATCATCCACTGGAAGGGAAAAGGACAATGTGTCCATGTTTAACTGAAGAACTGGAACAAAAATTTTATGGAAAGGAGCCGGTATTTGTATGGGATTCTCAGAAAGATACAAACCGTCCGGTTCGCGGCGTACATGTGAATGAAATAAAACTTTGGCCGCTTTATCCAAAATTTGTCCGAGATACATTTGTAGATGCATTTAGCCAGAAAGCTATGGTTGGGGAAGATATTGAGCATAGAGTGACTGAGAAAAAGTGGCAGGATGTATTTACACAACTTAGAGATTGTTTGACAGTGTGCAGTTGCGGAGGAGAGACATTTATTGATTTTTTGAAACCTGATTGTAAATGTATTAATTGCGGAAGAAGAATGCAACGTCCTCTTTGTTTAGAAGTGAAAAAATATAAAGTCATGTTAACATATGGAAAAAAGCTGTACGGGTGCCATGTTTTAATGGATTGCGATGATTTTAAAGAATGTATGGGGACTGTTATTCAAAGCAGAAATCAGCCAAACTTATTGGGACTTAGAAATGAGACGAATTATCTTTGGACGGCAATTTTACCCAATGGAGTTTCAAAACAGTATGCAAAAGGACAAGTGATAAAACTTGGAAGAGGTCTAAGGATTAAGTTTTGTAATGGAAATGATGCAATTATAGTTTAGTTATAAAAAGAAAGGATATTAAAGATTATGGGTTTATATGATGAAGTAATAGAAGTTCCAAGAAGAACGATGGTTCTATTTTTTCTAGTCGATACTTCTGGAAGCATGAAGGGGGCCAAGATTGGAACGGTGAATGCAGCGATTGAAGAAGTTATTCCTGAATTACAGGATATTTCGGAGGTAAATGCAGATGCGCAGATAAAGATAGCCGCGTTGACATTTTCTACGGGAGCTAGGTGGGTAAATAATGTGCCAGTAGAAGCAGAAAGTTTTCGTTGGAATTATTTAGATGCTTTTGGATTAACTGATTTGGGAGAGGCTTGTGCCCAGTTAAATGAAAAGTTATCAAGAAAAGAATTTATGAGTGATGCAACAGGATCTTTTGCTCCGGCAATTTTTTTATTATCGGATGGGGATCCAACAGATAATTATAAGCGTGGGCTGGAAAAATTAAAGGAAAATAATTGGTTCAAAAAAGCAATCAAAGTAGCAGTAGCAATTGGCGAGAATGCCAATGAAGATGTACTGGCTGATTTTACTGGGAATAGAGAATCTGTTATTACAGTTCATACACCAGAGGCTTTGAAAAAATGGATTCAATTTGTAAGTGTGAGAGCATCTGAGATTGGAAGCAGAAGTGCACATGTTGGAGAGGAAGGACAGAAGAATATCAGTAAACAAGAGGAGTTTGCCAAAGAAATCCAGGGACAAACAGCAGAAGCTGCAGAATGGGATTCTTTTGATGATGAGAATATTCAGTGGTAAGAAAGGAGAATGGATTATGCACACAAAATCCTTTCATCTATCGATTCAAGGTGCCAATCATATCCAAAGAGGGAAAGAATGTCAGGACTATTCGCTGAGTTTTACTGATGAAAATTGCACGGCAGCAATCGTGTGTGATGGTCATGGCGGCAATGATTATATAAGAAGTGCTTATGGTGCTCGTTTTGCATGTGAGGCAGCTGAAAAAAATATTAAAATATTTGCAGAAAAAATGCAGAAAGAATCTTTTTTTAACAATTCGGATCAATATCTTCGAACATTGGAAGCCAGTATTATAAGTGACTGGAATAATATAATAAATCAACATTTACAGGAAAATCCACTTACTCAGGAAGAGTTGGAAGAAATTTCAGAAAAAGCAAAAAAAAAGTATGTACAGGATGGACACATAGAAAGTGCATATGGAACAACGATGATTGCCGCTGTTGTGGCACGAACATACTGGTTTAGTATACAAATTGGTGATGGAAAATGTGTGGCTCTCTTAAAAAATGGAAATTTCATCCAGCCAATTCCTTGGGATCCAAATTGCTTTTTAAATGTAACAACGTCAATCTGTGATTCAGAAGCATTGAAGAATTTTAGACATTTTTATTCGGAAGAACGGCCAGCGGCCATATTTATTGGTTCAGATGGAGTAGATGACTGTTTTGTAAATGATGAGCAGCTTTATCATCTTTACCAGACAATCCTGTTTTCTTTTAGCACAACTGATTTTGATGAAGCATTTAATGTACTTTCGGAGTATCTCCCAAGACTTTCTGCAAAAGGAAGTGGAGATGATATTTCTATTGCTGCGATACTTGATATGGAAAATTTATATTTTCATGAAATGAGGAGTTAAAATGAGGCCTAAGATTGCAGAATTTCTTGGGGAAATGGTTTGTACAGAAGGAATAGACTGCTTAAAAGACAGCATTCGAATGAATGGATGTTTGGCAGATTTTTTTCCAGAGGCAAAAAAAGAGCGGAATGCAATTCGAGCAGCGATGAATATAGAATTTGGAATAAAATTTTGCAGGATAGCTGGTGAAAAAGATGAGATGCTGAAAGTGATCAGGCTGCGTCAATTGAAAGCACAGCTCCTGTATGAAGCTTGGTTGTCTGAAGAAGCAGCCAATTATATAATCATCACATTTGCGAAAGCAGTGTCAATGCCTTTGAAAGGATTGTATGAGTATCAATATAAGGAAAGCACTGTAAATAATATGAACGTTCTGGCAGATAAAACGAAACAGATTCTTTTGGATGCCGGTTTAGAATATGTTTATGAGTATGCAGTCGAGCTCATGAAAACTTCAGAAGAAAGATATCATGATTATGGGACTCAACTTCTTGAGTTAGCGGCAGAAAGAGAGTATGCTCCGGCACAAACAAAACTGGCACAGATATATGAAAAAAATAAGGAATTACCGAAGGCTTTTGCATGGTATCAGCGAAGTGCGGCTAATGATGATGCAGAAGCGGCTTTTCGATTAAGTGAAATGTATAGAATATCAGGAGATAAAAAAGCAGCAGCAATTTGGTGTGGGAAAGCAGCAGGAAATGGTCATGAGAAGGCTCAACTGCAGTACGGTATTATACTTCAATATGGAATAGGAGTTCCAAGTAATCAACAACTGGCATTGCAATGGTATCGCCGCTGTGGAAATCAGGGGAATGAGGAAGCCAAAAAGCGGCATAAAGAGTTATTAAAAATTTTTAAAGATGTGGAAATTTAGAATCAGGGGGGGGAAGAAATTGTATGAAAGAGAATCTATAGAAAAATTGATGCAAGATTTATTTATGCTTAAATCTGTCCATGAAACAGGGGAGACTTATTATAATAAAACAAAAATATGGAATCAGAAAGATTATGGATGGCATAACCCTTTATTTCCACCAGAATATAGACGCTGCTGTTTAAACGAAAAAAAATTCCAAATGGATGCGTCTTGTGATCTATACTATTTAATGGCCTGTTATTATGAAAAAATAACAGGCCGTAAAGCACCCAATAATTTTGAAATCAATCGTTTATGGAAAGATTATGTTGTACAGCATACTTCGGATTGGCTGCCAGTATATCAGACGGCATGGATTCATTTAATCGAAGATTGTACAAGATGGCAGAACAAGTACAGAATACAGAATGCCATGGAACTATTGAATACAAAAGAAACCAAGATTCTAAATTCTTAAAATTTATGTAGTTGCAATCTTACGCAGATAATTTCGAAGATTGGTGATATAAAGTTGTTGAAAATTTGAATTAGAAGCTGTTGGATTTTCATTTAGTGTTTCGTGATATACATCCAAAAGCAGATGGTCGAAGCTGTCACACTCCGGATTAAGAACGGGAAGTCCAAAATATATTAAAATATCGTTGCAGATTTCAATAAATTCCTCAGGATCCATAAAATTAACATAAAAGTCATGATCTGCGTCAGCATCATCTGTTAATAATTTTTTCAGTAAATTCAGCATAAAAATGCCAGAAGAAATATCCACAGGACGTTTTCTTTGAACCAATGCACAAAAATTATCATAGGACATAAAAATATCTTCAAATTTGTCACCTAACAACGAAATTTCATTTTCAGATAAAGAGTCATCGCTATTATCAGACTGCAAGCCAAAAAGAGAAAAATAATATTCCTGAATGGTTTCTTTTTCAGAATTTCCGTAGTTCGTGATAAGTTTTATCATTTGATCATTGGATGCATTATAGATCACTTCTAGTTCTAGATCGTCAAAAAGTCCAAGATATTGCGTATTACGTGTTTTTGTAAAGAAACTGATATTTTCAGGATGTTCCAAAAAAGTAAGAAGATCTTCCTTGGAATGGAGTTGTTCATTGATAACCTGTTGATAGACCTCAGCAGTTTTTCCTTCTTCCAGATCTTCTGGTGAAATTGGCTGAGATCGAATCTGAGATTGAAAAGTTTCCCGGATCTGACACATTTCCTCCCATGTAAGTTGTAATTTTAAAGCAGCAATTATGATAAATTCTTCTAAAGAGCGTGCAGATAATTCGTTTAAGTGTAAATAATTAAGAAAAAGATTCTGGGCTTGTGTATCAGATTTCAATTCAAGCGCATAACATAGGCGGTATAAATTTTCTTTTTTTAAAGAATAGGTTTTTCCTTTTTTTAATGCAGTAACGGCTTTGCGGAAAGTATCATATTCTTTTGCAGGCAATACTTTTCTGGCATTCTTTTTGAGCTCTTTTAACAATTCATCTTCTGTGAAAGAATCTGTCAAGACATTGTGATATTGTTTTTTCTGGTCTTGAACATATTTTAAAATGCCATTCCATATATTATGAGCCAGGCAGTAATCTTGTATATTCAGCATAAAAAATCTCCTGTTTTTGTCAAATTTGGTGATTGAAAAATCAAATGTAAATGTTATTCTATAATCATAACTAAAATTATATCATATAAAAAATGTAATAGGAAAGAGAAATGAGAACATATTTAGAAAAAGGAACGATGATTCGGGTTCCGGGAGGAATCTGCTATAAAATTAAAGGGGAACCTTTGGGTGAAGGTGGAGGAAGTATTATTTATCCGGTTGAGAGATATCTTCCAGTGGGAAATGGGAATTATACCAAGAGTAGTATTGACTTTGCTCTAAAAGAATGTTATCCGGTTTCCTCAAAGTATGAATTTATCAGAAATGTTTATGGAGAAATCCAAACAGTATCAGATGATTTGGAAAGTAGAAATTATTTGAAAGGTGTAAAGAAAATGCAGATGGAAGAGGGGCTCATTTCTGGTGAGGTATATAATACCAGCTTTCGTATGACCCCGATTTTAGAGTCTTTTTCAGAAATTGAAATTTCTCATGATCAAGGAAAAACATTTCACTATGTAAAAAATTTTATATCTATTATGGAATCTCTTTCTAATAAAGGAAAATCGATCAAATCATATTTAAAGGAAAAAAAGAGCTTGCCGGTTATGCTGACTTTTCGTATTATTGAGCAGTTATTATATGCAATCCGAGAAGTACATAATGCAGGATATCTGCACCTTGATATTCAGGATGGAAATGTTTTTATTAAAGGGGGATTAGAAGATAATAGCGGCATGATATCTCTTCTGGATTTTGGCTCGTCAAAGAAACGGATGGAAGATGGTTGCTGTAAAGCAATTCATGATCAAGTAATATATACAACACAAGGCTTTTCTGCTCCGGAAATCATGTTAAAAAATGATGGCAGTCTGCGGTTAGGGGTACAGGCAGACATATACAGCGTTGGTTACCTTATGTTGTTATTATTGACTGGACATAGATTTTTATTTCAGGAACTATATGCCAATAAAACCGGACGTTATATTCCTCGTTTTTCGCTGCGGAAAACAAGATGTCCAAAACATTTGGTGGATCGAATGCAGGCAATCCTTGCAAAAGCATTGGAAAATGAAGAAGCTGAACGATACGGCAGTACAGATGAAATGTTGGATGATGTTACGGAGTTTTTATCTTTGTTAACACCACATAAAAATCCTCTATCTGCAAGCCAATTTAATGCTTTTATCTGTTATAAACATGGTCCATTGGATACACTGGCTGCAAGACAGCTTCGAAATGCATTGGAACGATATAAAGACAGTCATTTAACTCGGGAAAAATTAATCCGCCGTGTATTTTTGGACGAAGGAGAACTTGCATCCTGTTCTGATTTTGGACAGCATATTCGTGATGTATTGAAAAATTCAGAATGGTTAATTGTTATCTGTTCTTCTGAGACAAAAAAATCCCTTTGGGTTAATGATGAGATTAAGACTTTTTTAGAATATCATGATACTTCTCACATATTGGCTGTTGTAATAGAAGGTGAGCCTGAGGAAGTATTCCCAGAGGCTTTATTGAAAAATGGAATGGATGCAAATCATCTTTTTGCAGCAGACGCAAGGGCAGAAAATAAGAAAAAAGTAATTAGGAAGATAAAAGGGGATGTAAAACTTCAGATTGCAGCACCAATTTTACACACAACGTATGATACTTTAAAGCAAAGGAATAAAATCTATGAGATTAAACGGGCAGCTGCTTTTGCTTGTATTAGTTTTTTCATAGTGTCAGTTTTTTTCGGCTATGCAGCGGTAAAGTCCAGGAAGATTGCACAACAGGCGATTAAAATAGATAACGAGCACAAAAAAGCATTGAAAAATCAGGCGATTAATTTAATCGGGCAGGCAAAAGAAAGTAATGAAAATCATAATCCAATGCTGGCAATGGAACTTTCTTTGAATGCCGCAAAACTGTTGGATGAAGTAGATGAATTTATGCCAGATACTGTGTATACATTGTCAAAAACTTTAGGACTCTATACGACTCCGGCAAATGCTTCTAATACAGTGACAGCTTCGGGAATATTTGCACTAGAGAATCAAGAAATTTCCGACAATTTTTTTATAACAGATAATGGACAGTATTTATTTACATTTGACAATCAAAATATTTTTATTTGGGATACCGATAATTTCCAAATGATTAAGACGATCCATCCATCATGGACGATTGAGAAGTTTGATAAAAATTGTCTCATGGACAAGAGAAATCAATATCTGGAGGTATTGAATAATAAAGTTATTTGTTATGATTATGAGAAGGAATTGGACGTCTGGAATTATAATCCGGGAGAGAAAATAACAGGAATCAGTGTTTCTCCTGATCAAAGTATTTTAGCAATAGCAGTTTCTAAAAAAATGATAATTCTTGATGCAAAAAAAGGAAAAGTAATTCAAACTTCAAAGTTTTCAAATAAAGATGGATTTACTTTAGATGATGTGATAATATCTATATCTCCAAACCGAAAGTGGATAGCACTTACGGCTGCAAAAGAGAAAAAAACAGGGATAAAGTACCAATTTCAGAACATATTATATGATATAAAAAATGATCAATATACTGTAATTTCCAAATTTACGAATGAATATTCTTTAAGTTTCACAGATATAAAACATCAATTTACAAATGATAATAAATTATGTTTGCTGCATGGCAAAGGAGTAAATACTTCCTATGCAGGGAATGTTTTTCAGTATGATTCCCAAAAAAAGAAATTGATGGTTAGTATGTATGATCTTAGTGCCAAAAAAATGCTGTGGAATGACAGCAAAAATTATATGTCGCGGAATGAAAAGATTTATATTTTGAATACAATCGATAAAAAGAAGCAAAGAGTTGTACTTGCTTATGCTAACACTTTTGAGATATTGGATTCAACAACAGGGAAAATATTGGATACATATGAGACGGACGCTCCAATTATCAATGTATGGTGTGATTCCAAAAAGATTACATTAGTACTGGAAAATGGGAATTTGTTGGAACATTCTTATGATACAGATAATCTGAAAGGATATGAATATTTTCCGGAAAAACTGGCAGACTGTTACCCATGTGGATCAGATTTTTATATAAGAAGTAGAAAACAGGGATCTTTTCGGAGTGACTCATCTATTATAAAATATCAGACAGAGGTATCAGATGCTGCATATGAAACATGTATAAAATATCCTAAAGATATAAAAAAACTGATAGAAAATCAGACCTCGGTATATCAAAAATCAGACAAGGTAAAAGGGGTTTTGAGCAGTAATAAGAAGTATTCTGCATATATAGAAAATACGAGTGTTAAGATTCAAGATCAAAAGAACGAAAAGGAAAAAATTTTGAAATTCGAGGAGAAACCATTAAGTGTTTATTGGATGTCAGATTCGAAAAAACTGTTGATAGGATTTAAGAATAAAGTATCTTTATATCATTTACAAACAAATAAGATAATAGAAACAGAGAAGTTTGAGCAGGAAACTTCCGTTTTGGCAAAATGGCAGAAAATTAATGAATCTACGGTTATATATTCGGGGGATACTTACAGTTATGTACTTTATGTATCTGACAATTCTGTGGGTGTTTTATATCACTTGAAAGATCTTCTTACTTATTATGCCTCGGAAGACGCATTTTATTTTCTAAGCAATGTGTATGATATGGACCACATTAATCAAGGGGTAAAAATAAAGAATGTAGAGATAGGAAAGATTAAGAGATATTCTATTCAGGAAATACAAAAAGAGGCAGAAAAAAGACTTCAAGTCTCATCCGGTGAATAAAAAATGGAAAGTCATCCCGTATTGCGCCTTTAATGGATGATATAGTTACAGCATCAAAAGAAAAGGAGAAAACAAGTTATGAAAAGTATCGCACAGTTAATCGTAAAAATTTTTATTTTAGCATTGATTTTTCAGGGAGTCAAAGAAGTAGCATTTAATAAAACAAGGGATAAAACAGCAAATACAACGGCTGTGTCACGTACAGCAACTAGAAGTACCACTTCAACAAAAGCCAGCACACAACAAAGTAAAAGTTATACAACAACCAGTTCAGAAATTAAAACAACGAGCAGTTATAGTACAAGTAGCAGTGATGATTCATTGGAAGCATATACATATTCTTTAAATGATGTTGATCACTTGAATGGTTTATTCCAGTTGAAAACTTCTAACAATAAGTTAATCCAGATGTACGATAAACTTCGAGGAAAAAATATTACATGGTATCAGGGACTTAGTAAAAAGCAGACTAAAAAATATCTTGGACATATGGGGTTTACAATGGATGATGCACGTGTAATTAATCGGGCAAGTGGTGAAAAGCTGGTTCTTGTAGGATATGAATGGTCTAATCTTGCAAAAAGTGAGCAGGATAGTATGATGATTTTAAGATGTAAATTTCCTGGATATGGAAATTATTCCATGTTAAATGAAGTTGATATGGATAATACGAAAGATATTCGCGGGAATAAAGTCTTCTCTTTCCAGTATAATGTAATGAATAATATTGCAGAAAAAACAACGATTTTGTCTACTATGAAAAATGATGTTTGCACCTATTCTTCCTATGAAGGAACGAAATCTATACAAACAAAAGTAGCAATGATAAATCCATGTTATATTGCATTACGTGATAATGCAATCAGTGTTCCGATTAAGAAAACCCAGAAAGGTTATTTCATCGTTGATGTATCATCATTAGCATCCGGATATTATGTTGTGTCCAGTTATTCAGGATTGTATCCGGTATATATAAAATAGACATCGTTTTTACAGAGCCGCTTATCTTGAAATAAGATAAGCGGCTTTACTATATATGGAAAGTGCCCGCCAATTCTAAAATAAATTAGCAGAATGGATTATTGTCATAAGTGAAATCATTAGATATACTGAAAGTAGAGTTTGATAGGATATAAAATAAATGATAGGAGTTTTCATATGATTATTTACGATGGAATAAAATCAGATTTTCTAACAAGTGTGGAAAACGACACAATTGCAGTAGAAATTGAGACAAATATTTATAATAAAATGAAACGGCATACAGCACAGAATGAGTTTCGTGCATGGGAAAACTCCTTGGAATATATGTACAAGGTTCTTACGGACAAAGATATTCCATCAGAAGCGGGAATTGCAATTGAATACAATATCCCTCAAACTTCAAAAAGAATTGATTTTATTATATCAGGCTATGATAAACAAGATAAGGCTAATGTAGTGATTATTGAGTTAAAACAATGGAGCCAAATAGAACATGTAGCGGGAGAAGATGCATTAGTAGAAACTTATACAGGGAATGCAAAACGAAAAGTGGTGCACCCGTCTTATCAGGCTTGGTCTTACGCAATGTTGATACAAGATTATAATGAATCTGTACAATTAGAAAAAATAAGGATTTATTCTTGTGCCTATTTACATAATTACCGCCGTCAAGAGGATGATCCGTTGGATGAGGAACAATATAAACTTTATTTAGAGGAGTCTCCAGCATTTACCAGAGGACAAGTTCCGAAACTTCGAAATTTTATTAAGAACTGTATTATGACGGGTGATAATACAGAGATTATTTATATGATAGACAGCGGGAAAATACGTCCGTCCAAAAGTCTTCAAAATGCAATTGCCAGTATGTTGAAAGGTAATCGAGAATTTATAATGGTCGACGATCAAAAAGTCGTTTATGAAGAAATTATTGCTTTGTCCCAGAAATGTATGCAGGATCATAAAAAACGGACAGTTATTGTTCAGGGAGGTCCTGGAACTGGAAAGTCTGTCGTTGCGATAAATTTATTAGCAGAATTAACGAAAAGAAAACAATATTGTACATACAATTTTAGTAGATGAAGCCCATCGTTTGAATGCAAAATCAGGGATGTTTCAAAATATAGGAGAAAATCAGGTCAAAGAGATTATTCATGCATCATTGTGTAGTGTGTTTTTTATTGATGAAAGTCAAAGAGTTACGTTAAAAGATATTGGACGGATAGAGGAAATTGAAAAATGGGCGAATGAAGAAGATTCTGAAATTTTTCATATGGAATTGCAATCTCAGTTCCGTTGTAATGGTTCCGATGGCTATTTGGCGTGGTTAGACCAAGTGCTTGAAATTCGAGACACAGCCAATACCGATATGGAAGATATAGACTATGATATTCAGATTGGCGATTTTGAAATGAGTTGGAATCTTGGAAACTCCAGTACTTATGCTATTGACGAAACTTCTGTAAATGAAGTTGGATGTATTCATACATCACAAGGATTAGAATTTGATTATGTTGGAGTTATAATTGGAGAAGACATGCGTTTTGAAAATGGGCACATTGTAACTGATTTTACGAAACGAGCTAGAACCGATCAATCTTTAAGAGGAATCAAAAAACTATATAAAGAAAATCCGAAAAAGGCAAATCAGGCAGCAGATGAAATTATTAAAAATACATATCGCACATTAATGACACGAGGAATGAAAGGGTGTTATATTTATTGTGTGGATAATAGATTGGGAGACTATTTGAGGGAACAGGTAAAATAAGATGAAAGCAGATCGAATTACAACATTAGATGAATTAAAAAGAAAAGTACAACAGTTTTGTGAAGAACGTGACTGGGATCAATTTCATAATCCGAAGGACTTAGCCATTGGGGTGTCAACGGAGGCCAATGAATTGTTAGATATATTTCGTTTTAAAACAGAGCAGCAGATGAGAGAGATTTTGTTAAATCCCAATAAGAGAGAGCATGTAGAAGAAGAATTGGCAGATACATTATTTTTTGTTTTGGAAGATACTTCGCAAATCTTGGCATATTTAAGTATGATTTTGCAATCAAAAGTAGTAAAAGTGTAGTAAATCTTCCTTTTACTACTAAGCAATCAACCTTTCCATTTCCTCTTTTGCAGAATCAAATGAAGCGTGTGCATAATAGTTTAACGTCATGCTGATGTTGGAGTGTCCCATAATGTATTGTAATGATTTTGGATTCATTCCAGCATTAGCTAAACGGGTACAGAACGTATGTCTTAAAGTGTGCGGCGTAATGTTTGGTAATGCTTCATCATGGTTCTTGTTATACTTTTTAACAAGTCCTTTTAACATACTTTCATAATTAGCTGCTACTTTTGGCATACCGTTCTGATTAAGGAATAAGAAATTACTGTAACCATCAATAATAAGCGGTTCAGCTTTTCCCCTTTTTTTCAGCACTCGCTTAAATGCCTGATAGACTTTTTCGCTCATTGGAATCTGACGGACACCGTTCTTTGTTTTTGGTGTTTCAATGTAGTACCCGATTTCTGTATCTTTTAAAAGCTGATGGTCTACATTGATTATTCTGTTTTCCAAGTCCAGCTTGATAGTCAGTCCACAAAATTCAGAAATACGAAGTCCAGTTCCCAACAGTATAGTAATTTCATCAACATACTTGTGATACACCTTATCATTTTCTGCAAAGAAAAGTAACTTTTCTTCCTGTTCCTGCGTCAAAGCTGTCTTTTGTTCTGTATCATCTTCCAGAACAGTATTCAGAGCGAAGTTAAACGGATTTTTTCTGACATGATGTAAAGCTCCTTTCCATGCTGGAATGAGCCTTGATACGATATAATATATTATACCGCACTTCCAGCACATTTCAGCCTTTTTTATCAGATTACGTCCAGAGAATCTATGACTTTCTCAAATTGTCTTCTCTTAATTTGAACACGGTTTCCGTTCATAATCACCCAACTTGCAGATTGATTTTCCTCTGCAATTTTACGAAGTTTCTTTTCCCCAATACGGAAATATTTTGACGCTTCTTCAATCGTAAGCGTGTATTTTTCCCAGATAGGCACATCAGTATTGTTCATAATACAGCACCTCCTTTACTGTGTATCATAAGAAGTAGATAAAATGGCTTTGGCAAGCTCCACAGGACTTTCACCTTTCCCATTCTGATGGGTGAACCGTGTCATACGGGTGTATCATTATCCAGATATACAGGTCATGGCAGAACGACCATTCCAAAAATCGTTCTCGGATCATTGCATGAATCGCTCACTTTGTTTTGAAAGGTCATGGCGTACGATATTCGTTGGCTCGCTGCATATCTAACGTATTTATCTACTTTATTCAGTTATCAAAGAACTATTGACTGTGTTTGCCAGTCTGTGAAAATCTACTATTGGAATAATGGACTTTCATAGATTGGTAAACAGGAACAGGGCAGGAAAGAGGGAATATTCCAGTCACACCCCGTAAGCCTATTTAAACGATTTCTAATTCAAAAGTCTGTATCATCTGCATGATTGCTTCACGGATTCTGCCTTTCAATTCCATATCCACAGCGATATAGACATTACCGTATGATACAATGGTCTAAGGCTTGCCTTTGATATGTAAGGGTCATAAAAGAGTAATATTTTTTCAATCGCATATTCTTCATCAGAAGCAAAGGATTCTACCATAATGTCTGGAAGTTCCGAAAAAGGAATTTCTCTTTTTACTCGTCTATACAATTCTTTCTCATAGTCTTTTACAGTTGTGTCAACTACTCTTTTTACCAAAGTATTGAATTGCAAACGGATAGCAGTTTCAAAAGAAGTTGGTTTCATCATCACACCTCCTTTCTGCACTGGCGAAAATGGGTATTTCCCTCTTTCCGCACCAACACTCGACAGCGAGGTGTGATTTGAATACAAACTAAAAAAATTTTTTAGAAAAATTTTTACACACGAAAAAAGCACAAGAAAAACAACTATATAGCGTTCCTGTGCTTTATCTTTTGTTCCTGTTAAATGATGTGAAAAACCACATTCAAGAGCGTATTGCTCCATTACGGTGATTTGAATTTTTTTGACAATAACTGTATTGTCGTAAAATGTCGATTATGAAATTCTTTCAATGCGGCTACCCCCTAGAGCCGCAAAAACAAAAATCCTTATGTGAGTTATCCACCGTATTGAGGAAAAAAGAAAACGGCGACTTTATCTAACCGTCGTCTAATTAGAAATATTTTTGGATATGCAAAAAGGTTACTGCCGACAACGGTTTTTTTTATTTACCGTACAACAGTAATTATTGTTTTTCCGATACGCATAATAGGAACTGACAAACCATACTATACGTTTTTCTGTACCTGTTAGAAAATCGACAGGAACAGTAAAATGTAGTGAGGTGATTACATATGCGTAAAAAAGAAGATAAATACGATTTTAGAGCCTTTGGTCTTGCAATCAAAGAAGCTGGCATGAAACAGGGTCTAACCCGTGAACAAGTGGGAGCAATGATTGAGATTGACCCACGCTATCTAACAAATATTGAAAACAAAGGACAGCACCCAAGTTTACAGGTGTTTTATGACCTTGTTCATTTACTAAATGTATCAGCAGACGCTTTTTTCCTGCCTGCTTCTGATCTGGTTAAAAGCACCAGAAGAATACAGTTGGAAAAACAGCTTGATAATCTGTCCGATAAGGACTTAGTTATCATGGAAAGCGTTGTTGATGGAATTATTAAATCAAGGGAAGTAGAGGAAGATTAATCTTCCTTTTTACTTCCTTTTAAATTGAAATTTTTTAACTTTTGAAAACTTTCATCACTAATAATATGTTCCATTTGACAAGCGTCCGATTCAGCTTGCTTTGGTTCTACCCCTATATCAATAAGATATTGGGTAAAAAAACAGTGTCGTTCATAGATTTTTTCTGCTACAGCTTGTCCACTTTCTGTCAAATGTAATAGACCATTATTATCCATTTTCAAAAATCCATGTATTCTCAATTCTTTTACCGCATGACTTATACTAGGCTTAGAAAACCCCATATAATTAGCCACATCAACAGAACGAACCGTTCCTTTTTTGTTTATTAGGAAATTTCGACTTTGGAAGACATTAAAAAGAACACATATATACCGAACGTATGTTTGACAAATATGTGTTCGGGCACGACAATAAGACGAAAAGGTATTAGAAGATATAAAAACCTTCAACACCAGCTTCGTCAGCAAACAAGTCGTCTTCATTTAAGAAATAATCCATATCCAGAAGTTCATCTTCGCTCATGTGGCGAATGTCCTCAGATGTCATTCCTTCCGGAGGGTTGTTGATGTATTTTTTGCG
>JAUNIX010000021.1 GCA_030523275.1 Lachnospiraceae bacterium
ACCCACGTATCTAGCTTGGAAGGCTAGTGTTCTACCATTGAACTACACCCGCAAAAGTATCGGGGTGACAGGATTCGAACCTGCGGCCTCTTGATCCCAAATCAAGCGCTCTAGCCAAGCTGAGCCACACCCCGATATGAATTTATGTATCTGTGCTTGACACAATTGATATACTATCATATCAATTTTTAAAAGTCAACAACTTTTTTTAGAAAATATATTTATTTTTTAATACTCTATAATCACAGAAATCGTAACATACTCTTTTACGAAATGAGAAACACGCAAAACGTGTTTCTCATGTTCAGTCATTCTTATTCTTCTGCTTCTTCGTCAGATTCTTTTTCATCTGCTTCTGCTTTTGCAGCTTCTTCTTTTTCTAAATCATCATAGAAATCTTCATCAAAGTCCTCGTCAAAATCTTCATCGAAATCTTCTAAATAATCCGGAGTCAGATAACGATAAACTGCATATGCAATTCCTGCTACTGCTGCAACAGCACCGATAATAGCAAAAATCCATAATACTTTCTTTTCTGTTTTGTCCTCATTTTTTTCTAAAATTTCAGCAACTTTGAGTGTACTTAATAATTCTCCAATATTATCTCTCATGATCAAAACCCTTTCTTGATATATTTTTTGCAAATAATCCTACCGACCATTTGCCTGTTGAAATTATTATAACATTATCGCTTGTAAATTACTACAAATTATTTGACAAATTTATTCTGAAATTTTTTTCAATTTTGCAAATGATGCAAACATTTTTTTACGTCCAGCCTTTTCAAATTGTACTGTAACTTCATAATCGCGTCCTCCCCGTACAATTTCTAATACCTCTCCAGTACCAAATTTCACATGAGAGACTATATCGCCAACCTTATAATCAATTTCTGCCGCTTGGTTTACGCTAAACTGGCGAGCCTTTCGATATGGTTTCTGAAATACATTTCCACGGTTAACAGCAAATATGGATTTTTCCGGATTGCGCTCTTTAAATTTTGCTTTCTGCTCTGATTTTAGCAGTTCTTCCGGTATCTCACTGACAAAGCGAGAAACTTTATTAAACTGTGTACGTCCATGCATCATACGATGTTTCGCTGCACTTAAATATAATTTTTCTTTTGCTCGTGTAATGCCGACATAACAAAGGCGGCGTTCCTCCTCTAATTCATCCCTGTCATCTGAAATAATCGTCATGTAACTTGGAAATATCCCATCTTCCATTCCCGCCAGGAATACATAAGGGAATTCAAGACCTTTTGCACTATGTAATGTCATAAGTACAACTTTATTATCAGATTCATCAAGCGAATCTACTTCCGCAACCAGTGCAATCTCCTCCAGCAACTCTTCAAGGCTTGGATTCTCTGCTTCCAATTCATAAGTGGTAATCTTATTCAACAATTCATCAATATTTTCCAAACGCACCTTTGCTTCTTCGCTGTCTTCAGCCTGCAAAGAAATCGTATATCCTGTTTCCTCAGTAATTGTATGAAAAAGTTCAACCAAACTCCCTTTTTCTGCCTGTTTACGAAATTTCTGAATTTCCTGCACAAACCCTTGAATCTTATTCATTGATCTGCCCAACGTCGAAATCGATTCTGCCTCAAAACATGCATCCAAAAAGCTAATCCCATGTTGGATTGCATAATCTTCAATCTTTGATACTGTAGCCGCTCCAATGCCTCTTTTTGGCACATTAATAATCCTTTTCACTGCCAGATCATCTTGTCCATTATCAACTACTTTTAAATAAGCTAAAATATCTTTGATTTCCTTTCTGGAATAGAAATTAACACCACCCACAATCTTATATGGAATATTTTTGAGCAAAAACTTTTCCTCAAAAATACGAGACTGAGCGTTAGTTCGATACAAAATTGCCATGCTGCTATAGGAAATACCCTCCTGACCAAGACGCTCAATTTCATTTAAAACTTCGTGGGCCTCCTCATATTCTGTTTCATATTGATGAAATGCAATCAAATCACCTTTTTCATTCTCAGTCCACAGACGCTTATCCTTACGTCCTTGATTATTTCGTATCACTTCATTTGCAGCATTCAATATATTTTGCGTAGAACGGTAATTTTGCTCTAATTTAATGACCGTTGCCTCCTCAAATACCTTTTCGAAGTTTAAAATATTATAGATATTCGCCCCGCGAAACTTATAAATCGACTGATCGTCATCACCGACAACACATAAATTGCGATGTTTTCTTGCCAACATGCTGACAAACTGAAACTGCACTGTATTGGTATCCTGATATTCATCCACCATAATATATTGAAAACGATTTTGGTAATATTCCAAAATATCTGGATGGAATTGAAATAATTCAACTGTCTTAAACAATAAATCATCAAAATCCAAAGCATTGTTCGCATGTAGCTGTTTCTGATACTCTGTATAAACCTTTGCTACCTGCATTTCACGGAACTTCCCTGCTGCCTTCATCTCATATTCTGATGGCGTAATCAGTTCATCCTTAGCTTTAGAAATTGCGTTTAAAAGATTTCGCTCTGGATATTGCTTTTTATCGATCTGTAAACGCTTCATAACGTCACGGATGACCTGCTTTTGATCATCGGTATCATAGATCGTAAAATTACGGTCATAACCAATTTCACCAATATGACGGCGCAAAATACGTACACAGGCGGAATGAAACGTACTGACCCAAATATGTTCTGCACCATAACCAACCAGATCATCCACACGTTCACGCATCTCCCCTGCCGCTTTATTGGTAAATGTAATCGCTAGAATATGATATGGATTGACACCTTTTTCCTGAATCAGATAAGCAATTCGATGTGTTAACACACGCGTCTTTCCAGAACCAGCCCCAGCAAGCAGTAATAATGGACCTTCTGTACAAAACACCGCTTCTCTTTGCTGTTCATTTAATGTATCATAAATATTCATACTGATTTCCTTTCTAAACTGATGTTCGATAAATTTCATTATAACATATCATATAGTAAATAGAAAAGTATATTATTCAAACGATAAAAAACGCCAGATAAAATCTGACGTTTTTGTTCATATTTTAAAAGTTTTCATCATCTCAAACAGAAATCATTATTTCACATGATCTTCCATCATACGAACCAGCATATCAACGGTTCCCTGCAGACCGTAAGTTGCACTATTGATCGAAATATCATAATGATCTGCATCTTTCCAGTCATATCCGGCAAAGAATTTGTAATATTGACTATATTCCGAATCCTGATTCTTTAACATTCTGCGCACCTGCTTTTCTGTCATATTTTTATTTACTTTCATGACACGTCGAACACGAAGTTCAAATGGTGCAGTAATAAGAATGCTGATATGCGGGATATGATTGCGGAGTAAAATTGCATGTGCACAACGACCCATAATGACAAAGTCTTCCTGTTTTGCCATTTCACATAATAAATGACTCTGATTAAAGAATACCGCATCTCTCTTTGGCAAACCATGATATCGACTAAAATCACTCATTTTCTGTTTCATTGTCGTCGGTCTTACTTCTGATGCTGAAGACAGTTGCGTATACATATACTGACTCTGATCATTCTCATCTTTATGATAAGAAAATCCACCAACATCTTCTACATGGTCTTTTTCTGCTTCCAGACGGTTTAACACTTCGTCAAATATCTCGTCATCATAATAGTTAATCTGTAAGGAATCAGCAAGACGAAATCCAATTCCCGTACCTCCACATCCATATGTACGTTCGATACAAACGATGAAATGGTCACCTTCCGAGAAACGGTGCTCTAAATGAACTTCGTTCATTTTTGCACGTTCTTCGTCAATAATATCAACCAGCATTTGGTTCGTAGGTAGTTCCAAAACTTGTTTGATCAGACGATCATACTCCATCATGATCGGACCTCTGACGCTCTTATCAGGAATCGTTCTTGCCATATTACTGATCAATGCCAATTCATTTCTCAGAACATAACCTTTACCGTCTCGCATCATATTTGTAAGTTCACGCACACTTCGCGCCTTTCCTGTATTGAATACACGACCAAGAGAAGAGCCAAGTACCATGTAAACTTTTTCATCAAGATCATAAATACTCTCTGCTAAATCGTAAAGAGATTTCTCTTCAAACTGTTGCATGCTTTTTCCCCCTTATCTAAAAAATACCAAAGTATCCAACAAGAATACCGGAATCAAAATGCGCACAGACCAAAACAAATAACCAAAGAAGGATGGCATACGAATACCGTTTTCATCGGAAATTGCTTTTACCATAAAGTTTGGAGCATTTCCAACATACGTATTAGCACCCATAAATACAGCACCGCAAGAAATCGCCATCAAGGTTTTCTGAGGAATATGACCCAAGGTTGTCATGATACCCTGTGTAAAGCTCATTGCACCAGCAGTAGTCAAAAATACTAGATATGTTGGTGTATTGTCTAAGAAACTTGATAACGCACCTGTCACCCAGAACATCTGGAACGGCTCTGTAAGTCCAAGACTTGAACCCATCGTTTTTAAAATCATCAATGCCGGTTGCATCGTGATAAAAATACCAATAAATAATACTACAACTTCCTGGATTGCTCCCCAGGTAAAGTGGTTTTTCTTACGAATTTCTACACTTGTCGTCTTAAATGATAAGAAAGCAGCAAGTAAAATCAAACAAATTTCAATAATTGTTGGTACCGTTAATCTTACTTCTCCATAAATTGGAATTCCAAGTACCTGACCTGCATCATTCTGGAACATCGGCATATCTGGCAATACACCACTTAAAATAACGGCTGCGATAATCATCACTAAGAAAATCAGATTATGAAGGCCTTTGATTGAAATCTTTGTACCCGGTCTGCTAATATCAGGCATCAACCCTTCTGCGATATCTTTATGATAATTCTTTTTATCAATCCAATAAAAGATAAACAAAAGGACAACCATGTTAAACATAAGCACTGGGAATAAATTCAAACTCCAGAAAAATGGGACACCACGAGAAAATCCCATCAATAATGGTGGATCTCCAATCGGTGTCAGACATCCCCCTATATTAGAAACAAGGAAAATAAAGAACACCATAATATGCGCTCTTCTTTTTCGCCAGGAATTCATCTTAATGACTGGACGTACCATCAGCATACTAGAACCTGTTGTTCCGATCACACTTGATAATAATGTACCAATCGTTAACAGAATAATATTAACTCTTGGAGAACCAGCTAGATCACCCTCCATCGTAATATTTCCGGCAACACAAAACAGCCCAAATAATAATACAATAAAGGTCAGATAGTCATTGATCAGACACTCTAAAACTGTCTCTGTGGCAATTCCAACTCCATAAAGAACTGCAAATGGAATGACAAACAACAAAGACCACATAGCTACGACCATTGGCTTATGCTTTTCCCACCATTCTTCTTTTACCAATGGTAAAATAGCAATACAGAGCAAAAGACCGGCGAAAGGAATACAAAGCCATAATGGCAGATTCGCTGTTGATGATTCCCCGGATTCTGCTGCCAGCGCAGTAACAGGAGACGCCAATACCATAGAAACTGCACTAAGGAGTAAACAATATATCTTTTTCAATTTTAAAACCTCCATTCTCATCAAATTACGTGAAAATATCTGACAATTGGAAATAAGTGAGACGCCCTTGATATATTTATATTTCCATTTGCCACTATATGTCACTCTATAAAATACGCAAAACGCATTTCATCTTGATTTATACTATATCCTAGCCATATTTTTAACACATGTCAAATTTAATTTATGAAATTATGAAAAAAAATACAATTTTCGCATATTTTTGCGGTTTTTAGTGTACAAAAAACTTGTCATATAGTTTTTAAAAACGTATAATAAGGTGAAGATATTAAGTAACCTATTTATCAATATTTTTAAAATCGATACAGACTGACAATGTGATTTACAGCGAGGTAAACTATGGATTTAAAACAATTATTAAACAAATGGATGAATGTTGACTATATTCATCCTGAAGATATTCCAAATATCGAATTATATATGGATCAGGTAACAACGTTTATGGATAGTCATTTATCTGAATGTAAACGAAATCCTGAAGATAAAATTTTGACTAAAACAATGATTAATAATTATTCCAAAAATCATTTACTCCCACCTTCGAATAAGAAAAAATATTCACAAGAACATTTAATTTTACTAATTTATATTTATTATTTAAAGAGTTTCCTATCAATTTCTGATATTAAAAATATTCTCACACCATTAACTGAGATGTTTTACGATAAAACTGAACCGAGTATTACTTTTCAGGAAATCTATCAGGAATTGACGAGTGAAGAAAATAAACATTATGCCACATTAAAAAAAGATGTGTTCCGCACGTTAAAGAAAAGTGAATCTTCTTTCTTACAGATTGAAGATGAAAACGAACGGGAATTTCTACAAAATCTTGTATTTATTACTACACTCTCTTTTGATATTTATATGAAAAAGAAAATGATCGAGGGCATGATCGATTCTCTTTACACACCAGAAGATCCGAAAAAAAAGAAAAAGAAATCATAAAACTTTCAATACAAAGTGGACAAGTCCATATAACAAAAAATGACCCTGACAAAATCAGGGTCACTTTTTTATTTTCTGGTAAACGCCAGTGCAATTTTATCACCGATCCATTGTCCAAGTTGAACAATAATAATCAAAACAATTACCGTAAACAATAAAACTCCTGTCTGGTAACGGTTGTAACCATACATGATCGCGAGGTTACCGATTCCACCACCGCCGACAGCTCCTGCCATAGCTGAGTAACCAATAATACTAACAAACGTAACGGTCAGCGCACGAATTAAAGCCGGTGTCGCTTCCACAAACAACACTTTGCGAATGATTAGAGAAGTACTCGCCCCAGTTGCAACAGCCGCCTCGATTACTCCTTTATCCACTTCACTAAATGCACCTTCTACTAACCTTGCAAAAAATGCGATGGATGCAATTGACAAAGATACCGATGCCGCAACCGCTCCAATTGCTGTACCCACAATCATCCTTGTAAAAGGAATCAGTGCAATGATTAAAATGATAAATGGCATAGAGCGAATAATATTTACGATCGTTCCGGCAATTCCATTTATCATTCTGTTTTTAAAGAACAGCGGATTAGAAGTCAGATGGAGAAGCAATCCCATACATGTTCCTATGACTGATGCTGCAATCATAGAAATCAAAACCATCTGAAATGTTTCCATCGATGCTCGTGCAAATTCTGATTGTATAATTTCAAGCGTTTCGTTCATGCTATTCTCCTCCTAACTTTTCCAATCTAAAAACATTTTTCTGAATATAATTTAGGGCTTTCGTGCGCTCTTCCTTTTGTCCCCGTAAAATAATAATCAAGACACCAAATGGTTTCTTATGGATATACTCTATTTTCCCATTGATAATATCCACTGTAATATCATAATTTTTCGATACAATACTAATTATAGATTCATGAGAATCATCACCAGTATAACTTAATCGAAGAAGAGTCTCATTTTCTTTTAAGACCAATCCTTCTGGAATCTGCACATTCAACACACGCTCTACCAGACTTTTTGAGATTGATTCTTTCGGATCCGTAAAAGCGGTATAAATATCGGTCACTTCTTTTAGTTTCCCTTGTTCCATAAACGCAATCCGGTCAAAAAGTTTTTTGGCAACTTCCATTTCATGGGTAATAAATACAATTGTAATCTCTGTTTTCTCATTGATTTCTTTTAACAATGCAACAATTTCTTCTGTATTTTCGAGATCCAACGCCGATGTTGCTTCATCGCAAAGCAATATCTCCGGATTGTTGGCAAGGGCTCTTGCGATTGCAACCCTCTGTTTTTGCCCACCACTTAAGTTAGCCGGATATGCAGCCGCCTTTTCTGGTAAATGCACAATCTCTAAAAGTTCTCGGACTCTTTCTGGAATCTTATCTTTCGGATAATTATTTGCATATAACGCAAATGCAATATTTTCGGCAATGGTAGAACCACTGATCAAATTAAAATGCTGGAAAATCATCCCGATATTTAGTCTGACCTTTCTTAGTTCTTTCCGACTTAAATGAGTGATGTCCTTTCCATCGATAAACACCTGACCTCTACTTGGATGCTGTAACAAATTGATCACACGCACCAAAGTACTTTTTCCTGCCCCACTTGGACCAACAATTCCAAAGATTTCTCCTTTTTTAATTTTTAAACTTACGTTTCTGACCGCTTTGAAATCTTGTTTATTTTGTTGAAATGTTACATCAATATTCTTTAATTCAATCACATTTTCCACCCCTTCTCATGATTTATTCCAATATTTTCATGAGATGTTTCCTCATTCTTTTTTATTTTCATTAAAACAGAGGTACAACTGCTCCATTGTAATTATCTTCGATATATTTCTTTACATCATCACTTTGTAAAGCTTTTACCAGTGCTTTTGTCGCATCGTTGTCTTCATTTCCCTTTTTCACAGCAACAATATTACCGTAAGTTTTTGCCCCAAGAGAATCTGCATCTTCGACTGCCAACGCATCTTTACTTACTTCTAAATCTGCTTCCAATGCATAATTTCCGTTGACCACTGCAATATCAACATCTTTCAAAGATCTAGGAATCTGTGCGGCTTCCAATTCTTTAATTTCAAGATTCTTTTTATTTTCAATAATATCTTTCTTTGTCGCAGTTAAAGATGCATTATCTTTTAATTTAATCAGCCCCTGAGCTTCTAATAACAATAATGCTCTTGCTTCATTTGTTGTATCATTTGGCACTGCAACAATCGCTCCATCTTTTAAATCATCTAAAGATTTGGTTTTGCCTGGGAAAATGCCAAATGGTTCATAATGGATTACTCCCGCTGACACAAGGTGTGTTCCTTTTTCTTTATTAAAATCATCTAAGTATGGCTGATGCTGAAAATAGTTTGCATCCAAATCTCCTGATTCTAATGCTGTATTTGGCTGTACATAATCAGAATATTCTTTGATTTCCAAAGTATATCCTTCTTTCTCTAATTGCTTCTTTGCCACCTTTAAAATATCAGCATGAGGAGAAGGACTTGCTCCCACTACAATTTTCTTTGTTTCTTCTTTTGTACTTTCTTCTTTCTTCGCTCCGCATCCAACCAAAGCTCCAAGTACTAATGTTCCCGCCAAAATAGCAGCTAATGTTTTTTTCCATAATTTTTTCATATCAACTCACCTCATCATCTTTCTTTCATTTTGAATAAATCTGTCTCTTTGACTTTTTTCATCATATCAAAAGATTTTTTATTTGCATAATATTTACATTTTGTAGCTAGATATAGTTTTTACCTATAACAAAAAATATCCAAAATTTGTGCAAAACCGAATGAAACACGCTCTGCGAGTTTCATCGGTTCGCGTAAATAAAAATGCCATATGTATACAGCCCTTATATATACTGTACACATATGGCATTCTTATCCCTTTTTATAAATCATTTTTTGTAGATTATTTTTCGTTATTTTGTTCCTCTTGTTCTTTCATACGAGCAAAGACCATATCGTAGCCATCATTTCCATAATTCAAAGAACGATTCACACGACTAATCGTAGCTGTTGATGCACCTGTCTTATTAGCCACTTCCAAATAAGTATGATGTTCTCGTAACATTCTTGCAACTTCAAAACGCTGTGCCATTGAAAGCAACTCATTGATCGTACAAATATCCTCAAAATACGTAAAACACTCTTCCACATTTTCCAGACAGAGAATCGCACGAAATAATCGTTCAACTTCTGGTGTCCTAACATTTTTTCCCATCGTTCTATCCTCCGCATGACGAATACGTCTCTGTAACATTATTCTCTAAACATTTTTACTTTCCACTTTTAACGCATTAAAGTACTTTACATAAGTGTACCACAGCCACAAATATTTTCAAGCACAAATTCATGTAATTCCTCATAGAATAAAGAAAAAAGTATGGAGAATTTTATGAAAAAGTATCTTTTGATGACAAGTCTTCTCGCATTTTGCCTTGTCATCATCTACGGCTGTGGCAAAACATCTTCTTCACTAAAAAAAGTAACCTTAAATGAAGTTGCACATTCAATCTTTTACGCCCCACAATATGTAGCAATCGAATTAGGGTATTTTGAAGAAGAAGGCATCGATCTGACGTTGGAAACCGGTTTTGGTGCTGACAAGACGATGACCGCTGTCATTTCCGGCAATGCCGATATTGGATTTATGGGACCAGAAGCCACGATTTACCAATACCAAGAAGGAAATAAAGACTATGCTGTTAATTTTGCACAATTGACACAGCGAGCTGGTAATTTCCTGATCTCCAGAGAAAAAATCAAGGATTTTACATGGGATGATATCAAAGGCAAAGATGTCATCGGAGGACGAAAAGGCGGTATGCCGGAAATGATTTTTGAATATGTTTTAAAGAAAAATGGCATTGACCCGAAAAAAGATATTCATATGATCCAAAACATCGACTTTGCAAATACTGCTGGTGCATTTACGGGTGGCAGTGGTGATTTTACAGTTGAATTTGAACCAAGCGCCACTGCTCTTGAAAATGAAAAAGCTGGTTATGTAACCGCTTCACTTGGAATCGAAAGTGGATATGTACCATATACAACCTACTGTGCAAAACAAAGTTATCTAAAAGATCATGAGGATACGATCAAGGGGTTCACACGTGCAATTGCCAAAGGACAAAAATATGTAAGCAACCATAGTGCAGAAGAAATTGCCGATGTAATCGCACCTCAATTTAAAGAAACAAGCAAAAAAGATCTGATCAAAATATTAAAACGATATATGGAACAGGACACTTATAAAGAAACGCCTGAATTTGATGAAAATGGCTACGAATTATTGCAAGATATCTTAGAGCAGGCTGGCGAATTAAACGAACGTGTCGATTTCCATACACTGGTTGATAATCAATATGCAAAAGATGCCATAAAATAGAAAATATAGTTATCCAGGCGAAATCTAACCTCATTCTTTCGTCTGGATATTTTCTTAAAATCGTTGAATTAAGAAAAAAATTGAAAAAATTCATTGAAAATTAAGGGATGAAATCTTTCATATTTCCTAACTTATGATATAATAGTTGAAACAGAATACCAGAGGAGAAGGCTGGATATCAGAAAGCGGGGAAACAAGATGAAAGACAATGAAAAATGGTCTATTTTAATGTTTATTGTTATATTTATTTTTGCAGTTTGCGAATTTATCCTGTTACCAGATGGGGTTGGCATTCGTTTAAGTGACGGGTTAAAACATTATTGCCGAATCAAACCATATGAAATTATGCCACCAGTTATTATTTCTGGCTTTGGTGCTGCGTTAACTCACCATGGAACAATCAAAAAAGGCGTATTTATCTTTCTAGTTGGTATTGCCATTTTTATCGGCACTCTTACATATCACCTATGATAATGGATCATATGACGATTGCGCTTGTCGCCTGCTCCAATCCGATTACTGATACACAGTTAATCGAGGTTAGACAAGTTATTTCTATTTTAAGACAACACCATATATCCGTATTGATCAAGGATTCCATACAAGATTCCATTTCGGCAAAACAGCGGGCTGACAATTTAATGGAATGTTATCGAAATCCAGAGGTGAAGATGATCTGTGATATTTCTGGTGGAGATTTAGCAAATGGAATTCTTTCGTACCTAGATTTTAATTATATTCAAAAACATCCAAAACCTTTTTGTGGATACAGCGATTTAACTTCGATCATCAATGGAATTTATACGAAAACCGGAAATATTAGTATTCTTTATCAAATCCGCAATTTATGTGGACCGGATTCCAGTCGGCAACAGACATACTTTTGGAACTATCTGTCTGGGACATCGAATCAGTTCACTTGTCCGAAAATTACAATGATCCAAGGAGAAAAAATGCCATCTTCTATTATCACAGGAGGCAATATCCGCTGTCTGCTAAAATTAGCCGGCACTCCATTTTGGCCGGATTTATCGGACAGGATTTTGTTGTTAGAAAGTCTTAGTGGCGGAAGAGAACGTATTCAGGCTTTTTTTGATCAATTAAATCATATGGGAGTATTCCAGCAAATTTCCGGACTTTTACTTGGCACTTTTACCCAATTAGATAGGGAATTTGGCGTTCACACAGTAGAACAAATTGCATTAGAAAATATCAGCAATCACTTGATACCAGTTGGCCGTACAATGGAGATCGGTCACGGTAAAAACTCTCTGGCAATCGCCATTGGCAAACAATGGGAGGGATAAATTTATGCATAATCAAAAAAAATTACAGGCAACCAGTTGTGATACCTGTACTTATTATACTTATGATGATGAATATGACGGCTATGTTTGTGATGCAAACATGGATGAAGATGAATATAGCCGTTTAATGTCTGATCAACATTACCGTTGTCCATTTTGGCGTTCTGGTGATGAATACGCAGTTGTACGCCATCAGATGTAAGAAACTTTTATCTGTTATGATAAAGGACAAACACAGGGCTTCGCACATTTCGTGCAAAGCCCTTTCTTCATGATCATATTCCTCTAAAACAAATTGTAAACTCCATTTCTTTTTCTGGTGAAATTATATATTGTTTCAGTGGTCGTGCTCCCCAGCTATCATCTCCACCAACACCCATTTGCATTTTCGATAATTTTACTACAGTCTCATATGGTTTTGGCAATTCGTAATCATGTTTTGCATTCTCCAGTTCATCCGGTGTATATGGAAGAACTGAAAATTCAAAATGATTGCCAAAATAGAAGAGTCCTCTGCCTTTTTTATTCATAACTTTTGCATATCGAACACCGATGCGATTTCCACATTCCTGAGGATTCAAATATGAAGATACATTCTTCTTCGCTGTTGTCTGAAACAGACCAAGTCTTGCACCCTCATGGCGATCAATATAGTTTTCTTCTGGTCCCAGACCATAATATTCAACCTGATCAAATTCAAGAGGCAATTTCATTATCATTCCAAATTCAGGAAGAAACGACATGTTTTCTGGTATTTGATACTTAAAGTTCACTTTTATTGTCCCATCTCCATATACCTTATAGCATAATGTTGCATATGAAATTGGTTGTGTTGGCATAACATAATCATACTCGATCGTAACACTATCTTTATTTTTATAACATCTCGGTTTCAAATCATAATAAATCTGATTTGGATGATTCAGTGCATATTTACTAATCATATTCCACTGTGATGCCTCAAAAGGAATGCATCCTCCATTATCATTATCCACTGGAGCGCGCCAGAAATTTGGCTTTGGCATCTCACGAATCATTTCAACACCTGCGTATTTATACGATACCAGACCGCCATACATCTTGGAAAATAGAACCTTAAAAGACTCTCCACGGACACCAATATTAGCCTTTCCCTCAATTACTTCAAACGTATTGCTTTTCTTAATCTTAGACGGTGCACCGAAAATCTCGTAAATTGCCTGTCCAAAAGCTACTTCATGTCCTTTCTTTGCCCATATTGTTTCATCCTTTAACAAAAAGGACACTGTAATCGCATATTCGCCCGGTGTCTTCCAGTCACGAATCGGTAATGGATATGTCTTTGCTGATAATGGTTTGACATCCGTCTCTAAATAGGCAGTTTCGATTCGTTTTCCATCTTTCTCCACCTTAACAACACAGTCATAATCATTTGTATTAACGAATAAGTTTTTATTTACAATCTCAACATAGTGCTTGTTCACTTTCATCGAAATATTTTGATAATTGTATTTTACTTCTTGCATTTTGGGAGATGGATTTCTATCCTTCCCATAAACAATCCCATTTCCACTGAAATTATAGTCTGTCGGTCGTTCGCCAAAATCTCCGCCATATGCCTGTATATCATTACCATATGCATCTTTGCTATCCAAGGACTGATCAATATAATCCCAAATAAAGCCTCCCTGATAACGTGGTTCCCGATCGCTTAAATCCGTGTATAAATGCATGCCTCCACAGGAATTTCCCATTGCATGTGTATACTCGCAACAGATAAACGGCTTTTTCGGATGTCGTCGGAGAAAATGTTCAATTTTTGCAACCGGAGGATACATCTGACTTTCCATGTCGCTTGTGTCAGGATATCTTCTATCATGGTAAATTCCTTCATAGTGAACAAGACGAGTGCTATCCTGTTTACGGTAAAACTGAGACATCTCCCAGATTGTCTTGCCACCATAAGATTCATTTCCACAAGACCAAATTAAGATAGATGGATGGTTCTTATCTCTCTGATACATCGTATTAGCACGGTCAAGCATCATTTCCCGAAATCCCGGTTTATCATCCGGTGTAACAAACGATAAATCTTCATAATTTTTATGCAAGCCATCCCAACCGCCATGACTCTCCATATTATTTTCCGCAATCATATAAAGTCCGTAAAGATCGCATAGTTCATAAATATAAGAATCATTTGGATAATGGGAGGTACGAATGGCATTGATATTATTACGTTTCATAGTGATAATATCTTTTTCGACATTTTTCTTCACTGGTACACGCCCGCATACGGAAGAAAATTCATGGCGATTCACACCTTTAAATACAATCCTCTTACCATTTAAACGCATAATACCATCCACCATCTCAAAGCGTCGAAACCCAACATATTGATGAATCCACTCGACCGTTTTACCCGTTTGATCTTTCACTTGAATTTCCAGATCATAAAGATTTGGTATTTCTGCACTCCACAAATCTGGATTTTTTACCTGATAGCAGAAAGTTTCTTCGCCTGATATGGATTCTTGATTTCTAAAAATAGTTTTACCATCTCTCATTAAAGTAAAGCAGGCACTACCAACACCTTCTGTCTTTGTCTTAATTTCAACATCCGCGCTTGTAAATGTATCGTTTAAATAGGGACGTATACTAAGATCACGAATATGCACTTGAGGAACTGTATACAAATATACATCTCGAAAAATTCCGGAAAAACGATAGAAATCCTGATCTTCACACCAACTACCTGCTGTCCATTTAAAAACAAGTGCAGCTAATTTATTAACCCCATCCACTAAATAGGAAGTCAGATCAAATTCTGACGGTGTAAAGCTATCAGTACTATATCCTATATAGTGCCCATTTAACCAAAGTGCAATCGCACTTTCCACACCTTGAAAAGAAATATAAACCGGTCTTTGTTCCCACCCCTTTGGCACTGTAAAATACTTTACATAACTTGCAACCGGATTAAAATACTCCGGGATTTCACCTGGCATAATATCATCTGTGCCATCCCAAGGATACTGGACATTGACATAAGCTGGCGTATCATAACCCTCTAATTGAATGTGAGCTGGCACATGAATATCAGACCAGGAACAACAGTCATAATCCGCTTTCTCAAATCCTTTGATCACTCCCTGATAGTTATTTGCATATGAAAATTTCCAGACACCATTTAAAGAATAGTGAAAGGATGTTTCTTTTAATAACATCTCCTCTTCCGATGCATACCATATATGATCGGAATGAGCATCTATTCGATTTTCCGCAAAATATGCCGGATCTTTTACTCTTGAATACTCAAACTGACTCATAAATTATACCTCCTGACTCTATTGTACGTCCATATAGACAAAAAAACACACATTTTTGATCCAAAAACGTGCATTTTCTTGTCTTTATAGCTAGTTTTCCTATACTTTTTATAATTCCAGTATTTGTCCGTCCTGACAAATCTGAGAAATCTGTCCATCCGCAATCAGATATGCTTCACCATATAACTCTGGTTTGTCATCCGCTTGAAAGATATAACTGCCATCTACGAGTGCATATAGTTTCTGTCCATAACTATCCATATAAGTGATGTCTTCAAATAATCGCTTTCCATCCAGCATACGATCTTTGACATTTTGATAATGAGGTAAAATGCAATATTCGGTCAAGGAAAGTCCCGGGAAAAATCTCACAAAATTAGGGTCAAGAGATTCTCCATCCAATTCTGGTTGACAATAAACCATCTTTGCACTATTCATGGAACCGGCACTGATTCCCATCACAATACCATCATAATCTTTTAGTAACTCCCTTAAACCAATTTTTTCAAAAAATGACATCTGGGTTGGAACATGTCCTCCGGCCAAAATGATCATATCACTCCATTCCACCAAATCTTTGGCATGATAATCATTACGAGTATCAAGAATTCGTACCTCATTTGGAATCATGCCATGATATAGAAATGCTCGGTGAAATGTATATGCCATTTCATGATTCATTTCAAATTGATAGGGATCGGCAGCAATGATCAGACAATTAGAATCTTGCTTCCAAAATTTCTTTAAATTATCTACAAACTGATTTTTCTCAAAAAAACAACACGGTAGATGCATATGCTCTGGTACATCATTATCACATGGACTGCTGGTCAAAAATAAAATCATCAGACTAGCTCCTTTCCTCTTTTGTATATGGAACGACTTCCAATACGGTCAGCCGATTTCCATCTACTGTGAAGTGAATATCCATATCATCAAATGCCATGCCATATTTTCTTTCCGGATCATGATGATAAGATGGTCTTGGATCTTGCTCTAGCGTCTTAAGCAGAGCAGGACGCTTCTCCTTTGGAAACATGTGCAATAACGCCTCTGGAAAATCCACCTGTAAATGATATTCCTTCACTTCATGGGCAAACCCTTCTTTGGCATCCGGGTGACAATCTGCATATGGTAAATATGGCTTAATATCATAAATCAATGTCTGATCTTTTAAATCAATGCCTGAAACGTGTAAAATCGGCCCCTTTGATGTCAATTCAATGCGATCTAATTTTACAGAGGACATCCCAATCGGATTCGGGCGAAACGGAGATCGAGTCGCAAACACGCCCATTCTCTGATTTCCACCCAGCCTCGGTGGCTTTACCGTCGCCGACCAGCGTTCTCTTACTACCCCGTCAAACTGCCATAAAAGCCAAATATAATTAAATCCATCCAGCCCTTTGATTGCTTCCGGATTACGGTACTCCGACTCAAATATAATCTTTCCTTTTAATTCTTCGATCAAGCCACTCTGTCTGGGAATCCCAAATTTTTCTGGAAAATCCGTCTCAATATGCGCGATTACTTTCATACATTGCCCACTTTCTAATTTTGTTACACACATATCATACACTAAAATGAAGACAGATACCAGATTTTTTCTGGATCTACATGAAGGTAAATTCTTTCCCCCTGCTCAAACTTATTTCTTGTCTCACCAGTCCGATAATAGAAAATTCGATGATTTTGCTCTATACGAATTACGAGTATTGTTTCCTCTTCTTCATAAAAAATTCTTTCAATATTTCCCGTAATCTGAGCATTTTGTTTGTTTTTAACAAATGCAACCGCCTCACAAGGAATACCAACATGGGTATATGTTTCATTCTTAATGGGAAATACATTTTCACAACCAGTCATACGGGCGGCCGCCGCTGTTTTTGGGTGTGCAAAGACATCTTCTTTTTTTCCGACATCTCTCATCTGACCAGCTTCCATAATACCAACATTTTGGCATAAATGATGAATTTCATCACGGTTATGAGAAACAAAAATCACCGGATTTTTCATCGTATCAAGCACATCAAGAATCTGCAATTCTAAATTCCATTTTAAAGTCTTATCAACCGCGCTAAAGGGCTCGTCCAAAAGTAACAATTCCGGTTCAGATGCCATCATCCTCGCCAATGCACATCGTTGCTTTTGTCCGCCTGAGAGCATAGATGGGTAATGATTCTCCAATCCTTCCAAATAAAATTGTTTTAAATACAGATCAATGTTTTCTTTTTTATGTAAGACAATATTTATATTTTGTGCCACTGTCATATTCGGAAACAGTGCATAATCCTGAAATAAATAACCAATTTTTCTTTTTTGCGGAGGCAGATTGATCTTCTTTTTGGAATCATACAACACCCGATCATTTAAAATAATTTTTCCACGATCAGGTGTCTCAATACCTGCAATGCATTTTAATGTCATCGTTTTCCCGCATCCACTCTCACCTAATAAGCCAAAAATTTCCGATGGTTCAACTTGAAATGCCGTTTTTAAATGAAATTTTCCAATTGTCTTTTCAATATCTACGATAAGTGCCATAGATTAACGTCCACCGCCCTTTCGAATTAAAAGTTCCTGTCTGTTATTAACCGCATTCATTGCCAGCATCGCAACCAGAGAAATCATGACTAACACAGCAACCCATTGATAGGCAAGCTCTCTGTTTCCTGTCTGCATTGCTGTGTAAACAGCTAAGGCTGCCGTTTGGGTTTTACCTGGTATATTACCTGCGATCATGATCGTTGCTCCAAACTCACCGAGTGCTCTGGAAAAACTTAAAATCGCGGCTCCTAAAATTCCTGGAAAGCAATTTGGAAATACAATACGCCAAAATATGATTCGTTTTGAGAGGCCTAATGTCCTTCCTGCGTCGATCAAGTTGGGATTTAACTGCTCAAAAGCACTTCTGGTTGTCCGATACATCAAGGGAAACGTCACAACTACGGAGGCCAAAACAGCCCCCTTCCATGTAAATATAATTCCATGATCATGCGATGCAAGATAATTTCCCATCCAAGTATTTTTTCCAAAAAGAATCAATAGGAAAAAACCAGTGACTGTCGGGGGCAATACCATTGGCAAAGTAAAAACAGCGTCAAATATCCCTTTTCCATGTTTTAAATTTGCTACTTTCCATGCTGCAAACAATCCAATGAAAAACGTGATTCCAGTAGCCACGACCGCCGTCTGCAGCGATAGTATAATTGGTGAAATATCCATAATTGCTGTCCTCTAAATCATTACGATTATTTCTGATAAATATAAGTAAACTGATATTTTTCAAATGCTTTTTTTGCTGTATCTGTCTTTAAGAAATCTAAAAATTCTTCTGCTTCATCTGAATGTTCTGTTGCTTTTACAACGCCTGCTGGATAAATAGCCGGATCACAACTTCCTTTTGGAGCTTCGCAAACAACTTCAACTTTATCTTCGATTGCCGCATCCGTTGCATATACAATACCACAGTCAACATTCTCTGTTGCCACCCAGTCAAGAACCTGGCGTACATTTGTTCCTAAATTTGCTTTTTCCTGAATCTTATCCCATAATTTCAGATTTTCATAAATCGTTTGTGTATACTGTCCAACTGGTACATCAGAGTTACCGATTGCTACCATTTTTACTTTATCAGTTGCAACGTCTTCGAAGGAAGAAACATCAAGATCAGATCCTTTCGGTTTGATCAACACAACTTTATTTTCCAGCAATTCAACAATGCTATCATTATCCATCAAATCCTCATCTTTTAATGCATTCATCTGCTTTGTAGCAGCTGAAATAAAGACATCGGCAGGAGCTCCCTCTTCAATCTGTGTCTGTAAAGTTCCTGATGAATCATAAGTAAATGTCAACTTAATATTAGGATGATCTTTTTCATAAGTTTTGGCAAGTTCATTCAATACATCTGTCATGCTGGCTGCTGCCAAAATGTGTAATTCCACTTTCTCATCTTTTTTTCCTGCTTCTGTTGTATCTTCATTTGTACTATTTCCACATGCTGCTAAAGAAAATACCATTATCATTGTACATAAAATTGCTACTATTTTTTTCATTTTTAGGCCTCCTTAATCATAAATAAATCGCCTGTTTGAATGTTTCCACCTTTTAGAACTTTACAAAACACCCCCTCCCGTGGCATGATGCAATCCCCCATTTTCTGGAAAATCTGACAACCATGATGACACTCTTTGCCAATCTGTGTCAATTCTAAGACTACATCGTTGCATTGAAATTTTGTTCCAATGGGTAGCTTTCGAAAATCGTAACCAGAAATAACAAGATTCTCTCCAAAGGCACCAAATTCTATTTCTGCACCACGCGCTTTAAATTCTTCAATTTTTTCGTATGACAATAGACTCACCTGGCGATGCCATTTTCCAGCATGGGCATCATTGGCAAATCCAAAATCCTCTATGACCTGTACCTTTCCAACATCTTGTTTTTGTGTACCTTTCTTTTCGCTAATGCAAACTGCTTTCACAATTCCCATTTTCCTTCTCCTTCCTCATGATATTGATTTCTTTTGCAAGTTCCCCTGCATCCATCAATGGATGTTTCGGATTCTGACAGATGTACTTTGGATAATCGCTATGCTTTAATCCTTCAATTAAGATAATATCAGCTTCTGGAAATGCCTCAGCTATTTGCTGTTCATCTATATTTTGACATTCCTTCGTAATGAATACTCTATTTTTCGAAAAAACAGCCGTTCCATAGGCTCCTGCCTTTTGATGCTTCCAACTGTCAGTCCCCGGTACATCGCTTTCAAAATCATGTCCATCATGTTTGATGACAGCTACTTTAAGACCAAGTTTCTTTAATTCAGGAATCAGACGGGTAATCATCGTCGTTTTTCCACTGTTTTTATAACCACTAATGGCAAAGAAAAATGGTTTCTTTGTTACAACAGATATACCCATACCAAATCTCCTTTTTTTACTCCACACTGTTCTGGCGTAATCTCAATCAGGCAATTACAGCCAAGCATGGATGATAGTACTCCTGATGCTAAATTTCCTTTTGGAATCATGACTTTTCCATCCTCATAATAGCCACGGATAAAACGCCTGACACCGCCTTTGCTATAATCCGTCTCCATCACAGCTTGTTTCTTTTCCATATTCCACCTGCAATGACCAGTCAATTCTTCAATCATCGGTCGAACCAAAAGTTCAAAATTGGCTGCTGCTCCAAATGGATTTCCTGACAGGCAGATAACCGGTACTCCCTGATATTTCGCTGCCAATGTTGGGGCACCCGGCTTCATATCAACACGCCAAAATAATTTCTTGGCATTCAGAGTTTGGATCACTTCATGCATAATATCCTTTTCCCCAACCGAGACACCTCCTGTCGAGATGATCAAATCAGCTTTTGTCGCCTGCTCCCGGATAATATTTGCCATTTTTTGTGGATTATCGCCACAATGACAGGCAAATACAGGTTTGATTCCTAATTCCAACAGACGTCCATATAGATAATAAAGATTGGAATCATAAATCTTCCCCGGTAATAATTTCTGCCCAGGCAAAACTACTTCATCGCCCGTTGAAATAATAGCGATTCTTGGCTTTCGATATACTTTTATTTGCTCCTTGCCAAGACTTGCAAGCAAAGCAATCGAAACACCATCCAAAATTGTTCTTTTTTTTAGCAATATATCGCCTGTTTTGTAATCTTCCCCCTGAGGACAATAATTGTCAAACGCACATAATTCTTCATAAACCTGTACTTGTTCTTTTCCATAATCTGTATTTTCTTGTCGAATGACGGTATCCGCGCCACTTGGTATCGGTGCCCCAGTCATAATTCGTACCGCTTCGCCATGATGAATCTGACCATCCAAAACCATTCCTGCATAAATTTTCCCAATTACTCGCAGACTCTTAGGCGAATCTTTGGAAGCCCCTAAGGTATCCTCCGCTCTTACTGCATATCCATCCAATGGTGAGCGCGGAAACGGTGGCTGATCCACAAGGGCACAACCATCCTCAGCCAAAATTCTGCCAACTGCATCCGCCAATGGCACCGATTCTATTTCCTGAATGAGCTGTACTTGTTTTTTTAATAGTCCTTTTGCTTCTTCAAATTGGAGCATGGTTAAACTCCTTTCCCAAATCCGCAATTTGGATAATGACACTCTCTACATCCAAGGCAAAGTCCGCCGTGTCCCATGATCGCAAAATCCGACTTTTCAAGCTTTACATCGGCAAGAACTCTTGGTAAAACTAAATCAAAAATCGTTGCTTTCGCATACATGACACAACCCGGCAGTCCCATAATCGGTGTTCCATCTTCAAAATATCCTAATAAAAACATTGCTCCTGGAAGTACCGGGGCGCCATATGTGATAATTTTAGCGCCGCTATCTCTGATTGCAGCAGGCGTGCGGTCATCAGGATCAACACTCATACCACCAGTACATAAGATCATCTGTGCTCCCTGTTTCTTTAAATCAAGGATTGCTTTTGTAATTTGTGCCTGATCATCACCGATTACTTTATGACCAATCACTTCTACTCCGAACTGTTCCATTTTTTCGCGTATCACTGGTGTAAACGTATCTTTGATTCTGCCATAAAAGACTTCATTTCCAGTTGTCACAATTCCAACTGTTTTCCTGACAAATGGTAAAATGGTAAGAATTGGATTTTCTTTATTTGCAATCATAGAAACCGTTTTCATTTTTTCTTTTTCAATCACTAACGGAATGATTCTCGTTCCAGCTAATTTATCACCAACTTTTACAACGGTATTCGTATGTCTTGTGGCAATCATAATATTTTCTAATGAATTTATTTGTAAAAGTCGTTCCACGTCTATTTGCAACAATCCATCCTCTGTTGCTTTTAATTCAATCTTTCCTTCCTTCGGCTTGGAACGTTCCATTCCCGCCCCTTCACAGGCATCTGCTAAAATCACTGCTGCCTCATCTTCATGGTACATAGATTCATCTTTTTCCCAGATATAAAGATAATCCTTTCCAATCGAAAGTAAGACAGGAATATCCTCCTCTTTTACAACATGTCCTTTGCGAAACACAGCATCTTTATACTGGTCTTTTACAATCATCGTAATATCGTGACAGATTACATGCCCGATGGCATCCTCCGTTTTTATTCGTTTCATAATATTTCTCCTTTTTCCTTCGATACAAAATTCAAATAAAACTTTCAGGCAGGCAGACGACAAAGTATATAAAATTGTTTGTAAAAACATAAAAAATAGCCATATTTCTTATTTTGAAATACAGCCTCACATACTCACATATCTTTTTTCGTACCACAAAAATACCATGGTGCTACCACAGTTTTTGTTTCGGCTCCTTTTCAAAAAGGGAAGGCTGGTCTGTTTCCATTCCAACCCCGGTCAGTCATTCCATTTATCTTATTATATGGAATCTGACGGCTCATAATCATAGACTTTGTCCTTAGATTAAGTCGCTCGGAGTCACTATTTAATTATCTTTCATCAATTACTTTTATTATATCTTATTTTCTATTATTTGTGAATCCTTTCATCATTACTACTTTTTCCGATTTTTTCACCCTGCTTTACACACGTTTCTATATTCTGTCTGGAATTTTGCCAAATATCATCATCGATTTTTACCCGATTCTTTTCCAGACACAAAATCACCGTTGAGCCTCCAAATTCAAAATATCCTTTTTCTTCTCCACGAGTCACTTTTTTCTCTTCATGTTTATTCACGATTCTGCCAACGAGTAATGCTCCGACTTCCATCATCAGAATCTGCCCAAAATGCGCACTATTTAAAATGGAAAATTCTCTCGTATTCTCTTTATAAATCGGATATACATCATTTGCAATCGGATTTACGGTATGAAATACACCAGGAATACGATAGTTTTTTGATTTTATGCCATCATCAACATAACAATACCGATGATAATCCTCTACACCTAAACGAAAAATTAATAATAATCCTTCTTCATATCTTTTAGCTAGTTTCTTGCTTCTTAATAAGCTATGCATCGTATATTCCGTATTTTTGACTGTAAATCGTAAATCCCTAGAAATCGGATATACCGTCAGTTTACTATCGCAAGGTGCAATTAGACAATGCTCTGCTTTACAGATATTACGACATCCATTTTTGATTCTTCTTGTAAAAAAATCATTGTAAGAATGATACTCTGTTGATTCATATTCTGTCATAGAAATATCATTTCCTTTAATAAATGGTTTGATTAACACAGTGGATAAATGACTATCCAAAAAATATCCGACCAGTTTTGATACCCACGGTTGAATCAAAACTCGTAAAACATTCCTTCCAACCTTTGTTTGATAAAGAATTCTTAACATTGTATCCTGAGACCCATTTGACTGAACAGTCCGTCCCATTCTATCTTTGCATTTCATACTCAATTTATCCATCTCCTAATCATATCATGCAGTGGAGGGCGATCTAAAACTGGACGATGGAAAAAATGATACTTTGAAAATAATAGGATAACTGCAACTGCAATCCCGGCAATGATAATCAAAAACCATAATTCTATATTATTCGGCTTTGGTACCTTAAAATCATAGATAAATAAAAAACCAACAACAATCAACATCATCCATAAAAGACTGCGAAATATCTGTTCCGATAATCCAAAATGTGTTAAAAAGACCACTGGCAAAATAACAGAAATACTTGTAACTGGTAACCCATGATAATATTTATTATTACCACTTTCCATTTTTTGTCTATTTGCCTCTAATACATTAAAATATGCCAAGCGAATCACTGCGCAAATGCAATAAAAAATAATCGCCGCCATTCCCAAAATACCTCTCACCCCGAGTACGTAACATAGAATCGCCGGAAACGCCCCAAAGCAAACAACATCACACAAAGAATCCAATTCAATCCCAAACATTTTTTCTTCATCAGTTCTGTCTTTCTTTGTTCTTGCAATCTTGCCATCAAATGCATCACAGAATCCGGAAATTGCCAAACAAGCAATTGCAATCCGGAAACGTCCATCTCCTGCCTGTGTCATACCAAAGATCGAACATGCAAGACTTATATATGTAAGTACTACTGTATAATCATAAAAACCTATCATCAAATTTCTCCTTTCTGTTGCCCTATCGTCACATGTGCTACGATTGTCAGAATGGCACTTAATAATAACTCTGTGTAATAACTAAGTCCTCTGCTGACAACCATTGCTGGTAAGGTCAGATTGGCAAAAATAGGCGTAAAGATTTTCAAAAATAACTGTTCACTGATTCCCATGCCTCCCGGCAGAGGTAACATATCGACAGCAACAGAAATCATCCCCTGTAATATCACAATGTCCAATATTGACATTCCACTCATGCCAAAAGAACGATATACAAGATAGGTCACAAAAAATAATAACATCCTCTGTATGACCGTAATCAAAAATACATTCAAAACTACCAATGTATGTGATCGAAAATATGCTGCTACATCATGATATTGTGTCATCGCCTTTTCCACTTTGTCTTTGTAATAACTCGTCCTTTTCATTAAATGTATTTTACCTAATAGGTCAATACACGCTAACAATATCTTCCTTGCCAATGTCGGATGAAAAACCAGCAGCATCATAAAACCTACACAAAAAACATTTAATGCCGTTCCAAGATAGCACCATCCGATCACAGGTTGCAAATATTTCATAAGTATTGCCGGACGAAGTAACACCACAACAATTCCAATCACAACCAAAACCAATTTATAAGTTATCGTTACGATCATTAAGACCAAGGTTGCAATTGGTATCGGAATTCTATCTTTTCTCATATAATAGATTTGTGCGGGTTGTCCTCCTGTTGCTGATGGTGTGATACAACTAAAGAAAAATCCCACAAACGAATATAAGAAACAATGCACTAGTTTTACTTTCTGTCCAATGCTATGCATCATATAATAAATAATTACCGATTCACTCTCGATAAAAAATACAACACAGATCACCGCTAAAAACCAGTAACGTAAATCTGTCCTTTTGATATAGCCAGCCATCTGTCCTAAATCTTCTCCATGAAATACACTAAAAATTGTAAGCACAAAAATTACAATTAAAAATAGTAAATTCCAGAGATTTTTTTTCTTATTCATCATAATATGTCCCAAATACTTTTCTGCCAATCCAGTCAAATTTTCGTTCCAAATAGCGATAACAATGACTGTGTTTCATTAGCATATACATGACTTGAGCTAACACTACTCCACCAGCAATATCAATCAGATAATGCTGCTTTGTAAACTGTGTGGAAGCACAGACCAATAATGCAAATACGAAAGAAAATCTCTGATACCAACACGGAACTTTCTTACTGCCTTTTATCCCAATATAAGAAAACCAACTACACAGACAGTGAATGGAAGGAAATAAATTCATTGGTGCATCAATGGCATACACCAATCGTACCAGAATGCTGGCAAAATCTGTTCCTATCACCTGTGGTCTTACATTTGTCGTCGGTAGAAATACAAAAAAGAAAAAACAGACGAGTCTTGACAACATATCTGCTGCCACAAATCGATACCAGTGTTCTTTACCCTCACGACTGATCAAAATATAATTGACAGCCCAAAAAACAAAACAAATCAAATAAATAAAAATCCATTCTTTCACAAACGGAATCATTCGGTCATATCGACTTGTAAAATCATACCTATGTGCATTTTTTAATAAAATTTCTGTTCCACTATAGATCAATGTATTCCAAATCCAGCATGCCGCCAACGAGCATACTGCGTATTCCGGAATGAATCGTCCTAAATTTTTATGATACCAACGAGCAAAAATAGATGTTTCTTTCATAACTATGAAAACCTCAATGCCTTTATTATCCTATGGTATGACATTATAGCATAATATTCTTAAATTTTCTTTAAGAATATCTTAAACTTTGGAAATAATCTCCAAAGGTATTTGTAACAATTAGATTTCGTTATTTTCGTGCACAATTTGTTGCCGTACCAGTCAAGATATCCACACCATGTTGCAATTCTGGAAAAATATATTCCAGACACTCCCGAACCGCTTTCGGACTTCCCGGAAGATTAATGATCAACGTCTGTTTGCGGATTCCTGCTGCTGCACGACTTAACATTGCCCGCTTTGTAAACTGCATACTATAAGCGCGCATTGCCTCGGGAATTCCCGGAACCATACGCTCTGATACGGCAATGGTTGCTTCCGGCATCACATCTCTTGGGGAAAATCCTGTTCCCCCTGTTGTCAGAATCAGATCTGCCAAATTCTGATCACAGATTGTTTTCAGCTCTTTTTCCAAAATATCCTGTGTATCGGGGAGCAAATTAGTGTAAACAACCTCTGCTGCAAATGATTTCACAATTTCTTGTACACAAGAACCGCTAAGATCCTCTCTTTCTCCTTTATAACCAGAATCACTTGATGTAATGACTGCCACTCTCATGTTTTATCCTCCAATCTGCGCCATGCTTTTTGCCTCAATTTGCTTTTGGTCAAAATTATGTTCACGTGGCTTCTGCCAAATTGCTTCCTTTATGACTGAGACTAGTTCTGTCTTTCGATCAGAACGCAAAATCGTTTTTAAATCAATGGAATCTTCTGACTGTAAACACAATCTTAATTTTCCATCTGCTGTCAGCCGAACGCGATTACAATTCCCACAAAATTTATGACTGATGGCACTGATAAAACCAATTTTTCCTTGAAAATTTTCAAATCGATAATAAACACTCGGACCAAATCCCATTGGTTTTTCTGCAACTTTTGCCGGTCCATAGACATTTTCTAATGTTTTTTTAACCTGATCTTGCAAGCGGACTTCTTTGTCGCCTCCTAATCCAATTGGCATATGTTCAATAAAACGAACATGAACTGGCATCTTTACCGCAAGTTCTGCCAATAAACACGCGGTTTGTTCCCAATTTTCATCTAAAACGCAGTTTATTTTTACGGTTACATTCGGATGCCTCAAAATTGTTTCCAGTCCCCGCAATACTTTGTTGATGTCTCCACCGCGCGTAATTTGGGCATATTCTTTCGCATCTAATGTATCAAGGCTAATATTAATACCATCCACACCCGCATGAACAAGCTGCTCTGCCATTTCTTCTAACAAAATCCCATTCGTTGTCAACGTTACCGTTTCAATACCAGAAATATTTTTTAAGGATCGAATCAAATGTGAACATCCTTTTCTAACTAATGGCTCGCCACCTGTAATTTTGATATGCTTTAAGCCCTGAACTGCCATCGCCTGACAGATAGCCTCAATTTCTTCATATCGTAAGATTGCTTCATGACTCATACAGGATACACCTTCAGGCGGCATGCAATAAACACACCGCAGATTGCATCTATCTGTAATTGAAATTCTTAAATAATCAATCGTTCGACCGTACTGATCTAGCATATTGATGTCCTTTCTTAAATCTGTCCGTATTTTATGGATTTTTTATATAAACACTTTCTTCAAACATTACTTATATCAATATTAATATATATAATCTCCGCTCTTGCCTCCGGTTTTTTTCTCCAAATGTACATCGCCTATGACCATTGATTTGTCAATTGCTTTGCACATATCATATATCGTAAGGAGTGCCACCGAAACTCCAGTCAAAGCCTCCATCTCCACTCCAGTTTTTCCTTCTAATTTGACGGTACAGCGTGCAAGGATCTCGCATGTCTTTTCCTTTACTTCAAAATCTACCGAGCATTTTTGAATGAGAAGTGTATGACACATCGGAATCAACTGTGCTGTCTGTTTCACTGCCATGATCCCTGCGACTCTTGCAACTCCAAGTACATCTCCTTTTTTGGCTGTTCCAGAAATAACTGCCTCGATCACTTTCTGGCTTACTTTTATTTTTCCAGAAGCAATGGCTGTTCTTTTCGTAATTTTTTTCTCTGTCACATCAACCATGACTGCATTTCCTTTATGATCAAAATGATTCAGTTTTTGTTCCATTGCTCTCTCCTTGTAAAATCTGATATTCGTCAACCGTATTAATATTTCTCATTGCTTGACTAGCGTTTTCTAATTGTATCACACCTATATCTGCCTGAGCAAATAAATCCATCATCCGATACCTCTTTTCGGTTATCATTTGTTCCAATAGCGGAAGCACTGTTTTCGGATAAATACCAAAAAGCGGCTGCAAACGTTCGCCGCTTTTTACAATCGTAATCTTTTGAGGATGTTTTTGATACTCCTCACAAACCTGTTCCACAATATTTTGACCAATCAGAGGCATATCACAGGCTGTCACAAACAATGATGTTTCCTTGCATTGTATTAAGCCAGAATAAATGCCTCCTATTGGTCCAATATCAGGATATAAATCAACAATCATTGGCATATGGAGTTTTTGATAGGCGTCTGTCGCATCAACAGATAAATATATAATAGGAAGGTTCTGAAATGCCGAAATTATATGTTTATAAAAAGGCATCCCTTTATATGTCAAAAAAAGTTTCTTATTTCCATTCATTCTACGGTTTTTACCGCCTGTTAATATATATCCTGCTATCATATCTAATTATTTCCTCTCTATTTTGAGTGCCATGATCAATAAATTAAGTAATACAAACCCTATGATCATAGTTGTAAGATATAATTGAATTCCTCCAATCTGCGTTGTCAGGGCAGCCAGAGAATCCTTCCCCGCTGCTGTAAGATAAGCAGTCATTTTATTCGTTGCCACAATCCCAATTGCCATCGGGAATGTCATACCCGCAAAACCAGGCGTAAAAGAAAAAGCAAAGAACTTTGGCAATTTTACAATAATAAAGAGCAGAGACGCCAGAACACACGCATATAAAAGAAAAAGCAAAGTCTGATTAGGGTTTGTGATCACATTTAAATAACTGACCACACACAGACTACAAGGAGCTAATACAACTGCCATCGTGTGGTAAACTGGTGGTTTTACTTCAACGGTAAGCAATCTCCAAATCATGATCGGTATCAATATCAAATAAATGACAATGCCATAATAAACAACATATTTTAAAATGCCAGCGGCATTCATGGCTCCTCCCACAACACAACTTACCATGATACCATTATAAGTAACAAACCAACTTGGTACAAAGGTATTGATATTTCTTTCTTTGATTACATTACGGAAAGTAAAAATCAGAATATGTATTGCGTGACAAATAAGTCCAATACTCCAGATTGCCTTTCCAAAGCCCGGTGCATAATCAAAATAATAACTTCCCAGAATCATAAGTACCATCGTAAACCCTGCATACAAACTACAAGGGACAACTGTCTTATACTCTTCTACACAAACTTTTGGATACATCAATATTTTTACAATGTATAACAATAAGATAATGGTTGCCGCCCACATTGTCAAATGTCTGACCCACGTATAACCCATTCCTGCATATACATTGCTAAGTGTCAGTGCCCCCACAAAAGTAGGCAACACTGGAACTGGCATTCTTTTCAGTCGTTCCATATATCTTCCTCCTAAAGCGTCTTCCCATCTTCTTCATAATAGAATTCAAAATTATCTTTCATATGAAAGAAATCTGAATAATCAATATCGAAGATTGGTTTCTTTACTTTTGTCACATCAATTTTGCGGGCAATCAACTGCTGTAAAACACCACCATAGGATAAATCCCCTTGCAAAAGTGCCCCCGTAATCTTTCCATCTTTATGAACAATTTTTTTATAGTAATCTTTCGTTTCTTTGATTTCTACTGTATAAGAATCATCTGGTGGATTTACATCCCCAAGGGACATACTGTGGATTCCAAGAAAACTCATCGTTGATTTGCTGGCAAAAAAATCTGTCATCTTTCTAGGAATTCCCACCATGTTACTTGCTGCAATCATTCCTTCTTTCACAGCTACCGGCCAAATAGGACTTGTCCCTGAAACATCACCGGCACCATAAACATTTTCATCACTTGTCTTTCCAGTTTCATCATACAGCAATCCAAAGCGACTCGTTTCTATTCCAGATCCCTCCAGGAACTCCACATTAGCACGAACACCAGCGGTCAAAACCATATAATCACATGGCAAATGAGTTCCATCTGTCAAAACCACTTCTGTGATCATCTGATTTTCATCTAAAATAACCTCTGATACACCGACCCCATAATACTGTGCAATTCCCTTTTCATGAAATGCATCGATATAAGTTTGTGCTGCTCGTTTATCCAATTGTTTGCTAAGCAACCAATCTGCCATATCCACGAGTGTTACTTTCAGTCCCATTTCCAAAAAACCAGTCGTACAATCAATTCCAACTAACCCTGAACCCATAACAATGACATGTTTGCACGTTTGAGGAACTTTTTTTAACACTTCAATATCATCAATATTACGAAATCCAATGGCATTTTTTGCTTCCTTTAAATTTTTAATTGGCGGAATGAAACTATGGGAACCAGTTGCGATTAATAATTTATCATAAGAGACGGTTTCCTCATTTTCTAAAATCACAAGCTTTTCTTTCGGCTTTAATCCGATACAAGTTCTTCCTTTCATCCAATCAACCTTATAAAGCTCTGCAAAATTTTCCTCTACAAAACTGATTCCTTTTTTATCTCTTTCTCCACATAAATATTTGTGTAAAATACAACGTGAATAAATATCTTCGTCTTTGGAAATCAATACAATCTCACAATCTTTGTCTAATTTTCTTAATTCCCGAACACCATTTACCCCTGCTGCCGAAGAACCCAACACAACATATTTCATGCGTTACACCTCCTCAACAGTAATTGCTTTCATTGGACATTTTTCCACACACATTGGATTTCCGGTTCCATCTTCACTGCGATGTACACACATATTACATTTCATAATTTCTTCCTGTTTGATACTGTCATATTTTAAAACACCATACGGACAGGACATAATACACATATAGCAGCTTGCACAGTGATCTTTGTCATATTCCACATAACCGGTTTTGGGATTTTTCTTCATAGCTCCAGTCATACAGGTATACGTACATTCCGGTCGTTCACAGTGGCGACAAAAAATAGGGGTTGGTTTCGTCTCACTGTCAATTACGACACGGTTTCTCGCATCCTCACTTTCTGTTTCATGACTGACAATACATGCCGTCACACAAGTCAAACATCCAATGCAACGACTGCGGTCTATTTTAATTCGATACATAAGAACCTCCTAACATTTTTCAAATCGGACAGTTGCTCCCTTATAATTAGGTTCCTTAGAATATGGATCATAATTAGAAGGTGTTAATTTATTACATTCTACATAGTGAATCGGAGCATACAGTTGGTCATATGGAACCTGATCTGTAATTTTTACAGCAAACACCGCATTTTGTCCATTTACAGAATATACACGGATTTCGTCCATCCATTGAATATCCTTTTCTTTGGCAAGCTTGTCATTCATATAAAGATATGCTTTCTTTGCGGATACATCTTCTACAAATTTCACTTCCTTCGTACGACTCTGTGTATGCCATTGTCCGACAGAACCACGTCCGGTATTAAAAACATACGGGAATTCATCTGTCTGAGGATATGGATTTTCTAAAAGTTCTTCAAACATAAACTGCGCTTTTTTTGAAGCAGTAAAAAACTGTCCGTCTCCATATAATCTTCGCTGTTCTTCTTTGTTTTCCTCTTCTTTTCCTTCTGGATATGGCCACTGGATGCCATGAGATTCTTCCAACGCTTCCCATGTGACACCAGTAAAATCACACGGCATATTTCTCGTACATTCACGCATCAGGTTAAAACAATCTCTTGGTGTTTCCCATCCATTTAGGGCATCTCCCATGCCAAGAGCTTTTCCAACACCCAAAATCGCTTCATAATCCGAAATTTCATTTTCACCACGTTCTAACACCGGACGCATTGCGGATAAACGACGCTCTAAATTGATATACGTTCCTTCTTTCTTAATTCCTGGAACTACCGGGAAAAACACAGTACAATCTTCCGCGCTCTCAATCGTATCATAAATATCTTGAACAACAAATAACTCCAATTTTTTTGCAGCTTGGGCAAAGGTTTCATTATTTGTCCAGCTATGTCTTGGATTGGTACACAAAATCCAGAGTCCTTTAATCTTACCGGCATTGATGTCTTCAATAATCTGATTGTACGTCTTCGTTGGTTTCTTTGCGATCATTGACTCATCAACACCCAGTACACTGGCAATCCGTTCTCTTCGTGCCTGATTGGTAAAGTCTCCACCACCGTAGCAAACCGTTGTGTTACTAAATACACGAGAACTCATGGCATTGCATTGTCCAGTAATCGAATTTGCTCCTGTTCCTGGTTTACCAATGTTACCTGTCATCAGAGCAAGATTGATGATCGCCTGTGCAGTGCGAACAGCTTCATATCCCTGATTAACACCCATGGTCCACCAAAAAGAAACTCGTTTTCCATTATGGATCAATTCTACTAATTCTAAAATCTGTTCTTTTGAAATACCAGTCCCCTCTACTCCTCTTTCTAGTGTATAGGACTTTACAAACTCTTTAAATTCATCAAACTTTTCCGTATGCTCTTTGATAAATTTATGATCTAAATAATCCTTTTCAATCAACTGATTGGCAATCGTATACAAAAGCAATAAATCGCTTCTTGGTTTTAATTCATAATGATAATCTGCGTTCATCGCTGTTTCCGATTTTCTAGGGTCAATGACGATAATCTTATGACCCGGAACCTGATTCTGACGAACTCTTCCCCATACGATTGGATGGGCAACGACCGGATTCGAGCCGATAAAAACTAACGTATCAGATAATTCCAGATCTTTTAATGTGTATCCCGGTGCATCAAAACCGTAACTTTGTTTGTGTGCCACGACTGCAGTTGCCATACAAAGTCTTGTATTTCCATCCACATTTGTCTGCAAATAATTTCTCATGACGTGACCAAAAATTGCAAATTCCTCTAAAGTAAGCTGTCCTGTACTAATACCGGCAACACTTTCTGTTCCATATTGTTTCTGAATTCTTTTCAACTCAAAAGCAACATGCGTAAATGCCTCCTCCCATGACACTTCTTTGAAGCTTCCATCTTGTTGTCTGATCTTTGGCAGTGCATTTGGTTTAACGGTCGTTTGTTGCTTACTAAGAGATAATCCCTTGATGCAACTAAAGCCATCATTAACCGGATACCCTTTTGTAGGAACTGTTTTTATGATTTTATTATCTTCTACATAAAAATCCAGGTTACAGTCAATTGCACAGTAATTGCAGGTTGATTGTATCTTTTTCATATTATTTCCTTTCTCTTATTTATTATCAAAGTGAATGCCGCCCCAGTAAACATTGTTTTTCATGATTGTTTCCGGCATTAATTCGACTCCTTCTAAAGCATATTTTTTATATTCCTCAAAGCCGACACGATCAATAATATATCCGATATGCTCTTTTTTTGCCGGTGCATCTGGTGAAATATGATCCTCAACAAATTTGTAAGTGTTTTTAATAATTTTTATAATGTTATCTTCATCTGCCCATACAAGGAAATCCTGTCCTAAACGAGGATTTTTCTTACCGGTTCTTCCCATAATCGTAAGTTTATAATATTTTTTCTTGCTTCTGGTAAATGCTCTTGTCGGACATTTGGTAACGCAGACACCACAACCGATACATTTTTCTTCATCACGAACAATTTTATAATTTTCTACACGAAGTGCACTGACCGATAATTTCTTACAGCCTTTTACACATGCCTGACAGTTTACGCATCGACTCGGATCATACTGAGGCATTGTCTGACCAATAATTCCAAAGTCATGCATTCTCGCTTTGGCACAGTCATTGGAACATCCGGTACATGCTACCTTAAAATGCAGATCATTTGGAAAAATCTCTTTTTCTATTCTTTTTGCAAGTTCCGCAGTATTATAATTTGCAAATGGACATACATTATTCCCGATACATGCCTGGATATTTCTGGTACCAGAAGCCGGATAACCAGTATTTGGATCTGTCTGATTGATTTCTAATATGTCAATGATCGGCTGTAATTTTTTGTTGATTTCATCCATGTCCTCATAGCGGATTCCTTCAATCTCAAAGCCCTGACGAGTTGTCAAATGCACATATCCATTTCCATAAGTCTGGGCAATTTCCTGAACCATTCCCAATACTTCTGCATTTAGATAACCACCTGGAACACGGATTCTGGAAGCTCCAATTCCACGAACTTTTGACACACGAAATGCGTTTTTCTTTAATTTTTTTGTATTGATATCTAATCCCATACTGACTCCTCCTAATCAATCAACTCTTTACCATCGACATAGTTAAATACCGGTCCATCCAGACAAATATAGGTAGAACCAATCTTACAGTGGCCACATTTGCCAAGTCCACAACACATTTTTCTTTCATGAGATATCCAAATATTTTCATCCGGTACTCCTAATTTTTGAATTGCCATGACAGTAAACTTGATCATGATCGGAGGCCCTACACAGATAAATGCACTATTGGCAATATCATCAAATTTTAATTCCGGTATATACTGAGTCACCATACCAATCGGTCCTTTATATCCTTCTGGAGCACCATCTACCGTTTGGATGACATCTATCTTTTGTTGCCAAAACTGAAAATCGTCTTTAAATAAGACATCTTTCGGTGATTTAAAACCTGCAATCAATGTTGTACTGATTGCTTCCTCTGTGTGATGTGCAAAATAATCGACAACACCACGCACTGGAGAGAGCCCGGTTCCACCGGCAACAATGACTAATTCTTTGCCTTTATAATTTTCAATATCAAATCCATTGCCGTAAGGTCCACGGATAAAAAAACGATCACCGACATAATTCTCAAAAATCTCATTCGTTACTTTACCAACCCGGCGAATCGTAAAATCAACCGTTCCATCGCCAATTCCACTGACAGAGATTGGCGCCTCGCCAAACTTTGGAATAGAAATCTCAAAAAATTGTCCTGGCTTTACATCGCCATCAAATTCCATGCGAAAGGTATATTCCAAATCGGTATGCTTGATTACTTCTTTGATTGTTGATAACTGAGGGATATATTCGTTTTTCATGCCTTTTCCTCCTCCTTTGCTAAACGGTTCACACAATTTGAGTAAGAAATATATTCTGGACACACATCATCACAACGTCCACAGCCAACACACATTGGATATCCAAATCGTTTTTCATAGTCATAAATCTTATGCATCACCTTAAAGCGCATGCGATCCCCTTGATTTTGACGAAAACCATGTCCACCGGCCATTTCGGTATAACCATCAACCTGACAAGATGCCCAAACTCTTCTTCTCTCACCAACTTTTTCATTATCTTTGTAGAAAATATCTTGCATCGTAAAACAAGTACAAGTTGGACACACAAAATTGCATCGTCCACAGCCAATGCATCGATCTCCATATTCTTGCCAGATTTCCTTTGTAAAACTTTCATTCGACAGATGTTTTGGCAAAGTCACTTTCTCTTTGTTTTCTGTCACATAATCAGGAATAATCTCTTGTTCCTGACCGCCTTGTGCAAAATCTTGTAGAGATTCACACTTGATGTCTGCATATACCCTGTCACCATCCACTTTTATATAGGCATCGTAATGGTCACATTGATTGGTCCCCATGCTGACACAAAAACCGGAATCACAAGTCGTCTCACAACCCATTAAAATAAATTTTGCACGTTCACGGATTCTCGCATAATAAAAATCTTCAAATCCGTTTTTTAAATAGATTTCATCCAGTCGTTTCACTGCATGAAGATCACAAGCGCGTAAGAAAATCAGCAAATCCTTCTCTGGACCTTTTGGCACTGTGGTCTGGTCTTCTGTAAAATAAAACAACGTTTCATTGATTGCCAGCAAAGTCTCTTTAAAGGAATAATCTGATTTCTTATCCCATACAATTTCATCAAGTGAATGTACTTTTCCATAACGGATAATGTCAGTATCAGAAAAACAACCTTCCCCCTCCATCAACATTGGTGCAAATACATCATAGTTTTTTGTCCATTTTTCAAATGCACATTCCGCCTGTGCTTTTGATAACAGAATTCCCATAGTAACTCCTTTCCAGTTGGTTTTGATACTATTTTGTCTTCAATTCCAACTATTGTATTTTTATTTGATAATATCTTATCAAAGAGTATAAAAAAATTCCGTGACACATATCACGGAATTTATCTTTCATTTGTTAAATTTACACTAAAAAAATATATGACTCCTAATTATTATTCGTTATTTTATCTTACCAGTTTTATAAAAATTTGCCATTTTTTGTGGATTTATAATAGTAATCCTACGTTTTTGCATACTCATCAATCCATAATCAACCAAATTTTTACAAGTCTTGGATGTGGTTTCTCTTGGTGCTCCAAGCATATCAGCAAGAAATGTAATTGTCATATTAATATCAATTTCTATGCCATCCGGACTTTGAATTCCAAAATCTCTTGCCAGTTTCCAAAGCTTCGCTGCCAGCTTGCGCTCCATATAAATACTGCCCATCGTGTTTTTAAGTTGATGCCCAAGTCGCCAGATTTTCCATTCCTGTGCTGTCAAAACGGCTCTTGTCAGCGAAAAATCCTGTTTCATCAATTTCATAAACTGCAATGCCGAAATGACGAAGATACGACTTTTTTCAATCGTCTCACAATACATGGATGATGGATGTGCATTTTGTACATGCTCATTTAAGAGTACACCCCTGCCAAAAATAAAAATAATCTTTCTCTTTCCCGTATGGGTCAGATTATAGATCATCGACTTTCCAGAAAGTTGTACATAAATCATTTCCATCGGCTCTTTGGCACGAATTAATATCTCGCTTTTCTTATAATCATTTACATTTCCCACATTCCACAGTGCATCTAGAGTTTGCTTTTCTACATGCTCAAAAAATTTTAATTGATATAATTGATTTTTTCCCTGCATATTCATCCCTTAATTCTTTTGTATCATACGATAAAAAGAGTTATCTTTCACGTTTATAATAATTATTATGGTCATACATGGAATCTTCAAACATACTTTGTAAATATTGATAGAAAAACAGTTCTGTTCCATATTGTTTCCACAATTTCCATTCCTGCGTTTGACGAGCTACTTCTGCAATTGTATAAAAAGTACCACCAAAGTAATGCAAATTCATTTTAGCAGCAAAAAATGCCATTTTTTGACGGACAGCCCAATCGACTCCTGAAAGTTGTTCCAATTCTTCTAAGATCTGCACAATAAAATCTTCATAATAAAACTGATAATACGACATCCTCTTAAATTCCGGCAAAGAAAGCTGTTTTGTATGATAAGAAATCTCTTGTTTTTGATTGATTTTTAAAACGCCATACTGATGAGGATACGTCGCAAGCGAAGCGGTTGCAATATCCGTTACACCATTTTCTACACCCATATGCTGCATATGCATATGACCGCTAAAGAACAACTGAACATCATATTTATGTAGCAATTCGCTAACCTGCTGATGATTTCGCATCGTAAATCCCTTGCGAAACAATTGATTGTGATAAGCCAAATTATAGTGTCCTGCCACATATACTGATATTTTCTGCTCCTTAGCACATTTCAAATTTCTTTCTAACCAGGCTAACGTCTCAGTCTTTAATTTCCCATAACGCTGTGGTATTTCGTTGACACGACAGCAATTATCAAGACAGATCAACCAACTGTCCTCTGATAACTCTGCCACATAGCTTAAACTATCCTGATCTGTTGACAGTGCTTGATCGTAGCCAAAAGACGCATACATCGTTCGAAAATCTGTTTCACCAATCGTCTCTGTCGGATATATTTTTCCATCTATATATTCACTCGCCTTTTGATGTCGAATATCATGATTGCCCGGCAGTACGAAAACTTGAATTCCCCGTTCTTTTATTCGATTCAATTTTTTTATGAACTCTCGATGACTTTCTTTCTCACCATTTGATGCCAGGTCACCAGTCAGCAATAAAACATCGATCGTCTGCGGATCCATTTCTTCTAATAGCCAATCTAGTAAATATTCAGAATTTCTTGCCTGCTGACAGATTTTCGCATAAGGCCTTTCTTTTTCGTATAACCTCTTTGCCAGATAATGCAAATCCGTACTAATCGCAATCGTCATTGGTTCATGTGTACAACTTATAGCCATAATTATCACCTATTTTTATTTTATCATATTTCAAGTATAGAAAAAAGTCTCTACAAAACAACTTTCATTGCTTTGTAGAGACTTTTTCTTTTCTTATATCGTTCGTATTTTTGTTACCGTAAAGCCCTCTCTCTCGACCGCATTTTTAATCAGATGATCCGAAATTTCGGTATCATAAGCAACAACTGCACGATTCTTTTTTAAATCTACAGTCGCAGCCGCACCATCAATACGATTAATAGCTCTTGTCACACTAAAAACACAGTGATCGCAATGCATCCCCTCAATGGATACAATTTTCTCACCAATCTTTTCTCCATCTAGTTTCTTTACCGGAATATCAGCTTTGGTAATGATAGAGTCACCGCCACCTCCACCACAACAGCCTCCTTCTCCTTTAAAGTGGCTCTTTGAACTTTTGATTGCATAAACCGCGATCAAAACGAGTACAAGGACAATCACAACCGTTGCAATCATTCCTCGTTACCTCCCTGCATATTTTTTACCTGATGGCAATATCCACCACAGGTTTTACACTGACCACCACATTGAATCGATTTTCCAGCTTTTTTATCTTTATACATACTTCTAATTGCCAAACCGACAATGAAAACGACAATAGCTAATACAACAATTGTTCCCATGACAATACCTCCTTCTATCACTTATATTTATCATGATAATACCACCAAAATGTTTTACAAGTTGGAGATATTAGCATAACCAGGAGCGGAAAATTCCGCTCCTGCATCATGACGATATATGATTATTTTACTGCACTTTCCACTTTTGCACCATATGTTTTTGCATATTTATTTGGTCTGAATAACAGATAGATAAATCCAACAATAAGCACAAGTGCAACAACTGTGAAGATACCAACTCCGCCACCAGTTACAAGATTACCAATCTGGTATACACAAAGCGCTGCAACATAAGCTAACAAGCACTGATATCCAATTGCATAGAAGAACCATCTTGTATTGTTCATTTCACGTTTGATTGCACCCATAGCTGCGAAACATGGAGCACAAAGTAAGTTAAATACTAAGAAAGAGTATGCTGCAAGCTGAGACATGTTTGCTGCGATATTGCCCCAGATTTCATCACCATTTTCAGCAACTTCTTCCATACCATAGAGAATACCAAAAGTACCTACTACATTTTCTTTTGCAACTAAACCGGTAATGGCAGCCACTGCTGATTTCCAGTCTCCCCATCCAAGAGGTTTGAAGATCCATGCAAATCCGTTACCAATACGTGCTAAGATACTGTGATCTAATTCCATTGTTTCTAACATTCTAAACTGACCATCAACCCATCCAAAGTAAGAGGTAAACCATACAAAGATAGTAGAAAGGAGAATGATTGTACCCGCTTTTTTGATAAAGGACCATCCACGTTCCCATGTACTACGAAGTACTGTACCAATCGTTGGCATGTGATAAGAAGGAAGTTCCATTACGAATGGAGCTGGATCTCCAGCAAAAATTTTACTCTTCTTCAAGATTACACCAGAACAGATAATTGCTGCAATACCTACGAAATATGCACTGGTAGCAACCCATCCGGCATTGTTAAATACGGCACCGGCAATCAAACCAATAATTGGAACTTTTGCTCCACAAGGAATAAATGTCGTTGTCATAATTGTCATTCTTCTGTCACGTTCATTTTCAATCGTACGAGAAGCCATAACACCAGGAACACCACATCCAGTACCAATTAAAATTGGAATAAAGGATTTTCCGGAAAGTCCGAATCTACGGAAGATACGGTCCATGATAAAGGCTACACGAGCCATATATCCACATTCTTCAAGGAATGCTAAGAATAAGAATAATACCAACATCTGAGGTACGAAACCAAGTACTGCTCCAACACCGGCTACGATACCGTCTAAGATCAATCCCTGTAACCAAGCTGCACAGTGAACAGATTCTAAAGCACCTTCAATAATAGGCGGAACAATTTCTCCAAATAAAACATCATTTGTCCAGTCTGTCACGAAAGCACCAACGGTTGTAACAGAAATATAGTATACAAGATACATAACTACCGCAAAGATTGGTAAGGCTAAAATACGGTTTGTGACAATTTTATCAATTTTATCCGAAGTTGTCAGTTTTTCTCCTGACTGTGCTTTTTTACAACATTCTCCGATAATAGAAGAAATATAATTGTATCTTTCATTTGTGATAATACTTTCTGTATCATCATCCATAATTTGTTCAATTTCCGCAATTTCTGCAGATACATCTGGCACACTACTTAACTGTTCGCCAATTTTTTCGTCTCTTTCTAATAATTTAATTGCAAAGAAACGTTTCTGTTCGTCCGGTACAGAAAAACCAAGTTTAGATTCAATGGAATCTAACACCTTTTCTACGCTCTTATCAAAGGTATGTACTACTTTTGTACTTTGATGGCTATTTGCAAGCTCGATTGCTTTCTTTGAAGCGACATCAATACCGTCACCTTTTAAAGCTGAAATTTCAACGACCTCACATCCAAGTCTTTTTGCAAGTTTATCAACGTAAATCTTGTCTCCGCTTTTTCTTACTAAGTCCATCATATTGACAGCCATAACAACCGGAATACCAAGTTCTACTAACTGCGTGGTTAAATATAAGTTTCTTTCCAGGTTTGTACCATCAATAATATTGATGATCGCATCTGGTTTTTCATTGATCAGATAATTTCTTGCAACAACTTCCTCCAATGTATATGGAGATAATGAATAAATACCCGGAAGGTCAGCAATGATAACTTCTTTATTACCTTTTAAACGTCCTTCTTTCTTTTCAACTGTAACACCAGGCCAGTTACCTACATACTGGTTTGATCCAGTCAGGGCATTGAACAATGTTGTTTTACCACTGTTTGGGTTACCTGCCAAAGCAATTGTAATTGCCATTTTAATATCCTCCTTAAGATTAGCTAAATAAATGAGTTAAAGTTTTTCATCAATTTATGTAAATTATTAATCTACCTGTATCATTTCTGCATCTGCTTTACGAACAGATAACTCATAACCTCTTACGGTTACCTCGACAGGATCGCCAAGAGGTGCTACTTTTCTTACATAGATTTCAACACCTTTTGTAATTCCCATATCCATAATACGTCTTTTTACTGGACCTGCTCCTGTTAATTTTTTCACTTTCACCGTCTGTCCTACCTGAACATCACGTAATGTTGCCATATTTTTATCCTCCTAAAATAAATTTAATTAACCATAATCTTATTTGCCATATCTTTGCCAATCGCAACTCTGGAATCCTTAACATTGATAATCAGATTTCCATCAATAGTGGAAACCACGATTACTTCAGCTCCAACAACAAAACCAAGATTTTTTAAAAATCTTTTTGTTTCATCTTTTCCACCAATACGCTGTACGATATGGGGTTCACCTTCTTTTATAATCGCTAAAGGCATCATACATTCCCTTCTTTCTCTTATCGCTAAATCACATCTACAAAATCTTTTAAATTTCAACCTGATACATCGATTTTCTCGTAATGATTCCATACTCTTCTAACGTTCTCATCATACGATATACAGTTGCAATTCCTATTGAGGGATCTTTCTTAGATGCAAGATAATAGATTTCTTTACAGGAAGCACAGTCATGATCTAGAATAATGTCAATCAGAATACGTCTCTGATTCGTAATTCTGCATCCATGGCTTCTTAATTTCTCGATTACTAATTCATTATTGCTCATGATCTTTCCTCTCTTCCATATATTGAGGTTTTAGAAATAATTTTTTTGTATATAATCTTTCATTTAAAATCGCTCCAAAACAAATGTAGCGGCACCATTTGTCATTGTTTCTTCTAAGAGGGATAAATGTAGAAATAGTACGAGGAATCAACAATCATCTAGGTGCCTGTTTTATATTTTGCATGAACTACATCATTATAGAATTTTATTTATCACTTTTGAAAGCGATTCTCAATTTCAAATTACATATATTATGATAATGGCTCTCGTTTGCATTGTCAAGATAGTTAATGATATAAATTATCATTAACAGAATCTTTTTTCAATTAATCGCATCCTAACGGAGCGTTTTTTGTTTCATAAAAATTACAACGTAATTTCCTGTGAAATAAAAAAAGTCGTTTTTCGAATCGAAAAACGACTTTTTTTGATATTTAATTATGGGCTTTATAATTTATTTTACAAAAGCTTCTACTTTTTCTGCAATTCCTTTGCCATCTAAACCAAATTCTGCAATCAAATCTAATGCTGGTCCAGAATGTCCAAATTCATCGTTTACACCAATCTTCTTAACAGGTGTAGGGCATTTTTCACTTAATACATCACATACAGCACTTCCAAGTCCACCGATAACAGAATGTTCTTCAACTGTAACAACTTTTCCTGTTTCTTTTGCTGCTGCAATGATTAATTCTTCATCAATTGGTTTAATTGTAGCGATATTGATCACTTTTGCACTGATACCTTTATCTGCAAGAATTTTAGCTGCTTCGATAGAATTACCTACCATTAATCCAGTTGCAATAATTGCAACATCAGTACCTTCGCTGATGACCTGTCCTTTACCAATTTCGAATTTGTATGTATCTTCATCAAAGATAACCGGTGCAGCCAATCTGCCAAATCTTAAATACACAGGACCTTCATATTCATATGCTGCTTTTACTGCTGCTCTTGCTTCTACATCATCAGCAGGGTTGATCACTACCATACCAGGAATTGTTCTCATAAGAGCAATATCTTCATTACACTGATGGGTTGCACCATCTTCCCCTACTGAAATACCGGCATGGGTTGCACCAATCTTTACATTCAGATGAGGATATCCAACAGAGTTACGAACCTGTTCGAATGCTCTTCCAGCTACAAACATTGCGAAAGAACTTACAAATGGAACCATACCTGCTGCTGCAAGACCTGCTCCAACACCTACCATATTGCTTTCTGCAATACCACAGTCGATATGACGATCTGGGAATTCTTTCTTAAATACACCTGTTTTTGTAGCTGCTGCAAGGTCAGCATCTAAAACTACTAAATCATCATGTTCTTTTCCTAATTCTACTAATGCATTACCATAACTTTCTCTGGTTGCGATCTTCTTTACTTCTGCCATCTTACAATCCTCCTCTTTCTTACTGTTCTAAGTCTTTCATAGCGATTTCAAATTGTTCGTCGTTAGGAGCACTTCCATGCCAAGAAGCCTGATTTTCCATGAAGCTTACTCCCTTACCTTTTACAGTTTTAGCGATGATTGCGGTTGGCATACCTTTGCATTCTCTTGCTGCTTTAAATGCATCTGCAATCTGATCAAAGTCATGTCCGTCAATTTCAACTACATTAAAGTTAAATGCTTTGAATTTATCAGCGATTGGATATGGAGAACATACATCTTCGATATTTCCATCGATCTGTAATCCGTTGTTATCTACGATTACTACTAAATTATCTAATTTTTTATGTCCGGCGAACATGGAAGCTTCCCAAACCTGTCCTTCCTGGATTTCTCCATCGCCAAGCAATGTATAAACTCTGTAGTCTTTATTCTGAAGCTTAGCTGCAAGAGCCATACCTACTGCTGCTGAGATTCCCTGTCCTAACGAACCACTTGACATATCAACACCTGGTGTATGTGCGATACAAGGATGACCCTGAAGATGAGAACCAATGTGACGTAATGTTGTTAAGTCCTCTTTTGGGAAAAATCCTCTTTCAGCAAGTGTTGCATAATAACCTGGTGCTACATGACCTTTGGATAATACAAAACGGTCTCTGTCTGGATTTTTAGGATCTGCAGGATCGATATTCATTTCTTCAAAATAAAGATATGTAAAAATATCTGCTGCTGATAAAGATCCACCTGGATGACCAGATTTTGCACTGTGTACACCTTTAATGATACCTTTTCTGATTTCGTTTGCTGTTACAGCTAATGATGCCATATTCTTTCTCTCCTTTTTCTTAATATAATTATTATAAAATCTAACCATTGTCTACGCAAACGTTTTGAACCACTCTTTCACATTCCTATATTTTATGCTTCTATTTGTTCAGAAAAATGTGCGTTCTTCTTTGATTCAGACTTATAATGTGCTATATCATCCTACAAGTATAAAATACCACTAGTTTTACCACATGTCAAGTACTAATTTACCACTGGTTAATTTTATATGGCGATTTCGCGATTTTCTTATCCATAGTGAAACTAATTTGTTCCCTATTATTCCAAAGAATCCAGTACTTCTCTTAATGCTTCTAAAGTTTTTTCTTCCTGTTCTCCTTCGATCTGAAAAGTAAGCGTATCCCCACATTGTGCATGTAAATTCATGACTTCGATCACATTGCTTCCATCAATCATTTGCCCATCATGTATGATTGTTATTTTATCTTGCTGATTCATACCAAAAAAAGCAATCTGTGTTGCCGGTCGTGCATGAATTCCTGACGGATCCTGAATTATATAATCGTAACTTATCATCTCATCCCTCCCTATCTTTCTTTTATTTTCTCTTATTTCGAGTAGGATGTCAACGAAAAGAATACCACTATTTCGTTTCCTAAACGTAGAAACAATATAGTGGTATTTTTGTAAACGTTCTTTATGATTATTTTCTTATCATCTTTTTGAAAGACATTATTCCTCAATCGGATGAAGATTTTTCAACGAAATATCAAGTATTGGATAAGAATGTGTCAATGCACCGCTTGATACATAGTCTACACCAATTTCACGAATTGCCGCTAATCGATCTTTTGTCACATTCCCAGAACATTCTGTCTGTGCACGTCCTGCGATATAAGCAACCGCTTCTTTCATCTGCTCATCGCTCATATTATCAAGCATAATAATGTCTGCACCAGCCTCAACTGCTTCTTTTACCTGATCCATTGTCTCTGTCTCAACTTCAATTTTACGTACAAATGGAGCATATTCCTTTGCAAGAGCAACCGCCTCTTTGATGCCTCCAGCAGCACCAATGTGATTATCTTTTAACATAACGCCATCAGAAAGATTATAACGGTGATTATTCCCGCCTCCGACTGTTACTGCATACTTTTCGAATGGACGCATATTTGGAGTTGTCTTTCTCGTATCCAAAAGCTTTGTTTTCGAACCCTTTAACTCATCTGCCAAAGACTTCGTAAAAGTTGCAATCCCGCTCATTCTCTGAAGGTAATTGAGTGCAACGCGCTCTCCAGATAACAGAACACGGATATCGCCTTTGACAACACCCATTTTTTGTCCATTTTTAACCGCATCTCCGTCTTTTAATTCGGTTTCAAATACAGTTTTTTCATCTAATAGTGTAAAGACACGTTTAAATACATCTAGTCCACAGATAATCCCATCTTCCTTACAGATCAATTCCACAATACCCGGTTTTGGCACTGGCATGACAGCATTTGTTGATACATCTTCACTCGTAATATCTTCTTTTAATGCTCGCATAATATAATCATCGAGTTGAAGTTTCATTGTTACACCACTTATCATAAAACTCTTCATCCCTTCTCTTAATTTCTTCTAATACGATATTTTTATATTCTCTCTGAATTTCTTCTTTTGAAGCATATTGTACCAAAGAAACCGGCACTTCTTCAAGTATTCTTTCATCTTTCGCAATATGATTCGCTGCCCGCTTTGCAAATACAAGTGCCTCTAACAACGAGTTACTTGCCAAACGGTTCTTACCATGAACACCATTACAGCTTGTCTCTCCTACCGCATATAAATAAGGCATAGAAGTTGCACTATTTGAGTCAACTTTAATCCCACCCATAAAATAATGCTGAGAAGGTGTAACCGGAATCAGATCTTTTGTCATATCATATCCTTCTTCCAAGCAACGCTCATAAATATTAGGAAAATGTCTTAATAATTCTTTTTTATCCATATGTAGAACTGACATATAAACATGATCCGACTGGTCCTTTTTCATCTGCTTATGAATTGCCTCTGTTACGACATCACGTGGCTGTAGTTCATCAACAAAACGTTCTCCATCTTTATTTAATAAAATGGCACCTTCCCCTCGTACCGATTCGGAAATCAAAAATCTCCTTCCTGGTTTCTTAGAATACAAAGTGGTTGGATGAATCTGGATATAATTAATATTTTCGATTTCAATTTTATGTTTTAATGAGATTGCGAGACTGTCAGCCGTCAAATGGCGAAAATTTGTAGAGTTCTGAAATAGTCCACCAATGCCTCCAGTCGCTAAAACAACATTTTTCGCATAATAAGTGGCAATTGTCCCATCCGATTCACACACAACGATACCACAACATTTTTCATCCTGTTCAATGATATCAAGCATCTCTGTATATTCCAGGAGAGATATATTTTCTTTTTCTCTTACACGTGCATAGAGTTTACTTGTGATTTCCTCACCTGTAATGTCCTGATGGTGCATAATACGAAATTTAGAATGACCACCTTCTCTTGTGTATGCAATCTCCTGTCCATTTTTATCAAAATCCACCCCATATTCAATTAGTTCCTGAATGATTTCCGGTGAAGATTTAATCATGATTTCTACAGATTCTGGATTATTCTCATAATGACCAGCTTTCATTGTATCTTCATAATAGCTTTCATAATCTTCCTTGTCTCTTAATGTTGAAATTCCACCTTGTGCCAAATATGAATCACTGAATTTGGCATCATCTTTTGTAATCATAAGTACATCCATACTCTCTGGCAGGTGAAGTGCACAAAATAAACCGGCAGCACCGGTTCCAACAATGATTACATCTGCATTTCTTTTCATCTTTATCCCTTCCATAATTTGAATTCTTGGTCTTCATCGTCTATCAAGATTTCCATTTAAAGTTTCATTTTTACTACTATACCACTTTTGTATACAGTTATCAAGTCCATTGTCTTGTCAATAGAATTTTGTCATTATATTATTTTCACATAAAAATGTTAAAATATTAGCAAATCAAAAACAATATATTTATAAAATTCTCATTTTATGTTATACTTGATAATAATTATATTTTCTACTTATGGGAGGAACATTATGAAAGAACCAACTTTGGTAATCTTAGCGGCAGGCATGGGAAGCCGTTATGGTGGTTTAAAACAAATTGATCCTATGGATGAATATGGTAATGCCATTATCGATTATTCTATTTATGATGCAAAACGTGCCGGATTTAAAAAAATCGTTTTTTTGATCAAAGAACAAATTGCAGATGTATTTAAAAACACAATCGGTAAACGAATCGAACCACATATTGACGTTGCATATGCATATCAGGAACTTGACAAACTTCCAGACGGATACTCTGCGCCAGAGGGACGTGTAAAACCATGGGGAACTGCACACGCTATTTATTGTTGCAAAGATGTGGTCGACGGACCATTCGCAGTCATCAATGCCGATGATTATTATGGTGCTGATGCATATCGTGTTATGTATGATTATTTGACGCAGGAACATGGAGATGACAAATATCACTATGCTATGGTAGGATACCATTTAAAAAATACGGTTACGGATAATGGTCATGTATCTCGTGGTGTCTGTGTCACAGATGAAAATGATTATTTAAAATCAATTACAGAACGTACACATATTGAAAAACGTGAAAATACTGCTGTTTTTACAGAAGATGATGGAGAAACATGGACTCCAATCGCTTATGACAGTCTCGTGTCTATGAATTTCTTTGGTTTCCAGCACAATTTATTTGAAGAAATCAATGCTGGTTTTCCTGCCTTTTTAGATGACGCTTTGATCAATAATCCACTGAAAGGTGAATATTTCATTCCTTCTGTTGTCAGCCATTTGATCGATACCGGAAAGGCAGATGTAAAAGTTCTAAGTTCCACCGCTAAATGGTATGGTGTTACTTACAAAGAAGACAAAGACTATGTTGTTTCAGCATTAAAACATTTTAGGGAAGAAGGTTTATATCCAGATTCATTATGGGGATAGGAGGAGCTTATGGAATTACAATCCTCTCAAAACAGACAATATCAAAGTGTTCACTGCCGTCTTCTTTACATAAAGCGAACGACATATCCGACCAGACCGACTCGTGATATGCAGGAACATACTTATACGGAGCTTTATTATATTACAAAGGGACATGGAGAAATTAATATCAATCAAACTTTATGTCCTTTGCAAAAACATGATTTTGTTATTATAAATCCAGGTGTTAAACACCAATTGTTATCCTATGAAGATGACAGTTTAGAAGCGATTGTAATTGGCATGGATGGCATTTTATTCACACCTAACGAATTCACGGACATGAATTCCAGTTTGTATATGAAAAAAAGCCTAAAAAGCAAATCTTCCATTTCTTTTTATTTTAAGTCAATTTACCGCGAAGTAAAAAAGACAAAATATAACTATGAGATGGTGTGTCAGAATCTATTAGAAGTTCTTGTCGTTAATATTATTCGTTTAACTGACTACACAGTCACTTCTACTTCTGGTACAAAAACAAATAAAGAATGTACCTATATCAAACAATATATTGATGCACATTTTGCTGAAAATATTACTTTAGATTTTTTGGCTGATGCTACTCATATGAATAAATACTATATGGTACATGCATTTAACAAATTTATCGGTTATTCGCCAATCAACTACTTAATTGAAAAGCGAATCGCCGAAAGCAAACGCCTTTTAGAAAACACGGATTACCCGATTGCTCAAATTGCATCAAAAGTCGGTTTTTCTTCGCAATCGTATTTTTCACAAGTGTTTAAAAAAAGTACGCAATTGACACCAAATGCATATCGAAAATCAAAAAGAAGGGATTCTATTCCTAAATAGAATCCCTTTTCTGCTATCTGTTATTTTGTTTCCTGTGATTTCAACAAATCAACGATTCCGTCAACATAAATATTTTCCAGTTCTTCGATTTCACCCGCATCACATGCCGCTGCAAGTTTTGGATCAATTGGTAATTTCGCTAACACTGGTAATTGATGCTCTGCACCAATCTCATCAATATGGCTTTCACCAAAAACACTGATATGTTTTCCGCAATCTGGGCACTCCAAATAACTCATATTTTCTACAAGTCCTAAAATTGGAATATTCATCATCTTCGCCATATTTACCGCTTTTCCAACAATCATACCAACTAATTCCTGTGGAGATGCGACAATAATAATACCATCAAGTGGCAGTGACTGGAATACCGTAAGCGGTACATCTCCAGTTCCTGGTGGCATATCAACAAACATATAGTCAATATCCTGCCATAATGTTTCACTCCAGAATTGGTTAATGACATTTCCTAACACCGGACCTCTCCAAATAACCGGTGTTGTCTCAGTATCTAATAACAAATTAATAGAGACCACTTCAATTCCACGATTCGTTAATGCTGGTACGATCAGACCATCTGCAGTACCAAATAATTGTTCATGAAGACCAAATCCTTTTGGAATAGATGGTCCAGTAATATCCGCGTCCATAACTGCAACTTTATAACCAGCGCGGTTCATACCACATGCCATTAAAGATGTCGTCATAGATTTTCCGACGCCACCTTTACCACTGACAATACCAATCACTTTTTTTACACTGCTTCTTTCATGTAATTTAAAATGCATATCTTGCGGTTGTGTTCTATCAGAACAATTAGAACTGCAAGAACTACAATCATGTGAACATTCACTCATGATTACTCCTCCAAACTTTATATTATTTATTTAAATCAGTAATCACTCCGAACTGAGCAAGAAAACACATTGTGCCTTCAAAGTTCTCTCTGAGCCATTACTGAAATTTTTCTAATAAAGCAGCCGTATTTGCTTTAATATCTCCATTAAATACAGCAGATCCAGCAACAAATACATTAGCACCACATTCGATAAGATGTCCAAGATTGTCTTCTTTTACTCCTCCGTCAACCTGAATATCAATATCCAAACCACGATCTTCGATCATCTTACGCAATTCCTGAATTTTACGATCACAATAAGGAATATACGACTGTCCGCCATATCCCGGATTTACAGTCATGATCAATACCATATCAAGATCATCGAGAATATATTCAAGTTCTGAAATTGGTGTTGCTGGATTTAAAGCAACTCCAGCTTTTGCTCCATAGCTTTTAATGACGCTTACAACGCGATCTAAATGTGTGCATGCTTCTGCATGAACAGTGATCATATTAGCACCAGCGTTGACAAATTCTTCAATATATCTAATCGGATCATCAATCATTAAATGAACATCAAAAAACATATCTGTAATCTTTCTTAGAGATTCCATAATCGGAAATCCAAATGAAATATTAGGTACGTAAGATCCATCCATAACATCAATATGAAGCCATTGTGCACCAGCTGCCTCTACTTCTTTTACGTCTCTACCTAAATTATTAAAATCTGCAGATAGAATTGACGGTGATAAAATATATTCCATATTTTTCTCCTTACTTTATATAATATCATTTACCATACACTAATAAATATTATAACAAAAATAGAAGAAAAAGCCAAACCCAAAAAATGAGTTTGGCTTTTTTATTATACTGCTATGCTGTATAAGACTAATGTCCTAACATCAAATTATTTAGCTCTTTCAACTAATTCTTCGTATTTAGCTTTTGCTGTAGCTTCTGCTTTTGCGAATAATTCTTTCGCTCTTTCAGGGTTCTGACGAGCAAGAGCGTTGTAACGAACTTCGCCCATGATGAAGTCATTGTAATCTGTTGTAGGAGCTTTAGAATCTAAGATAAATGGATTCTTTCCTTCAGCAGATAATTCTGGATTGAATCTGAATAAATGCCAGTATCCAGATGTAACAGCTTTCTTTTCTTCTGTCATAGCGATCTTCATACCACCCTTAATACCATGGTTGATACATGGAGCATAAGCGATGATTAATGATGGTCCTGGATAAGCTTCAGCTTCTGCAATTGCTTTTACTGTCTGGTTGTAATCAGCACCCATAGAAATCTGAGCAACATAGATGTAACCATAGCTCATTGCGATTGCTGCAAGGTCTTTCTTCTTAACTTCTTTACCAGCTGCTGCGAACTGAGCGATAGCACCTGTGTTAGTAGCTTTAGAAGCCTGTCCACCTGTGTTAGAGTAAACTTCTGTATCGAATACGAATACGTTTACATCTTCACCAGAAGCTAATACGTGATCTAATCCGCCGTAACCGATATCGTAAGCCCATCCGTCACCACCGAAGATCCACTGAGATTTCTTAGATAA
>JAUNIX010000004.1 GCA_030523275.1 Lachnospiraceae bacterium
TCTTAATCATAGATCTTCCTAAAGGACCTTTTGGAAGCATACCTTTTACTGCAAGGTAGATAACATCTTCTGGCTTTTTCGCCAATTTTTCTTTTAATGTTGTTTCTCTCATACCACCTACATAATCAGAGTGATTGTAGTAGATTTTCTGATCTAATTTTTTACCTGTTACTTTGATTTTGTCTGCGTTGATAACAACAACATAATCACCTGTATCAATGTGTGGTGTATAAGTTGGTTTGTTTTTACCTCTTAAAATCTTTGCAATCTCAGAAGCTAAACGTCCTAATGTATGTCCTGTAGCGTCAACTACATACCATTCTCTGTTAATTGTTGATGGGCTAGCCATATAACTTTTCATGGTGTTCCTCCTTAAATTGTTAAATCGAATCATTCATCATTGTTCATAAAGATTCATATTCCATCCAGACATTCTCCATTCAATGTCCTTTGAATATGCGGATTTTCATCCATTGTATATTGAAAATATTCAAACCGGGGCTGTGGCTGAATACTTTTCACACATGTCGTCACATTGAATTATTATATAACACGCTTCCCCGCGTGTCAAGCCATTTTATGTTGATTATAAATATTCAATTCCAACCAATGTCAAACCCTTCGCCGGTACTTTTGGCCCCGCTTTTGTTCGGTCTTTTGCGTCCATAATTTCCTGTACATATTCTGGTGGATAAACTCCCAATCCGACTTTAATCAGCGTTCCAACGATAATCCTTACCATATTATAAAGAAATCCATTGCCAGAAATTCGAATTTTTACGATATTTCCTTCTTTATACACATCAAGATCATAAATTGTACGCACTGTTGTAAGTGCCTGACCTCTGGCAGAACAAAAACTTTTAAAATCATGTTCCCCTTTTATTATTTCTGCTGCTTTTTGCATTTCTTCTATTCTAAGAGGTAAGAATACAAAATGGCTATAGCGACTTTTTAATGGATTTTCAAATTTAGCATTATAAATCTGATATTCATAAGTCTTTCGTGTATCACAGTATCGTGGATGAAAGTCATCCGCAACCTGACACGAAGACTGAATCACGATGTCATCTGGTAATCTTTGATTTAGGGCATAACTTAGTTTATCACCAGGAATATTTGTCTCCGAATCAAACACCGCCACATTTCCCATAGCATGTACTCCGGAATCTGTTCGACTTGCCCCGATCACCTTAATATCTTCGCGGAGCAGTTCACTCAGTTTTTTATTGATTACTTCTTCCACCGTGATACCATTTGGTTGAATCTGCCAACCACAATAATGCGTACCATCATAGGCAATTACTAATTTAAATCGTTTCATAAGCACTCCTTATGACCAAAGTCTCATTGCGATCATCACGAATAAATATCCCCAAAGTAACACGTAAATAATATAATCACGTTTCTGATAAACCAATGGTTTCATTTTGGTACGCCCTTCTCCACCATGATAACAACGGGATTCCATTGCCATTGCCAAATCGGTTGCCCGACGCACCGAAGATATAAATAGTGGCACTAAGACAGGAACGACACTTTTAACCTTCTTGATCAGATTTCCCTGATCAAATTCTGCTCCACGTGCCATTTGTGCTTTCATGATCTTATCCAATTCTTCTGTTAATATCGGGATAAAACGTAATGCAATCGACATCATCATCGCAATTTCATGCACTGGAATATTTATTTTCTTCAATGGACCAAGAAGCTTTTCCATACCATCAGTCAATTGGTTTGGCGTTGTTGTCAACGTCATCAGAGAAGAACCTAAAATCAGAAAAACTAAACGAATTGCCATGAAAATCGCTGTCTGCAACCCCTCTCGTGTAATATCGCAAAATCCCAGATCAAGGATTACTTTTCCCGGTATAAAAAACATATTTAAAAATACTGAAAATAACAAAATCGTAAAGACTGCTTTTAATCCTCGCACCATATAAGAAAATGGAACCGTAGATATTTTTATCACAACTGCTAAAAATATTGCCGCCAACACATAAGCAGGTATTGATTTGCACACGAATAAAGATATAATATACAAAACGGTTCCTACGATTTTGGTTCTTGGGTCAAGATGATGCAAGAGGGAATCTGCTCTATAATATTGTCCTAATGTAATATCTCTCATCATAATTCATGTTCCTTCTTCCAGGTCTGTAAAATTTGTTCTTTCGCCTCTGACAGTGTAATGGCTGGTTTTATATCTTCATTAAAAAATCCTTTTGCCCTTAGATCATCCGTTAAATACGAATAAAATGGTGCAGAAAGTCCCATTTTTTCTAACTCTTCTTTATGTTCAAACACTTTTCTTGGAATATCATCATATTTTAGATGCCCTTTATCCATAACCAAAATTCGATCAACATAATCTGCTATCTCTTCCATGGAATGAGAAACTAAAATAATAGTAATTCCTTTTTCCTCATGCAAACTTTTCAATAAATCAAGAATTTGATCTCGTCCAATAGGGTCTAGTCCCGCTGTCGGTTCATCCAGTATGAAATATTCTGGCTGCATTGCCAAAATTCCAGCAATCGCAACTCTTCGTTTTTGCCCACCGGACAGTTCAAACGGTGATTTCTCATAATAATCTTCACCCAATCCAACCAGATTTAGAGCTTCTTTCGCGCGCTTTTCAATCTCCTCTTCTGACAATCCCAAATTCTTAGGGCCAAAACATACATCATCAAGTACAGTCACTTCAAAGAGCTGATGTTCCGGATATTGAAAGGATAATCCGACTTTTCCTCTTAGTTCTTTTAATGGATACCCTGCCGCATGGATATTTTGATCATCAAATAAAACACGACCACTGCTTGGCTCCATCAGACCATTAAAATGCTGAATCAATGTTGATTTACCTGATCCCGTATGCCCAACGATCCCGATAAATTCACCTTTATGAATTTCTAAATTGATATGTGACAGCGCCTTTTTTGAATTTCCGTCTCTATATTTGTAGCTCACATCTTCTAATTTAATTGACATATTGCTTCCACCAATTCCTCTTTTGTCATAATCTTATCTGGCAATGGCATTCCTTCCTGCCTTAATTCATATGCCATTTCCGTTGCATGTGGAACCTCGAGACCATATCCTTTCAGTTCTTCTACCTGCGAAAATACTTCTGTCGGCGCTCCACTCATTACAACCTTACCATGATCCATAACAAATATTTTATCTGCATCAACGACTTCTTCCATCTTATGGGTAATCAAAATAATCGTAATCCCTTTTTCTTTATTTAACTCATGAATTGTCCGAATGACATCCATTCTTCCTTTCGGATCTAACATCGCTGTTGGTTCATCTAAAATAATACACTCTGGGCGCATAGCAAGAATTCCCGCAATCGCGATTCTTTGCTTCTGTCCCCCTGACAGACAATTCGGAGAATCCATTCGATAAGCAGTCATTCCAACTGCCTCTAAACTCTCAGCAACTCGATCCCATATTTTTTCGGTCGGCACTCCGATATTCTCTGGACCAAATGCTACATCTTCCTCGACAATATTGCCGATAATCTGGTTATCCGGATTTTGTAAGACAATACCTGCACTTTGTCTAATGCGCCAAATTTCTTCCTCATTTCTTGTATCCATGCCTCTGACATAGACCGCTCCATCTGTCGGTTGCAATAATCCAGTGATATGTTTTGCTAACGAAGATTTTCCGGAACCATTATGTCCTAATACGGCTATAAACTGACCCTCTTCCACTTCCATATTCACGCCGTCAATGGCATCGATTGTCTCTACTACTTCGCCATTATCATCTTTTCGCGTGAATTGATGAATCAGGTCTTTAATCTGAACTATATTCATTCTTTCCTTACCTCATATCTGAAAACTTTTGTTTCCTAATTATTCAGTATAACACAAGATTGCATATAAAAAAAGAATCTCGTGAAACGAGATTCTGTCTTTATTATACAGTCTCGCCATCAAAAAGATACAATTTTTTAGAAAACAAATGAAATATTTATCATAAACACGATATCACAATTCCCTCATTGTTTCTTCACAAAACAGTCACAATTTTTTTGTAATTTTAAATTGAAAAATAATTACCAAAAAAAGGAGGACTTATGTACTTATTAAAAAATGCATGGAAAAATGTCATTCGTTCGAAAGGACGAAATTTATTGATTGGATTGATTGTTTTTGTCATAGCAACCTCTGCATGTATTTCTCTATCCATTCGAGAAGCTGCGGAAAATGCAAAAACCAGTGGTTTGGAAAACGCAGAGATCACTGGACAAATTACAGTCGATCGCCAATCAATGATGAAATCAATGGGAGAATCCGGTGCCGACCGATCTCAAATGCAAAATCAAATGACCCAGATACAAGGTTTATCCATTAGTGATCTGAAAAAATACGCGAAAGCGAAATCCGTCAAAAATTTTTATTACACAATAACCGCCTCATTAAACGGAAATTCCATCGAAGCAGTTAATTCGAGTGATACTTCTAATAATAATGATCCTGACACTTCTAACATTCCAAGCGGCAATGGACATAGAATGCAAAATCAAGGAGATTTTTCATTAATTGGATACAGCGATGAAGATGCTATGACAAACTTTATCAACGGAACCTGCAAAATGACCGAAGGAGATATATTTGCAGAGGGCACATCCGAGAAAGTATGTATTATCAGCGATGAACTTGCCACTTATAATTCTTTAAAAGTTGGCAATACAATCAAACTGGAAAGTCCTACAGAGGAAGGAAAAGTCATTTCTCTTAAAATCGTCGGTATTTATCACAATAGTAGTTCCACTGCCGGAGAAAACGGTGTCATGAATCGTTTTAACGCCAGTGCAGACCCTGCTAATCAGATTTATACTAGCTATCAGGCGTTGAATGCTTTGACAAAAGATAGTGATTCTATCAAGACACAGACTAATGGAACTTATGTATTTGCCGATTTAGATGCTTACGAAACATTTCAGGACGATGTGAAAGATATGGGACTTGATGACTCCTATGCCGTCGTTTCTCAAGATGTGAATAACTACGAACAAAGCTTATTACCTCTGGAAAATTTGAGTAAGTTTGCATCCTACTTTTTTGCTATCATATTAATCATTGGAGCTATTATTTTGGCTGTGATCAATATGTTTAACATCCAGGAAAGAAAATATGAAATTGGTGTCTTAACTGCCATTGGTATGAAAAAATGGAAAGTATGTACGCAGTTTATGATCGAACTATTTTTTGTAACTCTATTTGCAATGGTAATCGGATTAGGTGTTGGAAGTGCTACATCCGTTCCTGTTTCAAATCATTTGCTTGCATCACAAATCGAGAGTCAACAAGAACAAATGGAAAACCAAGAAAGTAATTTTGGCAGAAGAGAAATGAATCATGACAATAAGGCTGGTCCAGGCCAACGACACGGTGGAATTATGACACAAACCGTTGATTATGTATCTGATATTTCCGCCACTGTAAATATGACAGTAATCGCTAAACTGTTTGGTGTCGGTATTTTACTGACCGTCTTATCCAGTCTTATTTCGGTCATTTTTGTTGTCCGATATGAACCACTGAAAATATTAACAAACCGCAGTTAGGAGGTTTACATGAGCAGTATTCTAACTTTAAATGATATCGCCTATTCCTATGAGGGAAGCAGAAAAAATGTATTCGAACACTTATCCTATAAATTTAAAAAAGGGAAAATATACGCCATTGTCGGTCGATCCGGTGCCGGTAAAACAACGTTACTCTCCCTATTATCTGGTTTAGAACGTCCAACAAACGGAACGATTTTCTTTAAAAATCAGGACATCAGTCAAATTGACCGTTATCAATACCGTAGCCAGTATGTAGGTATTATATTCCAAAGTTTTAATCTTCTTTCCCATTTAACTGCTGTGGAAAATGTTATTTTATCCATGGATGTATCTGGCATCAAACATCCCGATAAAAAAGGGAAAGCTTTCGAACTTCTAGAGAAAGTAGGGTTAAGCAAGGATGAGGCTAAACGCCGTGTTTTAAAACTTTCAGGCGGTCAGCAGCAAAGAGTGGCCATTGCAAGAGCATTATCCTATGATCCGGAAATTATCCTTGCAGATGAGCCAACGGGCAATCTTGATAAAGAAACAGAAGATGCTATTATGCAGATATTTAAAACACTTGCACAAGAAGGAAAATGCATCATTCTAGTGACACATTCAAAAGAAGTGGCAGAACAAGCAGACGAAATTAAAAAATTATAATATCTCGCATCTTTAATGCTCGCGGTGAGACTAGCGTCTCATAATAAAAGAAATAAAAAAATCCCTGAAAAAGTATATATATTTTTTCAGGGATTTTTTTATTTCTTTTATTGCGTGACTTGGCAGTTTATACCAACTCAAGTAATACTTCCATTGCTGCGTCACCTTTACGCTGACCAATTTTAACGATTCTTGTGTAACCACCGTTACGTCCTTCGTATTTTGGTCCGTATTCGTCGAATAATTTAGCTGTTAAATCAACTTTCTTTGTATTCGCTTTTTTACCAGCTGCAGCTTCAGGAACTTCAGTTACAGGATATAAAACTTTTAACATCTGTCTTCTTGCATGTAAACGAGAAGGTTTGTCTTTTTTGATTTCTTTCTGAACTGTTTCGTATACTGTTACTTTTTTACCATCAACAACTTCTTTGACTCTCTTGCCATCTTTGTCTTTCTTAGCAACTTTTGCGTCAACGGTTACTGTTTCGAAGTTGTCTTTTTCTTTTACTGCTAATGCGATTAAGCCTTCTGCAATTTTACGAACTTCTTTTGCTCTTGCTTCTGTTGTAATGATCTTTCCATTATAAATTAAGCTTGTTACCTGTCCACGTAATAAAGCTTTTCTCTGATCAGATGTTCTTCCTAATTTTCTATATTTTGCCATTGTATTGACCTCCTATTGTTTTTTCGCCATGCCTACTTCGTCCTTCGGCTTAAGCGGGTCTGTTATTGTCTTTATTCTTCACTTGAATTAAGTGATAAACCTAATTCTTTTAATTTTGCTAAAACTTCTTCTAATGACTTACGTCCTAAGTTACGAACTTTCATCATATCTTCCGGAGTTTTATTTGTTAACTCTTCTACTGTATTAATTCCAGCTCTCTTTAAGCAGTTATAAGAACGAACAGATAATTCTAATTCATCAATGTTCATTTCTAATACTTTTTCTTTTTCATCGTCTTCTTTTTCAACCATAACTTCTGCAGATTTTGCATTTTCAGAAAGGTCTACGAATAAATTCAGATGTTCACAAAGAACTTTTGCTGCTAAACTAACTGCTTCATCTGGAGATAATGTACCATTTGAGAAAACATCTAAAGTTAATTTATCATAATCGGTAATCTGGCCTACACGTGTATTTTCTACTGTTAAGTTTACACGTTCAACTGGAGTGTAAATTGCATCTACTGCAATTTCATCGATAGATGCATCTTCGCGTTTTCCCTTGTCAGCACCAACATATCCACGTCCATTGGTAATGGTCAGTTCCATATCTAATCTGCTATCCAAACCACCACTCAAAGTAGCGATGACTAAATCTGGATTTAAGATCTCAATATCACTATCTACGTTAATATCCCCTGCTGTTACGACACCTTCACCAGAGAATTCAATATATGCTGTTTTTGGCTCGTTAGAAGAGCTGTTATTCTTAATAGCTAACTCTTTGATGTTCATGATGATTTCAGTCACATCTTCTTTTACGCCTGGGATTGAACTAAATTCATGTAAAACCCCTTTGATCTTAACAGCGCTCACTGCGGATCCAGGTAAGGAAGACAACATAATTCTTCTTAAAGAATTACCCAAAGTTGTACCATAACCTCTTTCTAACGGTTCTACTACAAAACGTCCATAACGATTATCTTCGGAAATTTCAACAATCTCAATTCTTGGTTTTTCAAATTCAAACATTCCCGGCCCTCCTTGTGGGTTCAGTGTTTTTGAGGGTTTACATGCAGAAAAGCCGGCAGAATCTAGTTCTGCCAACTACTGCGATTAAATTATTATTTAGAATATAACTCGACGATCAGTGTTTCGTTTACTGGTACATCAATTTCTTCTCTTGTTGGTACTTCTTTTACAACACCTTTTAAGTTTTCATGGTCTGCTTCTAACCATGCAGGAACTAATCTTCCTTCTGTTACTTCTAAGATGTCTTTATATCTCTGAGAACCTTTTGCTTTTTCTTTAATTTCGATCACATCGCCAACTTTTACCTGGTAAGATGGGATATTGACTGTCTTACCATTTACTAATACATGTTTGTGGTCAACGATCTGTCTACATTCTTTTCTAGTTCTACCATATCCTAAACGGAACATAACATTATCTAATCTTAATTCTAATAATGTCATTAAGTTAGGACCTGTTAAACCACGCATTTTTTCAGCTTTAGCATAGTAGTTTCTAAATGGTTTTTCTAATACACCATAGATGAATTTTGCTTTCTGTTTTTCACGAAGCTGTAAACCATATTCACTTACTTTACGTCCTCTGCGGGCATTTCTATTAGATTTTTTATCAATTCCTAAATATACTGGGTCTAAAGCTAAAGATCTACATCTTTTTAAGACGGGAGTTCTATCTACTGCCATTCTTCTAAACCTCCTGATTAAACTCTTCTACGTTTTGGTGGACGACATCCGTTGTGTGGCACTGGAGTCACATCTTTGATGCTGACTACTTCCAAACCAGCAGCCTGAAGAGCTCTGATAGCAGCTTCTCTTCCAGAACCTGGACCTTTAACCATAACGTCTACTGTTTTTAAGCCATGTACTAATGCTGCTTTTGTTGCAGTTTCAGCAGCCATTTGAGCTGCATATGGTGTAGATTTTCTAGAACCTCTGAATCCTAATCCACCTGCACTTGCCCAAGAAAGAGCATTTCCTTCAGCATCAGTTAATGTAACGATTGTATTGTTAAAAGATGACTGAATGTGAGCCTGTCCATGCTGAACATTTTTCTTCACACGTTTTTTTGTCACTTTTTTAGTAACTTTCTTTGCCATTAACCTAAACCTCCTATAGGTATCCTATATTATCTATAACTATTTCTTCTTATTTGCTACTGTACGTTTTGGACCCTTACGAGTTCTAGCATTAGTCTTAGTTTTCTGACCACGAACTGGCAGACCACTTCTATGACGTTTTCCTCTGTAACATCCAATTTCTTTTAATCGCTTAATGTTCATAGCGATTTCTCTACGTAAATCACCTTCTACTACCTGTGTTTCATTGATGACAGCACTAATTCTCTTAACTTCGTCATCTGTCAAATCACGAACACGTGTATCAAGGCTAACATTTGCTTCTGATAAAATACGTCTAGAGCTTGTAAGACCGATACCATAAATATATGTCAGTCCAATTTCTACACGTTTATCTCTTGGTAAATCAACACCTGAAATACGAGCCATGTTTTTTCCTCCAAAAAAAATAAAATTAATGATTAAAAATAAGTATTAAAGCGACCATCTACGTATCCGCGTACGGTGAAATGTCATACGTATCTCGCCCTTTAACAATGGTTTGTTTCATTCATTTTTATATAATATCAGCACGAACAACACCTCCCGGTGGTTCACGCTGCAGCCGCCTTAGTTAAAAATAATTAAACATGAATAAACTACACATCAAAAGCAAGGATATTGCCTTTCTGTTCTATAAATAGTTATATAGTACTTATCCTTGTCTTTGTTTGTGTTTTGGGTTTTCGCAAATAATTCTAATAGAGCCTTTTCTCTTGATTACTTTGCATTTTTCACAGATTGGTTTTACTGATGCTCTTACCTTCATTCCACTCTCTCCTTTCCCAAAAACGTTCGGATTCAATTATATCACGGATTTTTCTGCTTAGCAAGAATTATTTTGATTTTTTTATTTATCTCTCCAGATAATTCTTCCCTTTGTTAAATCATATGGAGATAATGCAAGTGTTACCTTATCACCTGGTAAAATCTTGATATAATTCATTCTTAATTTTCCACTGATATGAGCCAATACAATGTGTCCGCCTTCGATTTCAACTTTAAACATTGCATTTGGAAGTTTCTCTATTACAACACCTTCAATTTCAATTGCTTCTGATTTTGCCATCTATAATCCTCCTTATAATGAAGAAACGAAGCTGGCATCTACCTGCCTTGCAGATGCCGTTGCAGCGCTTCTAATATATCATCGTCTGTAATCTTACAATTGTTACTTAGTTTTTGTTTCACTCTACGGTCTATGCTGCATTTTACCTGAATATGTATTTTCTTTTTCTTTTTTGGGGATTCTATTTTTTTTGTCTCTCCATTTACGAGATAAACATATTCATCATCCACGCTCCAGATCAGATAAGTTTTTCCTTTATCATGACCGGCCTTTGAAACTGCATAATAACCAATTTTATAATCCATCTTTGCTCCTTTATCCATATCATAAGGGATAAGATTTCATATCCGTTTTCTGTAATATTATAGTATTTTCATTTATGAACGATTTTATTCACCTAACATTTTAACAATATTATCAAATACTACATTAATATCAACTGTTCCATCCATTTCTACAAGACTTCCTGCTTTTTTATAGTAGTCGATCAATGGCTGAGTCTGTTCATGATACACACCCAAACGTTTCTGAACAGTTTCTGGTTTGTCATCGTCACGTAAAATCAATTTTTCGCCACATGCATCGCAAACACCCTCTTCTTTTGTAGGATTGTATACGATATGATAGGTTGCACCACATCCCACGCAAGCTCTTCTACCTGACATACGTGTTACAATGTTATCATCTGGAACTTCAATATCAATTGCATAGTCAATTTTATCTTCTCCTAAAGCAGCATCTAATGCTTCTGCCTGAGGAATGGTACGTGGAAAACCATCTAAAATGTAACCCTTTGCGCAGTCATCCTGACCCACACGGTCTACAACTAAATCTACAACTAATTCATCTGGTACTAAAAGTCCCTGATCCATATAACTTTTTGCTTTTTTGCCGAGTTCCGTTCCATTTTTAATATTGGCTCTAAAAATATCCCCTGTAGAAATATGAGGAATACCATATTTCTCTGAGATCATTTTTGCTTGTGTTCCCTTTCCTGCACCAGGAGCACCCAACATAATTATTTTCATTATTATTCCTCCTACCTTCATAAACGCACAAAAGCTGTAGGAATCCTACAGCTTAGTGTTGTGCATTAATCGTTTAAAAATCCTGTATACTTACGTACAAGAACTTGAGATTCAATTTGCTTTTTCGTTTCAAGGATAACACCAACAACGATAATTAATGATGTGCCTCCAAACGAAACATTTGCGCTAAATACTCCATTAAAGAAAAATGGAATAACAGCAACAATTACTAAACCAGCTGCACCAATGAAAATAATATAATTAAGCAAACGGTTCAGATATTCCTGTGTCGGTTTGCCTGGACGAATACCTGGAATGAATCCCCCTTGCTTCTTCATGTTGTTTGATACTTCAATCGGATTAAATGTGATCGATGTATAGAAATATGCAAATAAAATTACTAACACGATGTACACCAAAAGACCTAACGATCTTACTGGATGTTCCACATTAAACCATTGAGATGAACTTAAACTAACTAAAATCTTTCCAATTACTCCATTATTCTGATAGTTGAATAATTGCTGAATAATTAATGGAAATTGTAAGATTGATGATGCAAAAATAATTGGGATAACACCGGCTGTGTTAACTTTTAACGGGATATGACTGGTCTGTCCACCAATCATTTTTCTACCCTGTACTTTTTTTGAATATTGAATTGGAATATGTCGTTCTGCATCACTTAGTATAATAACAAATACTGTTGTAAAAACCACAACTCCAACAATAATAACTCCTGCAATTAATGCTGGTCCGATTTGTTTTCCCTTCATGAATTGCTCATAAAGTGTGTAAAAATCGTTTGGCATTCTTGAAATGATATTGATTAACAGAATAATGGAAATTCCATTTCCAATACCACTCTCTGTAATTCGTTCCCCTAACCACATTACCAGAACTGCCCCACATGTCAGCGCGACAATCATAGTAATAATTGATAAGGCATTATAGTCAGCTCCTAATGTTCCATTTTTTGCAAATGCATATGCCATACTACCACTCTCGATCAATGCCAGACCAACGGTCATATAACGAGTAATCTTATTCATTTTCTTACGTCCATCTTCGCCATCACGATGCATTTCTTCTAATGCAGGAATTGCAATCGTCAAAAGCTGCATAATAATGGATGCAGTAATGTATGGTGTAACATTTAAAGCAAATACAGACATGGACAGGAACGAACCACCTGTGAAAGAATTCATCAAGCTAAACGAATCGCCTAATGCATCTTGTAAATATGCGCTAATCTGAGCACTGTCAATCCCCGGAATTGGTAATTGACAGCCCAGACGTACCACTGCTACTACAAATACAGTAAATAAAAATCTTTTTCTAAATTCTTTCGTCTTTAGTGCTTTTACAAGCGTTGGCATACTAGATCACCTCAGCTTTTCCACCTAAAGCTTCAATTTTTTCTTTTGCAGATGCGCTAAAAGCATTTGCCTTAACAGTAAGTTTTTTTGTTAATTCTCCATTTCCAAGGATTTTAACTCCATCTCTTGGATTTGAAACAATACCTGTTTCAATCAAAGTATCAACAGAAACAACTGCTCCATCTTCAAATCTATCTAATACAGATACGTTAATTCCAACGATATGTTTAGAGTTTCTGCATGTGAAACCACGTTTTGGAATACGTCTGTATAAAGGCATTTGTCCACCTTCAAATCCTGGTCTTGTACCGCCACCTGAACGTGCTTTCTGTCCTTTGTGTCCTTTACCAGCTGTTTTTCCATTTCCAGATCCATGTCCACGACCTTTTCTGAAAGCATCGCTGTGTTTAGATCCTTTTGCTGGACTTAAATTTGATAAATCCATCGTAGCACCTCCTTATTATTTTCTTAGATTTCTTCTACTTTTACCAAGTGATTAACTTTCTGAATCATACCTCTAACTGCTTTGTTATCAGGCATTTCAACTGTTTTGTTCACTTTTTTCAATCCTAAAGCTTCTACTGTTTTTCTCTGCTTTGGAATTGCTCCGATTGGAGATTTTACTAAAGTAATTTTTAATTTTTCTGCCATAATTACTACCTCCTATCCTAATAGCTCTTCTACAGATTTACCGCGAAGTTTAGCTACTTCTTCTGGAGTTTTTAAGTTAGATAATCCGTTAATTGTAGCAAGTACTACGTTTTGTTTATTGTTTGATCCTAAAGATTTAGAACGGATGTTTTTGTATCCAGCAAGTTCAAGAACTGCACGAGAAGGACCACCAGCGATGATACCAGTACCTTCTGGAGATGTTTTTAATAATACAGATGCACTACCGAACTTTCCTGTAAAATCGTGTGGGATACTTCCTTTTTCATCTATAGCAACTTTTACTAAATGTTTGATTGCATCTTCTTTTCCTTTGCGAATTGCTTCAGGAATTTCAGCCGCTTTACCTAAACCAGCACCAACGTGTCCATTTTTGTCACCTACAACTACTAAAGCTGCAAATCTCATGTTACGTCCACCTTTAACTACCTTGGTAACACGTTTGATTGATACAACTGTTTCTTCCAGCTCCATGTGGCTGGCATCAATGATTGTACGCTTCATACTGTTTTCCTCCTATTAAAATTCTAATCCGGCTTCTCTAGCAGCTTCTGCTAATGCCTGAATTTTTCCCTGATATACAAAACCGCCTCTATCAAAAACAACTGTTGTAATACCAGCTGCGACAGCTTTTTCACCAATTACTTTTCCTAAATAAGCAGCTGCAGCAACATCGTTTGTTTTTTCTAATTCAGCTTTTACATCTTTTTGTAAAGTAGAAGCTGAAACTAAAGTATTACCAACTGTGTCATCGATAATCTGAGCGTACATATGATTGTTACTTCTAAATACAGCTAAACGTGGTCTTTCAGCTGTTCCGCTAAAACGGTTACGAATTCTTAAGTGCTTTTTCGCACGAATTTTGCTTCTTGATTCTTTCTTAACCATTGTATTTCACTCCTTTAATTATTATTTACCAGTCTTACCAACTTTACGTCTGATAACTTCATAATCATACTTAATACCTTTTCCTTTATAAGGTTCTGGTCTTCTTAAGTCTCTGATTTCAGCCGCATACTGGCCAACCTTTTCTTTATCGATACCTTTCACGATGATTTTGTTCTGTCCTTCCATAACAGTTTCAATGCCTTCTGGATCAGACATAACTACTGGATGTGAAAAACCAAGGTTGAAAGTAATTTCTTTGCCTTTTTTAGTTGCTCTGTAACCAACACCGTTGATTTCAAGAACTTTCTGGTATCCTTCTGTAACACCAGTTACCATATTTGCGATCAATGTTCTTGTTAAACCATGTAATGATTTCATTTTCTTTAAGTCATTTGGTCTAGAAACAACAACTTGATTATCTTCTACTTTGATTTCCATTTCAACAGGTAAACATTTTTCTAATGTTCCTTTAGGACCTTTTACAGTCACTTTATTTCCTTCTGCAACTGCTACTTCTACTCCTGCAGGAATAGCAATTGGCAAACGACCTATACGAGACATAGGTTATACCTCCTTAAATTGTCGGAAAGAGACATATACTCTTTCTGTTTTCAGAATTGTTTTTTATTTATATTTTGAGACTCTTCTGATTTCACTAGGAAAATCAGAAGAAGTCGATTAAATGCTTTCGGGCTTCCTTCAACTAAATTCATTCTACGGCTTCGCCTTGAATTCATTAAGGTTCAGGAAGGGCTTTCGCACTAAATTCAATCTTCGCGTTCGCTTGATTTCATTAAGTGCTCAATGCCTACCAAACAAATGCTAAAACTTCTCCGCCTACGTTTAATTCGCGAGCTTCTTTGTCTGTTAATACACCTTTGTTTGTTGAAATAATTGCAACACCAAGACCACCTAATACCTTAGGAAGATCTTCTACGTTTGCATATACACGAAGTCCTGGTTTAGAAATTCTCTTAAGACCTGTGATGATTTTTTCGTTTTTATCAGCACCATATTTTAATGTGATAACGATTGTATTAAAACCATTTTCTTCAACGATTTCATAGCCTTTGATGAAACCTTCTTTTACAAGGATATCAGCGATAGCTAATTTCATTTTAGAAGATGGAACTGAAACTGTATCATGTTTAGCAGTATTTGCGTTACGAATTCTTGTAAGCATATCTGCGATTGGATCGCTCATTGTCATAGTAATTGCCTCCTTCCTGATTTACCAGCTTGCTTTTTTAACGCCTGGAATTTGTCCTTTGTATGCTAATTCACGGAAGCAAATTCTACAGATTCCGTATTTTCTTAAGTAAGCATGTGGACGACCACAAATTCTACAACGGCTATATTCTCTAGTGGAGAATTTTTGTTTCTTCTGCTGTTTGATTTTCATTGCTTTTCTTGCCATGATAGATCCTCCTAACTACTTTTTATATGGCATACCGAATAAAGTTAATAATTCACGAGCTTCTTCATCTGTGTTTGCTGTAGTAACAAAGATGATATCCATTCCTCTTACTTTATCTACTTTATCGTACTCAATTTCTGGGAAAATTAACTGTTCTTTAATTCCTAATGCGTAGTTACCTCTACCATCAAATGCATTTGGATTAACACCTCTAAAGTCACGTACACGTGGAAGTGCTAAGTTGATTAAACGATCAGCGAATTCGTACATTCTTTCGCCTCTTAATGTTACTTTACATCCAATTGCCTGACCTTCACGTAATTTAAAGTTAGCTACTGATCTTTTAGCCTTTGTGATTACAGCTTTCTGACCAGTGATTGTTTCAAGATCTCTTACAGCAGAATCTAAAACTTTTGCATTATCTTTTGCTTCACCAACACCCATGTTGATGACGATCTTATCTAATTTTGGTACCTGCATAATGTTTTTGTAACCAAATTTTTTAGTTAAAGCAGGTACAACTTCGTTCGTATATTTTTCTTTTAATCTACTCACCTTAAGCGGCCTCCTCTCTAATATTAATCAATAACTTCGCCTGTTGATTTTGCGACACGTACTTTCTTTCCATCTACGAATTTGTAACCAATTCTTGTTGTTTTTCCTTTGTGTACGTACATAATATTAGAAATATCAATAGGTCCTTCCTGGCTTACAATACCGCCCTGCTGATTAGCGATAGATGGTTTTGTATGTTTAGAAACCATGTTTACGCCTTCAACAATTGCTTTATTTGCTTCTTTATTGATAGCAAGTACTTTGCCTTCTTTATCTTTATCTTTACCAGCGATAACTTTTACTAAATCGCCTTTTTTAATTCTGATAGCTGACATATTGGACACCTCCTTATAATACTTCTGGTGCTAATGAAACAATCTTCATGAATTTCTTGTCTCTCAGCTCTCTTGCTACTGGTCCAAAGATACGTGTTCCTCTTGGATTCATGTCATCTCTGATAATAACTGCAGCATTTTCATCAAATCTAATATATGAACCGTCTTTACGACGAGCACCTTTAACTGTACGAACAACAACGGCTTTTACAACGTCACCTTTTTTTACAACGCCTCCTGGTGTTGCATCTTTGACCGTAGCAACAATGATGTCACCGATGTTAGCATATCTTCTTGTAGATCCGCCTAAAACTCTGATGCAAAGTAATTCCTTTGCTCCAGTGTTATCAGCAACTTTAAGTCTTGACTCCTGTTGAATCATGCCTAATCTCCTTCCTCTGATAAGCTGAAATTATTTTGCTCTTTCAATAATTTCTACAAGTCTCCATCTCTTATCTTTAGATAAAGGTCTTGTTTCCATAACTCTTACTCTATCACCAATGTTACAATCATTATTTTCGTCATGAGCTTTTAATTTGTAAGTTCTTTTTACGATTTTGTTGTATAATGGATGTTTTACATTATCTTCGATTGCAACAACAATTGTTTTGTCCATTTTGTCACTAACAACTTTACCCACACGGGTTTTTCTTAGATTTCTTTCCACAACAAATTCCTCCTTTCACTAAGCGTTAGCTTTTTCTGTGATTGCTCCCTGAATTCTGGCAATGTTTCTTCTAACTTCTTTGATTCTGCTTGTATTATCAAGCTGATTTGTTGCGTTCTGGAATCTTAAGTTGAATAATTCCTTTTTAGCAGCTACTAGCTCATTGTTTAATTCTGCAACTGATTTTGCTTTTAAATCTTTAACATATTCTTTAGTTTTCACTGTTGTCACCGCCTTCTAAATCTTCGCGAGAAACGATTTTACATTTTACTGGTAATTTATGCATAGCAAGACGTAATGCTTCTCTTGCTGTTTCTTCTGGTACACCAGAGATTTCGAACATAACACGACCTGGTTTTACTACAGCTACCCAATATTCCAGAGCACCTTTACCTTTACCCATTCGAGTTTCAGCAGGTGTTGCAGTTACTGGTTTGTCTGGGAAAATCTTGATCCAAACTTTACCGCCACGTTTGATATAACGAGTCATAGCAACACGGGCTGCTTCAATCTGATTCGATTTGATCCAAGCAGGTTCTAAAGCTACGATACCAAATTCACCGTTTGTAATTTTGTTACCTCTCATCGCTTTTCCGGCCATAGATCCACGGAACTGTTTACGATGTTTTACTCTTTTTGGCATTAACATTACTGATTTCCCCCTTCCTTAGAATCTTTCACTGGAAGTACTTCACCATTGTAAATCCATGTTTTTACACCAACTTTACCGTATGTTGTGTTGGCTTCTGCAAATCCGTAATCGATATCTGCACGAAGTGTCTGTAAAGGAATATTTCCTTCACTATAGAATTCTGTACGAGCCATATCTGCTCCACCTAAACGTCCGGATACAGATGTTTTGATTCCTAATGCGCCAGCTCTCATTGTTCTCTGCATGCAAGATTTCATAGCACGTCTGAATGAGATACGATTTTCTAACTGTGCTGCAATATTTTCAGCAACTAACTGAGCATCTTTATCTGGTCTTTTTACTTCTTTTACATCGATCAGAATTCTCTTACCTGTCATTTTATTTAACTGTCTTCTAACTTCATCAATGGCAGAACCACCTTTACCGATAACCATACCTGGTTTTGCAGTATAGATGATGACTTTTACACGATTAGAAGCTCTTTCGATTTCAATTCTTGAAATTCCTGCGTTATATAAATCAATATGAATGTTCTTTTCTCTATTGTCATATTTAAAGTTTTTAAGGAAAGTTCTGATTTTGTTATCTTCTACTAAGTTATCTGCAAAATCAGCTTCCGCATACCATCTGGAGTCCCAATCTTTAATAACTCCGACTCTTAAACCATGAGGATTAACTTTCTGTCCCATTGCTGCCTCCTATCTTTCATCAAGCACGATTGTGATGTGACTCATACGTTTTTCAATTCTATAAGCTCTACCCTGTGCTCTAGGTTTAATTCTCTTCATTGTTGGTCCTTTGTTTGCATAACATTCTGCAATATAAAGGTTTTCTGGATTCATTCCGTTGTTGTTTTCTGCGTTTGCAATTGCAGATTTTAATAATTTCTCTATTACGCTTGATGCATATCTTGGGTTATAAGCCAAAATACCAAGAGCTGTCTGAACATCTTTACCTCTGATGGCATCTAATACGAAACAAGCTTTAGTAACAGACACTCTAGCGTAAGATAACTTAGCTGATGGTCTGGTATCTTTATTTGCATTTCTTTCTCTTTTAATCTGGGATCTATGTCCTTTAGCCATGGATGAAACCTCCTTTCAATTTTCCTTATCGACGTGATTTCTTTTCGTCTTTTCCATGTCCTCTATAAGTTCTAGTAGCAACAAACTCACCAAGTTTGTGTCCTACCATATCCTCTGTTACATATACAGGTACATGTTTTCTTCCATCATGAACAGCGATTGTATGTCCAACGAAAGATGGGAAAATTGTTGAACGACGAGACCAAGTTTTGATCACTGTTTTTTCACCTGTACTATTTAAAGCATCAATTTTCTTAAGTAAACTTTCATCTGCGAAAGGTCCTTTTTTAAGTGAACGTGCCATTCGTTTACCTCCTTATTATTTAACGTTTTTACCGTCTCTTCTTCTGACAATCATCTTATTAGACTGTTTATTTTTCTTACGGGTTTTTAATCCAAGTGCTGGTTTACCCCAAGGTGTACATGGACCTGGACGACCAATACCTGTCTTACCTTCACCACCACCGTGTGGATGGTCATTAGGGTTCATAACAGAACCACGTACTGTTGGGCGGATACCCATGTGACGTTTACGTCCTGCTTTACCAATGTTAACAAGTCCGTGTTCGATGTTGCCGACCTGACCTACAGTTGCTCTACATACAACTGGAACCATTCTCATTTCGCCAGAAGGTAAACGAAGTGTTGCGTATTTTCCTTCTTTTGCCATTAACTGAGCAGAGTTACCAGCCGCACGAACTAACTGTGCGCCTTTTCCAGGGTGCATTTCAATATTATGAATTTCTGTACCAACTGGAATATTTAAAAGAGGTAAGCAGTTACCTACTTTCACTTCTGCTTCAGGACCACTCATAACTTCATCGCCAACTTTTAATTTGTTAGGAGCAAGGATATAAGCTTTTTCTCCATCTGCATATGTGATTAATGCGATATTAGCTGTTCTGTTTGGATCGTATTCGATTGCTGTAACTTTAGCTGGAATACCATCTTTTTTATTTCTCTTGAAATCAATAATTCTATATTTTCTTCTTGAACCGCCACCGCGATGTCTTACTGTAATTTTACCCTGGTTATTACGACCAGCATTCTTCTTTAATGATACTGTTAAAGATTTTTCTGGAGTGCTCTTTGTGATTTCCTGAAAATCTAAACCAGTCATCTGTCTTCTAGAAGGTGTATATGGGTTATAAGTTTTAATTCCCATGTCAATCTCCTTTCATAATAACGAATTTATTGTCACTCTTTCTTGAGTATAGTTACTAAATCTTACAGACCTTCGAAAATTTCGATATCTGCGCTATCTTCTGTTAAAAATACGATAGCTTTTTTTGTTTTAGCAGTTTTTCCGTAAACCATACCACGTCTTTTTGTTTTACCAGCGCAGTTCATTGTGTTTACTTTTGCTACTTTTGTTCCTTCGAACATTTTTTCCACTGCTTCTTTGATCATAGATTTGTTTGCTTCTGGATGAACTAAGAAAGTGTATTTCTTTTCAGCCATAGCGTTCATACTTTTTTCTGTTACGACTGGTTTTAAGATCACGTCATAATATTTTAAGCTTGCCATTATGCATACACCTCCTGAATTTTTTCTACAGCAGCCTTAGAAGCAACAACTGTGTCATACTTCAAAATGTCATATACATTGATGGTATCCACTAAAGCAGTTTTAACAGTAGGAATGTTTCTAGCTGATTTGATTACGTTATCATTCTTTTCTGCCATTACTACTAATGCTTTGTTTGCTTTTACTGCATCTAACATAGCTACTACAGTTTTTGTTTTGATTTCATCAACTTTGATGTCATCAATTACTACGAATTTATTTTCATTTACTTTTGCTGTTAATACGGATTTAAGAGCTGCTCTCTTTTCTTTCTTGTTCATTTTTACAGAGTAGTCTCTTGGTTTTGGAGCAAATACTACTCCACCACCTGTCCACTGTGGAGCACGGATAGAACCCTGTCTTGCATGACCTGTTCCTTTTTGTCTCCAAGGTTTTCTTCCACCGCCACGAACTTCTGAACGAGTTTTAGTACTCTGTGTTCCCTGGCGTTTGCTTGCAAGCTGGCTTACTACTGCCAAATGCACTAAATGTTCATTTACTGGAGCTGCGAAAACTGCATCATTAAGTTCTAATGTTCCAACTTCCTGTCCAGCCATATTTAAAACAGATACTGTTGCCATCTGTAAGTCCTCCTTCCTTTAGCCGATTAAGCTTTTACTGATTCTTTTAACACTACTAAAGATTTCTTAGGTCCTGGTACAGAGCCTTTTACTAAGATAATGTTGTTTTCAACGTCGATTTTTACTACTTCCAGGTTCTGTACTGTTACCTGCTTGTTACCCATCTGACCTGCCATTTTCTTTCCTTTGAAAACTTTACTTGGATCAGATGCAGCACCGTTAGAACCTGCATGACGATGATATTTAGAACCATGAGTTTTAGGACCTGTTGCTAAACCGTGTCTCTTGATACCACCTGCAAATCCTTTACCTTTAGAAGTTGCAGTTGCATCAATTTTGTCACCTTCTGCAAAGATGTCAGCTTTGATTTCCTGTCCTACTTTGTATTCTTCTGCATTTTCAAATCTGAATTCTTTTACGAATTTTTTTGGACTAACGCCCGCTTTGTCAAAATGACCTTTCTGTGGTTTTGTTGTAGCTTTTTCTTTTTTGTCAACAAATCCAACCTGAATTGCTGCATAACCATCGTTTTCAACTGTTTTGATCTGAGTTACTACGCATGGTCCAGCCTGTAATACTGTTACCGGTGTTAAAACGCCGTCTTCGTTGAAGATCTGAGTCATTCCAACTTTGGTTGTTAAAATCGCTTTCTTCATTAATTGTTCCTCCTATTTAATCTACAGCGGATTTTAAAGTTTGGCTTGATGCCTGCTTAAAATCATCCTAGACGCTATGAAAGCTTAGGGGATTCCCTATCTATATCATAACCCATAAGGATTGTTGCCTATTTTTGTTTCATCTTGATATCGATGTAAACACCAGCTGGCATTTCTAATCTAGATAATGCGTCCACAGTTTTCTGAGTTGGTGTAAGGATATCAATTAATCTCTTGTGTGTTCTCTGTTCGAACTGTTCTCTGGAATCTTTGTAGATATGTCTTGATCTTAAGATTGTTACTACCTGTTTCTTAGTAGGCATTGGTACAGGACCACTCACCTTTGCTCCAGTTTTCTTTACAGTTTCGATGATGCTCTTTGCAGATGCATCGATTAATTGATGATCATACGCCTTCAATGTGATTCTCATTACTTGACTTGCCATAAAAAAAGTCGCCTCCTTTTCGCACTCTTTCGGTACGACAAGCGGTGACTGTACACTCCTCCGTGTGTGTCGTAAGATTCACACACTGCGTCTCTGCGTTCTTCGGCAGATTGTATTCGTACAGTGACTTGTCGCCAGTTTTCTATAACTTGACATTCGCTCCACGGAAAACCTGCTTGAAATCTGTATATTTTGTAATTTCAAACAGCAACCTCACGCTTCTTCGCTATCATGTCACAACATTTATTAGTATAAAGGAAGTCAAGCTATTTATCAAGTAAAATTTTTATTTTTTATAAATGTACCAAAAAAAATACAATCTTTTTTGAGAAATATGTATTATTTCCTATTATATAGTGTTTTATTGTCGTAAAAGGAAGAATAAAACTCCGCGAGTGGCATGTGCAAATGCTTAGTACGACTTGGTGGCTGGACTCTCTAGTCGTCCTTAGCTTTTGTCACCTTAACACGAGCGGAGTTATTTTATTATTTTATAATCTTTCTTATTTTGTAACTCAAAGTCTATCCCATCGGTAACATAGACATTTTTATCTTTATCCACAAAAATAGCTTCTGCATTATATTTTTTCAACAATTTTTGACTTTTATCCATACCAATCACAAAACATGCTGTAGAAAGTCCATCACTGTCAATCCCAGAATTACACATGATTGTAACCGAAATCAATCCAGATTCCGACGGATACCCTGTCTTACTATCTAAAATATGATGATATCGTTTCCCATCTTGTTCAATGTATTTCTCATAATCTCCAGAAGTTGAAATATAGCAATCACCATCGGTTCTTACAGCACCAAACATTTCTCCATCTTTACCTCTTGGATCCTGGATACCGACTGCCCATTTTTCGCCATCTGGCTTCTTCCCATATACACAGAGACTGCCACCTACCGATATAATTCCACCAGTGATATTTTCCTGTTTCTTTAAATAGGCCATTGCCTGATCAGCACCAATTCCTTTGCCGATTGCTCCCAAATCAACCTGTACTTGGTCTGGATCTGTTACCACATTCCCTTGCTTTAATGAAATTTGTTGATAATCAATTTTCTTTAAGGCATCGTCGATTTCTTTCTGTTTCGGAACTCTTGGATTTTCGCCCCCGATATCCCACAATTGCGCCAGCACACCAACACCTGGATTTAACGCACCGTCACTATCTTTTGCTAGTTTCAATGTTTCTGATAACCAATTTGAAACATCCTTGTCGACTGACACATTTTTATTGGTATGATTTATCTTGTAAATCTGACTATCTGTCTGCCGCCATGATATTTGTTCTTTTTCAATCTCTTTTAAAAGATCTATAATTTCTTTCCCAGATGATTCACAATCATCCAGATCACCATATAACAGTTCCGTAATCGTCGTTCCCATAGCAAAATCTGTATTTGTATACTTTTCTGTTGCACGTCCACAACCAGTCATTACAAACATCATACATATTAACAAACACAAACCAATCCATCTTTGTTTCTTCATATTATAATGCCTCTATTTGCTCCATCGTCCACTAGCACCGCATGGCAATACAAGACCGTTGCTACTTACTGGTAAGCCAACTTCATCCGCTTCTACTTTTCCACCAAATTTTGGTACAATTTCTGTGCCGATCATGTAGGAGAGAACTGCCGGCTGCAATCCTGTTGTATAACTATTAATCAGAAAAAATAATGGGTCATCGGACATAATTTTTGTACAAAGTTTAATAAATGGATAAATCTTTTCTTCTATCTTCCAAATTTCCCCTTTGGGTCCTCTACCATAAGATGGTGGGTCCATGATAATTCCATCATAATGATTTCCGCGTCGTATCTCTCGTTCTACAAATTTTACACAGTCATCGACTAACCAGCGAATCGGTGCATCCCCAAGTCCTGAGGCCTTTGCATTTTCTCGCGCCCATGTTACCATCCCTTTAGAAGCATCCACATGTGTCACTTTCGCACCTGCTTTTGCTGCTGCCAATGTCGCTCCACCAGTATATGCAAATAAATTCAACACTTTAATTGGTCTGCCTGCATTTCTTATTTTCTCAGAAAACCAATCCCAGTTTGTCGCCTGCTCTGGAAACAAGCCTGTATGTTTAAAACTAAATGGCTGTAAATTAAACGTTAATCCTTTGTATCCAATCTGCCATTTTTTTGGAAGATCAAAAAACTCCCATTCACCGCCTCCACGTTTACTGCGATGATAATGTGCATTCGGACGTTTCCAGCTTCTCATTTTCTTTGGTGTATTCCACAAAACTTGTGGGTCTGGTCTTACCAAAATATAATCTCCCCAACGCTCTAATTTCTCACCTGAGGAGGTATCTAATACTTCATAATCTTTCCATCCATCTGCAATCCACATATACGATTCCCTTTCTATTTCTTTTTCTTTTTTAACTCATATCTTTTCTGACATAATTGCATTAATCGAAACAAACGACTATTCAAATCTTGGCAGTCGCTTGATAATTTCTCCCGCAATCAATCCAATCGCGATTCCGGCTATTGTTCCCGAAATCAGTAACACAGGAAAATAATACACCAGTTTTCCTGTTTCCAAAACAAGCATCGCCACCGCAAGTTGTCCAATATTATGGCTGACACCACCAGCCACACTGACGCCAACCGGACTAAAGCCACCTATCTTTTTTAATAACGCCATCACAGTAAGACTTAACATTCCCCCTGCCAAACTATATAAAATCATCATCAAATTGCCAAATAAAAAGCCTGACAATACGATTCTTGCAAGCGAAACGGCATAGGTTTCTTTTAAATTTACCATATACAACAATACCATGATCACACCATTTGCTAATCCAATTTTGACACCTGGTATCCCCAGTTGTATTGGTATCAACATTTCTACATAAGAAGCTACCAATGCCAGTGCCAAAAACAGACCACCATATGCTACTTTTTTTGTCATAACCATTCCCATTCTTTCTATATAAATAATACTCATTATAACAAAAAAAAAGAGCCGTTGCACTAAATTTTAATGCCAGACAATGCTCCTTTTAAACCGAATATAATTTAGTAAAGTATAAATTACTAAACTATACTTTACTAAATTATAAAATACTTATATTAAATAATATCTCACCAGTTGAATTTTCGGATACAACTTCCCAAATTCCTCAACTACATATTCTTTATATTCGATTTTGTTTAAATTTATTTTTTAATTTATTCATTTTCTGGATATAATCAATATCCGAAACCAAAATAAGAATCATAGGGGTTGACACATCTTTAATTGTAAATTGTACAAAACAAAATATGCTATTAAGCTGTACCATCCAAAGTAAAATTTCTAATACAGAAAGAAATATAATTAACATGCGAAGAAACGTAATTCTGCGCTCCGTATCCATCGTTCTCAATATAATTTCATCTATAATGCCCAATACAACCAAAAATGTAACAACGCCAATCAAACCAATCATATCTACCTTTTTAGTCAATTGCATATAACAAAGCACAATATCTGCTACAAAAAGAACAATCATTAATATACGATCTGAAAATAATTTACTCATCCTTTTACCTCCCACATTACCGTTGATATTTTCACTTTTACTACTATTGCATCAATTATTTTAAAGTCCTAATTTTATATACCATGTCTTTTGATTTCGACTCTATCACATCCAAATACATACCATTTTCTATTTTTCCAGTATAATTAAATTTGTCAATTCTAAAAGAATGGATATCTTCTATTTGAAAACCACGCACAAAAACAATGTTCTTATCATTAATTATCTGACTGTCAGCAATGAACTCTCCAATGTCTGATCCTAGAGCACCTGAAAGATGGTAATAATTTTTTAAGATTTTTCCCCTTTCAAAATAGACACACTCTACATTTTTTTCATTATTTATTTGATATGCAACTAGTATACACATCAAACCTAACTCTTTTTTCTCACACATCGGACTATGACCTACGATCTTATCAGGCTTATCCATTAATTCTATATATTGATCCGCAACTTCTATCATCTTTTCTGTATTATTATTTGTAACCATATCATTGCTGTATATATAATATCTAAATCCGCATAGTAAAATCGCTCCAATAAAAATAATCATGATAATACCTTTTTGTTTGGACTTTTCATTCACTATATCCCCCCACCTCCAGTTTCATTTTTTTATATATTGTCTTCAAAATAATTGCTTCTACTATATAAACGGATAAACATCATAAATGTGACAAAATTATCAATATTTTAGATATATATATTATATTTTTATTCTATGTATCCGATTTTATATCGATTATGTGATAATCACCATATTTCTGACTATTCAAAAAGAGTCGGACGTCGCCAAATAAGAGTCTATTATCATTTAGAAGAGTCTGGTAGAAAATATTTAGAAGAGTTACTCATAGAATACCATAGTTTCCTAGAAGTTATTTCATTTTTGTTGGATTCAAATCCAGGAGACATCTATTCATTAGAAGAGAAATAATACATTTTAAAGGGGTTATTACCATGAAAAAAATATATTAGGCATATCTGGATGCAAAAGACACCGTTATTATTCATGAATATAATGAAATAGTAGAGGATGGAGAAGAGTAAATAATATTTTTTATCAAAAAGGCACTGTCCAAAGTTGTTCTTAGCCAACTATATGGACAATGCCTTTTTATAATTTATAGATTATGAAGGACAAATCCTAGCTATATAATCCCATACTAAAAATAAATGCGATAATTACAGATAAAGGACCTGTAATCAAACGGGAATATAATACGGCTGGTACACCATAAGAAATAGTATCTGATTCTGCCTCACCCAGAGATAAACCAACTGGAATGAAGTCGCATCCAACCTGAGCATCGATGGCAAATAATGCTGGTAATGAATACTGTGCCGGGATTGCTTTTGCACCAATCTGATCACCAAGTAATACACCTACCAACTGAGCGATAACAGCACCTGGTCCTAAGACTGGAGATAATACTGGAATCGCACAAACAATAGAAATTGCAATCATTCCTGGTAAAGTAGAGCATAATGGTGAAATGGTCTTAGCGATAACATTTCCTAAACCAGATGCTGAAATAATACCAAGCAATGTAGCAGTAAATGCCATGAATGGTAGGATTGTTTTGATAACCAAGTCAATGGATTCACGACCGGCTGCAAAGAATTTATTTACAACTTTACCAATTGCAATACCAATTCTTGTAACGAGATTTTCACTCTGAGCTGCTTCCTCTTTTGCGGCCTCTTTCTTTGCCATATATTCATCTTTATCAATTTTCCCAGATTTTGCTGTCGTTGTAACACCCTCTCCCGCGTAAACAACATCATCTTCTGTGACACCAGATACATAGATATCTTCTTTTATGAACATTGCCAAAGGACCAACTGCTCCAACCGGATTTAAGTTTACGGTGAAAATACCTTTTTTCGGGTAAATGCCGCAACGTGCTGTACCACCACAGTCTACAACTGCAAGCATGACTTCCTCATCCGGTACATTATTTTTGTATCCGTCAATCGCTTCTCCGCCTGTCATTTGGGCAATCTTTTCAGCCACTGGATGGATACCGCCTCCTGCTGTTACACATAATATTTTATAACAGGATTCTGTTGGCTCGATCGTTAATGGGCCACCCCATCCACCTTGTCCTGGATTTAATGTAACTGCTCTGTAACTCATGATCATCCCTCCTTACTAATTGTTTCTCGTTAAGACAGCATAGATTCTTTCAGTAACCATTCCACGAATGAGAATGACGATCAAACCTACGATAAAGTAACGAATTGCCAAGTCGCCAAGGGAGTAACCTAAGTTTTTAACACCGGTTGCAATTCCCATGTAAACGAATAATTCACCTGCATTTGCATGTGGGAATAATCCGGTTACCGGATGAACGAAAGATACAGTGGCATCATAATATGCCGGTTTGTATTTTTCTTCAACGAAACGACCAAATGAGTAACACATTGGGTTTGCCAAACAGATAACAGCTAGTACTGGCAGTAAAACATATCGACAAATGAAATTTCCTGTAATCTTTTGACAGAAATTTTCCACTTTGTCTTCACCAATCAGTTTAATGACTGAGTTTACCGCTGTCATTAAACATACAACCTGTGGGATGATATCTGTTACCCATCCCATAAAAGTTGCTCCACCTGCTGTAAATAAGCTGATGAATCCATTTGCAAAAGTAGAAATTACATTCATTCCTACCCCTCCTTTCAAAAAATAAATTAAATTGTGCCTCTATGTAATAAGCTTCTGTCATCAGAAAAATACTTGGGCCCTTATCGTTCTGATTCCTATCGGCTTTTTACATCCATTTATAAATCATCGATTTGAAAATCGGCTTCTTTGAATTCATCATCTGCATCATCATCGATGAATGCATCTACAGTAGCTTTTTCTTGCTCCTGATGTGCAAATCTCATCTCTATCGCTTCTAATGCCTGTATGTATCCTTTATAATACTTCTGTTCTTTTTTGGTCATCGCACGAAACATTGTCAAATAATCATAAATGGTCTCACCTTCTACGAGTGGACGACCTTCGATTATTTCTTTGATCGGTTTAAACCTTGCAAATAGGGTGACCCCTTCCATGACCTCGCCACCAGTGATCACCCCTTCTTTATCACATCCAATTATAACGATATTGCCTTTGATAATTCCGTATTTTGCTTTCTTCTGTCCTACTCCAAGTGTGCCAAGAGCACGACATTTTCTAAGTGCTTTTTGGTATGCACGAATCTGAAAAACAGAAAGAAAAGACTGTATTGAAAAAATAATAAACAAAGCAATAAAAATCTTTAAAATTGGACTCATATTCAAATTACCCTTTCTATAAAACAATACGCACAAAAAATTGTGCCTTTATCTTTATTTTTTGTTTAATATGTATATTATTTTACGCTAATTTTAGGGTTCGTCAACAGAGAACAGTTGAAATTATGTATAAGTCGCTTTTTGAAAACGCTTATTGAACAAATCCCATACATCATTTTCCTTTTTTATTAATCTTGCTTTTTATCTTCGCTATTTTTAAATGTTCTCCTTATTTTTCCATAATATCCCGCATCAACCCGACCGTTTTCTGACTCCAAATTCTTTGTTAAAATATCGTCAACTTCACGACTTACTTTTTGTGCCAATGTCGGCCTGATTGCCTTTTCTGGTTTCATAATGCAGATAACTTTATACATTTCCGGATTCTTTTTCGCATATAAGAGTAGCCCCATCGATAAAATTGCAATCGTAAATAACATCAATGATATTTCAATCCATAAATGATTCATACTCAAATAAGACTGTTGATACTCTTCATATGCCAAGAGTTGCTTTTGTGCTCCCTTTAGATCATAGATCACAGGCATTTGCTCCTTTTTTAATAACCCTTTTTCACTCCTATATAAAATGGAAATCTCTGTTTTTGTTTGTTTCGTTGCCTCCAGTTTTTTTTGATCCAAAAGACGTTTCGCATCATTTTGAATCACATATGGTTTTTGATGATTCTGAAGATAAACTTCTAATGTACCGTCACCTGACTCTGTTATTTTTGTAACAATCCCATTTTGCTGTGATAGCTGATCTTTATCTGGCATTTTATGCAAAGAACAATATCCAAGTAATGCTGCCCCTACCAAAAAAATAACAACGATCAGTAATTTCCATCCCATAATAGACGCACCTTTTACCTTTTCAACCTCTTCCTTTGTCCAAACAATTTTGGTATTATACTCCCGCATTCCTTCTTTGCCGATCAGAATGACCAATGCAATTGCGTAGATTGCAATTCCTATTAAGATACCCCACATTCCGACATTTCCTCCTATACATAAAAAGGACATGACGTTTTGTCATGCCCCTTAATATTTCGATTTATTAAATTATCACGCGATTTCGGTATGTATTAATAAATTTCGATTGTAGCGCCTGCAACTAAATCTGCAGCTACTAAACCTGCGCTATCAGCTTCTAACATAATACATCCTGGTCTTTCTGGTTCTGGACCACCCTTGAAATCAAGTGTTGCATGTCCAAGACCTCTTAATGTAGCATTTGCTTCAGAACCTACAGCAGATACTGTAAATACTTTTTCAGCGATAACAACTGTATCCCCAACTTCAACGTCTGCTTTCAATTCTGCAGTTTCATGAAGTACACACAGTTCTGCTAATGCTGGTGGTGCATCATCATTAAAGATAATGATAAAGTTAGTATCTGGATCTCCTAAAAATGCGAATGCATCAGGTCCATTACCTGTGATTTTTGCTGAATATTTCATAGTTACGTCTCCTTTCTACTGGTAGCCAACCTCTAATCATATTTTACCCGTTTGGCATCACAGTGTCAATCTTTTTTGTGCGTTTTTACTAAAATATTCTCTGTATGTTTATAAAATGTTTACAATTTTACAAAAAGCAAGAGAGCTGGCGCAAGTCAGCTCTCAATATGTATAAATCTTATTGTTTATTATAATGTTATGCCTGCTTTGTCTCAAACACAGAGTAGTAATGCTTTAAACAATCCTGAATACCTGTTTTTAATGCTGTTCTCAAGGCAAGATAATCCTGTGCATCGCTTTTCTTTACAGATTCCATTGCTGCAAGGTACAAATCTGTATAAATATTAACTTTAGAAATACCCTCCTGTGCACATTTCTTTAGATTATCATCCCCGGATCCTGAACCACCATGAAGCACTAATGGAACATCCGTTGCCGTATGAATCTCATGCAAACGTTTGAAACTAATTTCCGGAATTGCTTTTGCCTTATACACACCATGGGCCGTTCCTATCGAAATCGCCAGTGAATCGCAACCGGACTCCATAGCAAACTTTTTCGCTTCTTCCGCACTTGTATACTGCGCATCGGTATCGTTGACATCAAAGTTGCTTGCCACGTGTCCGATTTCCGCTTCTACTGAAACATCGTTTGCTTTTGCATACTCTACTACTACTTTTGTTGTCTCTACATTTTCTTCAAAACTCTTCATAGAAGCATCAATCATAACAGAAGTAAATCCCAGATCAATCGCTTTTTTACAGGTTTCGATGCTCATACCATGATCCAAATGTAAAACAATCGGTACGGATGCTTCCTCAGCATATTTTTTACCAATCAACGCTGCATCTTCCAAGGTAAGGTTGTCCCCTAAATGTGCTTCTGCAACGCCAACGATTAATGGCAATCCTAATTCTTCTGCTACTTGAATATGATATTTAATACTTTCCACATCTAACACATTTGCCGATGGAATTGCATAATTACCCGCTTGAGCCTTTTTAAATAATTCTTTTGAATTTACTAACATAAATCATCCTCCAATATTCTCATTTATTCGCCAATGATAATAATTTTGCATTTGCGAGTGCGTTCACGTGTGCGGTCAAAATCTACAAAGTATACATAACCTGTAGAACCAACACCCAATTTCCCTTCATCAACCTCTAAAGTAGCACTAGAACCCAAGATAGTCGCCTTTAAATGTGCATCACAATTTAACAATGCAGTGCGATCACCTCCCGGAAGGTATTCCGCTGCATTTGGCCAGGATTCTACATCCTGAAAATGTGCTTCACCTGGATACATATAGCCTCCTTTTGGTGGCATTTCCGTCTGATTTGGAATAATTTTTTGCAATACATTGTCTAGGTCAACCTGCAAAAATTCCGTACCATCTTCTGTATAATCATGCACGAATTCTTCGAAAAATACAGAACATGTCGTATGTGGGGAAATGATTGTCACGATTCCATTTTGAATCCCACTATTTGCAATCGCTTCTTTTACCTGTGGTGTAATATTAATAAAAGTTGGTGTCACACCATGTGATTTTAAACTAATTGTCTCTTTATAAACAGCCATTTTTATTCTCCTTGCTCATTCATTCGTTCATTATATGCTTTGATAATTGCCTCTGCCATTTCACGGACACGCTGTGCCGGTGATGGGGCATTTAAGATACCGGAAGTACATCCTGTACCATCAGAACCCGCTTTTACGATCTTATAGCAGTCATCCGCTGTACTTACGCCGGATGCGATCATTGGCTGTACATTCGGATTTACTTCTTGTATTTGTTTTACCGTCTCAACCATATAAACATCATCAGCAATCTGGCCGGTTCCGATCAAATCTGTCGGCTCTGCGATAATAATATCTGGATCCATGATCGCAACCGCTTTTGCTTCCACAGTAGAATCTGCACAAACAATGCTGACCATTTCCAATTCTTTTGCACGTTTAATTGATTGAGATAAATCTGATAATATTTTTGGATTTTCTGCATGATTCAAAAATACGGCATCGGCTCCGGCTTCTTTTAAAGATTCCGGAAGAACATGTCCCATACCACGTCCTGGTGTCAAAGGATCCATAGACTGTGCAGTTACAACAATATGTTCTGTATTTTCTTTGATCAAACGGATATCCGCATATGGGCATGTGAAATAAATACGGATTCCTGTATCTGCTGCAACCTGATCGGATGCCTTTGCAAGTTCTAAGCTTTCTTTTCCATATAAATATGATTTTGGATTTACAACTAAAAATGGTGTTTTTGCTTTCGCCATAATACTATCCTTTCCTTTATATTACAAAATGATAAATAACAATTGTAACTACATTCTCCCCAGAATGAAAGAAACGATATTTTCTCTCATATCCAGACGAAACATATCTCATATTCCGCTGGTTGACCGGATGAAACTCGCTCTGCGGGTTTTATCGGTTCGCATATATGAATACAAGTACGCCTTAAACAGGAGGGCGTACTTGTACAATGGCTTATTAATTCGAATTATTTCTTATAATAAATTTGTCTTTCCGTAAATTTTATCTTGTTCCTGACGTAATTTGTATACATATGTGCTTGTATCAAGTTGAATGTCATCTAATGTAATTAACTGACCCTTCTTAACGTCTTTCTTCATAACAGCATTGTTTGTTACAAGACCATATGGTACATATTTATTATCATCAGAAACTTTTGCTTCACAGATAGAACCATATGTTGTATATCCACCCATTCCATCAATTCTCTGACCAGCTTTTAAATCAGTTTTAGCACGTGTAATACATTCAGCAACTAATCCATCGATTGGTACACACTGTGGTTCTTTGTCGATTACTAATTTAGCAACTGTTAATGGTGTTTCTAAGTTACATAAGTGATATGGACGGTATAATGTCCATAAAGGTCCAGGACCCATGCTGTGGTATCCCATCTGATAAGCAATTTCATCGTTTGGAGTTGACACTGTTACGAATACACCAGGAGCAATTCCATTTACATATTCAACAACCCCATGTTTATTTAAGATACCGCCATCTTCTTTTAACTTGAAGATTTCATTTAATTCTTTTACACCTTCTGTACCAGGAGCAGTTTTAGGACCATGACCACCGATAACATCAGGAACTAATCCTGTATAGTTACACATTGCTGTCATTTCTACCATTGTCTTTGTACCATCTTTGAATGCACAAAGCATTCTTGGAGACATTTTTCTTCTTGTTGCTTCTTCTAATACGGTATCTGGATTACATTCATAATCAATCTTGTTATTTTTACCTTTACCCATAACTTCTACGGTCATGCCCATTGCTTTTGCGAAACAGTAAAGTTCCATAACAGCTCCAGGTTCATCACCAGCAGATCCTGTATAGATAACACCTTTGCTTTCTGCATATCTCTTTAAGTAAGGTCCAATAACAACATCTGTTTCAACGTTCATCATTACAACATCTTTGCCATTGTCCATAGCTTCGATGGAAAGTTTTGCTCCAACATCAGGTACACCTGTTACATCTACAACGACATCAATAGCTGGTGTTTTTGTAACAAGATCGGAATTAGATGTAGCAACATATTTTCCAGATTCTAACGCTGTCTGAGCCTGTTCTGTTGTCTCACAAACAGCAATATCTTCGTCAGTAAGACCTGCATATTTGAAAGCTGCAACTGCTAATTCTTCTTTAATATCAGATACGATTGCTGGTTTGATTCCTTTCATAAGTACCATCTGAGTTGTCATACCACGTCCCATCTGACCAGCACCAACAATTCCTGTCATGATGATTTCGCCACTTTGTTCTCTTTTGATTAATTTTTGATCCATATTAAGCATATTCAAATTCCTCCTTGTTATAAAACACTTCACTACTCTATCTATGTTTAAGAACCCATCTTCCATATTAAGACCCAAGGGATACATGGATTCCTTAACAACAATTTTACTGTAACATCTTTTGAGCACATTCAGCATCTGTAATTAAGATGTTGATAAACTGTCCTCGAATTGCTCCTCTGATTGCATCTGCCTTTTTCGCACCCCCACCGATACCAACACGATTATTTACTTTCTTGAGTTGATCAATTGGAATGCTTGCAACCTTGTCATTGAATTCCCTAAATGGCTCGATTTTGCCTTCCTGGTTAAAAAATCGGAGTGCAATATCACCAACCGCGCCTCTTTCCACAAACTTGTGCATCTGCTCTTCTTTCACATACCCTGCAGTTACCATTGTGGAAGTTCGTTCTGGAATTCCAATTCCCATAATGACACTATCTAATTTCTTAAAATAGTCATATATATAATTTACAGATTCCTCCTGAATAAAGCCTTTCATGACTGCTTCATTTTGGAATACTGCTGGAGCCAAAAACTGTACATATCGACCACCAAACTTTTGTGCAAAACCTGCTGCAACCTGATTGGCCTGTACATTCATTTTCCCTATTTTCATCTGACTGATACCGCCAAACATCGGGACAAATAAAAACTGTTTGTCAAATTCATATTTTTTCTGAACATTCGCTACATGATATAACGTGCTACCCATCGCAACCCCGATCATATCACCATCTTTGAACAAATGTGACAGATAATCAAAACTTGCCTCACTCAGCCTTTGAATCATATCCTCCTGTGTATCTAATGGCTGGTTATCCACAATAATGACTTCTTTTAAGCCATATTTTCTTTCTAAATCTTTTTCCAGCTTGCCATAATCAAAATTAATCGGATTTATAACTTCAATACGAACAATCCCCTGTTCCCTTCCAATCTTGAGCATGCGGGAAACCGTTGCCCTGGATAATCCCAAGGAATCGCAAATGTCTTGTTGGGTCATCTGATCGGTATAATACAAATCGCAACATTTATAAACCAATCTCAAATCATCAACTATCTTTTTCATTTCCTCCTCCTATCTATTATGGCATGAACTATTTTGCCATTATCAACACGAATTGATTGATTACAATTACATTGTAGCAACGCATTTATTCACTGTCAACAAATATAATTGAACAAATGTATAAGTCGAATTTTTATAATTTTTATTCTAACTTTTGTTCTATACTACCAGAAATTATGATAATCTTTTAACAAACTAAGTATTTTTTCTGTATTTCAAAAAAGTAACACTATCTTTTTTTATTCTTTCTATATATAATAGGAAAGAAACATACAGATTTTATGAATCAAGCGAAAGGAATGAGGTTATGTATTATTACCATTTTCATCAATGGCTTTCCTTCTTCTATTTTTACTGTATATTTGGCTGGTGTTTCGAATCTACCTATGTATCATTGGCCAAGCGAAAACTGATTAACAGAGGGTTTATGAAAGGACCATGGCTCCCACTCTATGGAACCGGTGCAATCGCAGTTTTGTTTGTGACATTACCATTCCAGTCGGATTGGCGACTGGTATATTTGGTCGGAGCACTGACTGCAACCATATTAGAATATATCGTGGGTGTTTTGATGGTCGCTCTTTTTAAAGTACGATATTGGGACTATAGTTATCGAAAAATACAATTTCAAGGGCATATATGTCTCGTATCCTCAATTGCCTGGGGATTTTTAAGTCTCCTTATGGTTTATGTTGTCCATGAACCAGTTGCCACATTCATCTTAAGCCTCAACAACGATCTGGTTTATGTTGTTACTTTTATATTGACAGTGATTATCGTGTTCGATTTCACAAATTCATTCAGACGTGCTATGGATTTACGAAACTTGATCATTCAGGCAAAAAAACTAAAAACACAACTCAGCGATTGCATGGAATTACAACGGGAATTAGTAAAATCTAATGTAGAAGAAAAATGGGTTATTTTAAATGCACGTATGGATTACATGCAAGAACATTGGACAGGTCAGTTTGCTAATAAAGCAAATGAACTCTCAGCAATCTTAAATGATCAAAAGTTACAGACAGATGAACAATTGGCACGATTTGAAGAATTCACCGAAAAACAGATCAATGATATGAAAGATAAGGTAGAAATCATTCGACAAAAAATGCTTCCTCCTGCCGGACATATGTTAATGAATAATCCTGGTGCAAAAATGATCGGTCTCAAAAAAGAAACAAAAATATTAAAAAAACGATTGAAGAAGAAAAAGCAAATGAACTCATAATATAAAAATGACAGGTTTCCAGAACTGAAACCTGTCATTTTTATATTATGATCGGAACAAACGCTTTTATTTCTAAGTGCTTATCTCTAAGTATTTTAAAATTCAAATACAATGGCTGCATACGCCGGTAAAACAAAACCAAAGGAATAGTCTCTTCCATCTGCAGCAATTTTCTCTGATTGATAACTTAGAGTTAAAAGTGCACCACTTCCACCATAAATTTTTTCATCGCTGTTAAAAACCATTTGATATTCTGTATCTTTATATGCACCGACCCGATAATCATCATACACTTTCGGTTGAAAATTACAGACAAACAAAAGCCTCTGTTTTCTATCTTTTGAATAGCGCTCAAAACTAAAAATACTGCGCTCTTTATCGTCCGCATTTACCCATCGAAAACCTGCTCTGTCATAATCAGAATCAAAGAGACATCGATGTTCTTTATAAAATGGAATCAAATGCTTCATAAACTCCTTCATTCGAGCATGAATGGGATCTTTTAAAATAATCCATTGCACTTCACGGTCCACCGACCAGTTTTCTTCCTGGGCAAAATCCTGCCCCATAAAAAGCATTTTCTTACCCGGATGCCCCATCATGAAGACATATGCTGCCCGTAAATCACCCATTTTACTAAGTTTATCACCAGGCAGTTTATTGACCATTGATTTGTTTTGATGACCAAAGTTATCATGTGAAAGGATTTGAATGAAAGACTCATCATAAGCATACATTAAACTAAAATTCATTCGCTGGTGAAAATGCTTCCGCTCCTCCACCGGTTTTTGCATATACTCTAAGAAATCATGCTCCCATCCCATATTCCATTTAAATGTAAATCCAAGACCTCCATCCTCTCGTCTGGAAGTTACTTTAGGAAAAGCAGTTGATTCCTCGGCTATCGTAAACACACCTAATTTTTCTTCATCAATCACTTCTGTCAACATTTTTATCATTTCAATTGCTTCCAGATTTCGGTTATCCCCTTTAGAATTTGGTTCCCATTCTCCTTCTTTTCTTCCAAAATCTAAATGAATCATCGAGTCTACCGCGTCCACCCGCAGACCATCCACATGATACTGCCTTAACCAGTATAATGCATTCGAAATCAAATAGCTCCGCACTTCTCCTTTGCCGTAATCATACACTTTTGTTCCCCAAATTGGATGATTTCCTTTTGCCGGATCTGCATATTCATAAAGGCAGCTGCCATCAAACTCTATCAATCCCTGTTCATCCTTCGAAAAATGTGCCGGTACCCAGTCTAAAATGACCCCGATGCCATGCCGATGTAAATAATCGACCATATACATAAAATTCCGTGGACTTCCATGCCGTGAATTGACCGCAAATGGATTTGTCACTTGATAACCCCAGGAATAATCGTTCTGATAATTTGCGATTCCAATGAATTCTACATGCGTATACCCGACTTCTTTAACATAGTCTACGAGCGATCGGGCAAATTCTCGGTAATTGTAAAAACGTTCCGGGTTTCCCGCCCGATATCCAAGATGCCGCATCCAAGAACCAATATGTAGTTCATAAATGTACATTGGTTCCTCACGGTAATTTCTATTTTGACGCGCCTCCATCCATTCCTGATCACGCCAGCGATAAGTTCCGATTGAAGCAATCTTAGAAGCTGTCCCCGGACGCCTTTCTGCACTGATTCCAAATGGATCTGCTTTATACAGTGCCGTTCCATCTTTTGTAATAATATAATATTTATAAAGTTGATCTGGTTTTGCTCCCGGAATAAATACCTCCCAAAAATCCGTATCTTCACTTCGATACATCGGATAATCTTTCTGATTCCATCGATTGAATTCACCGATCGCGCTGATCGACTGTGCCTCTGGCGCCCAAACCCCGAAATGAACTCCCCGTCTTCCATATTTTTCCGTTACATGTGCCCCTAATTTTTGATAAATATCATAGTGTTTCCCCTGACTAAATAACATCTGATCCTCAGCTGTTAACTCTAAATATTTATTGTGTTTCATAAGTTCACCCTAGATTTTCCTTATATTGGTCTAAAAATAGTTCGGCTACCTTCGACAATTTTCTATTCTTACATACAATAAAACCACGCTTTACCTCTGTATTGGCACCATCAATCTCTCTCATGATCATACCTTCTTTTATCTCGTCTCCATCCCCCGTTGGGACCAAAGCCACCAGATTTTGCTGACTTGCCAACTCAATAGCAACTGTCCTCGAAGTTGTTATTACTTTCTGAATCATTTGCAAATGATGTTTTTCCGATAAACTTTCGATTGTATGAGTCCAACTCCGCGAAATTGCAACTTCGCATTGATCTAATTCATGAATCGGAACTTTCTCATACTTTGCCAAAGGATGTTCCTGATTCATGATCAGCCTGAGATTCTCTGTCTGTGCGGGATAAAAATCAAAGTCCTCCACCCCAGTTAGTGGAGCACGTACAAATCCAATTTCGGCAATTCCATCTTTTACATACATTGCTACACTTTTTGATAAAAGTTCATAAATATTTAAATGAATTCCAGGATACTCTCTTGAAAATAACCCTAGGACATTCATTAAAAATTCCCCATTATTACTTGGCGGTAAAGCTAAATTTAAAGTTCCTATCTGCCCTTCTTTACAGTCTGTCACCTCCTTTTTGGCTTGTGACTCTAACTCCACAATGTTTTGCGCTTTCTCATACACCACTTTTCCAGCTTCTGTCAGTTCAACTTTTCTGGCGCCACGAATCAATAATGTAGTATCATATTCCTTTTCCAACTGCTTTAATTGATTGGAAAGTGCGGGCTGAGCAATATTTAATTTTCGCGCTGCGGCAGAAATACTTCCCTGTTCTACCATTTCAATATAATTTCGATAATAATCCGTTTCCATACAGGCTCCTTTGCCATAAAAAGTTATTATGGTTTCTATCAATTATATGTATTTTTATTATATATAAAACTGCTGTATACTACAAGAAAGAATCTATTTAACCAAACAAAATATACGTTTGTAAACATCAGGAGGTCATCTATGTATCGTATCTTTCATACAACCGTTTTTGCCAATGCACCAGCCGGTGGTAATCCATGCCCTGTTATCTTAGACGCCGATCTACTTTCCACAGAGGAAATGCAAAAGATGACAAAATCATTTGGATTTGAATCCGTATTTATTTTAGAAAGTTTAAAACAAGATTGTGATTTTCACCTAAAATACTTTGTTCCATTACACGAAATGGAAATGTGTGTCCATGCAACCATTGCCGCTACAACCATTTTAGTCTTGGAAAATCGAGTACAAAAACATGATCTTTATTATGAGACCTTATTAGGAAATATTCACGTTAGATGGATGAAGGATAACGGAAATATTAAAGTTCAAGTATGGCAATTTCTTCCCCAAAAACAATCTATCACGCCATCTGTATCCGAGATTTGTCATGCATTACAGATTTCAGATGACATGCTTGCCGATTACCCAATTGCCTCTTACAGTACCTCGCGCTTTAAGTTAATGGTTCCAATAAAATCAAGAGAGATTATGGATGCAATCACACCCAATTTTTCTTTGATCAAAGAAGTATGTAAGCAATATCAAACAACCGGTTTCTATCCATTTACTATAGAAAAGCATCGATCAGATGTCTGTATCTATGCAAGACAATTTCCTCAAAACTCTGGTTATCCAGAAGATGCAGCCACTGGAGTTGCGGCATCCGCGCTCGGAAATTATCTTGTCGAAAATCAGATCATTTCTACACATGACGGATGGAATATACAAAAAATATATCAAGGACAAGCAATGGGTCACCCCAGCCTATTAGAATCAAAAATACTCATAGAAAATAATAAGATAAAAGAAGTTTGCATCTGTGGGTATGCACAAATAACACAAGTTTAAAAATGCTTCTATCATTTAAAACCCAAAAGGATTTTTTATATAAGTAAAGCCCTTGAGAACATTTTCTCAAGGGCCTTTATCATCTCTATTTCTGATATTTTTGAATATGTTTCTTAATTAATTCTTCATCATCAAAGTAATTAATTCTCATAGAAGCTTTCACTTCTTCTAATGTTTGCGCTGCTACTGCACGAGCCTTTTCACTTCCAGCTTTTAATACATCATAGACATAAGCAATATCTTTTTCATATTCCTTTCTTCTTGCTCTGATCGGAGAAAGTTCTTCATTTAAAACTGCATTTAAGAAACGTTTTACTTTCACGTCTCCTAAACCGCCACGTCTATAATGCTCCTTTAATTCATCCAGATTTGCATAATCAGGCAAATATTCTGCAAAATATTCATCTTTACAAAAAGCATCTAAATAAGTAAATACGGTATTGCCTTCCACCTGTCCAGGATCCTGAACACGAATATGATTTGGATCGGTATACATACTCATAACTTTCTTTTGAACATCTTTTTCATCTTCTGCAAGATAAATACAGTTTCCTAAGGATTTGCTCATCTTTGCCTTGCCATCAATACCCGGAAGTCTTAAACATGCTTCATTATCTGGAAGCAAAATCTCAGGTTCAACCAATGTGTCTCCATAAGTCTGATTAAATTTTCGAACAATTTCTCTTGTTTGTTCTAGCATTGGTAACTGATCCTCTCCTACCGGAACGGTCGTCGCCTTAAATGCAGTAATATCTGCTGCTTGACTAATTGGATACGTGAAGAATCCAACTGGAATACTTGCCTCAAAATTTCTCATCTGAATTTCTGATTTTACAGTAGGATTTCTCTGCAAACGGGAAACTGTCACTAAATTGGAATAATAAAATGTCAGTTCTGTTAATTCCTGAACATAAGACTGAATAAATAAGGTTGATTTTGCTGGATCTAATCCACAGGACAAATAATCAAGTGCAACTTCAATAATATTCTCACGAACTTTATCTGGATTGTCTGCATTGTCCGTCAAAGCCTGCGCGTCAGCAATCATAATATAGATATCATCAAATTCTCCTGAGTTTTGTAACTCTACTCTTCTCTTTAAAGAACCCACATAGTGACCTACATGAAGTCTCCCGGTTGGGCGGTCACCGGTTAAAATAATTTTTTTCATAAAATCAAATCTCCTGTCTATGTTTCATTATATATATTCTCACACTCTTATTTAACATTGTAGCACAAAAAAACGCCTTTGGAAACTGTTCAACACTTGAATTCATTTCTATTTCATGCTATATTAAAAACATAATCATAAAAAGAAAGCATCCATTCCAAAATGGATGCTCCCAGTTCTAGGTTAATTGTCCTATTGGACACCGCCTATCCTGTAGGGGCATACAGGATAGGCAATTTTTATTTTTGCTTATTTTTCCTATCTATGTAGGTAAGCAACGCAATTAACATCCCCCCCCAAAAGATATCATTAATGCTAATATCCCCAGGAAAATCATAATGATTTCATAGTCTGTCATATACGTCACCTCCCTTCTTTATGATAAAGTCGGGAGTCTGCCATCCTGTAATGAATACTTTCTATATTTGATTTTAGCACGAAAATTTCCAATTTTCAACATTTTATCCAATTAATTGTTTTATCGCTTTTTTTAGTTCTGTAGCACTATCCACTTCCAAATCTGCCTGAATTTCACCTTCTGGCATTTGTCTGTGGCGATGGTTAAACCAAATTACATGCCAACCGACACTTTTTGCTCCGACAACATCCACTTCAAAAGTGTCTCCGATAAACCATGTTTCATTTGGATCAATCTGCAATGACTCCTGAACCGCCAGAAACGCCCTTTTATCTGGTTTTGTATATCCAATTCCTTCTGATATAAAGATTTGTTCTTTGTCAAACCAACGACTTAGTCCTAAAGTCTTTATTTTCTTACCCTGATTATCGCGTTTGCCATTCGTAAGTGCGGCAATTGGGATTTTTTTCTCCTTACAATAATCTAAAATTTCCTGAATCCCCTCTGGTACATGGATATGCTTTTGATAATAACGATACCATTCTTCAAATTTTGCAGCTTCTTCTTTGGAAACCTGAATGTCAACATCAGCATAAGTTTTGGCAATACGATAAGGAAATTCCTCTTCTCTGGAAATCAAGCCTTTTTCATGCATGTAAAAAGCCTCATCACTATAGATTCTGGAAGCTTTGAAAAGTTGCTCACAATCTGCATCTGTTTGATCAGCAAACACTTCTTGATGTGCTTTCTCAAACGGTTCCATCAAATTATAAAGTGTATCATCAACATCAAATATAAGATTCATCTTTTGTATCTTCCTTTCTTATTTTGTCATTTTTCCAACAATCGTAAATATAAGAAATACGACCATATTCGCACAAACCACACTGGCTCCGGATGGCGTTCCATAGACATAGGAAAATACCATTCCTGCCAAAAAACATCCCACCGATAATACCGCAGAACTAATCACAACGGATAAAAACTTCTTAAATATTTGCATAGAAGTCAATGCCGGAAAAATAATCAAACTTGAAATTAACATTGCGCCCATCATACGCATACCAAGTACGATTGTAATAGCGGTTAAAAACGCAATGATCATATTATACGATTTTACTCTTGTTCCGGTAGCTTTGGCAAATGTTTCATCGAATGTAATCGCAAAAATACGATTATAAAAAATAATGAATAACGCCAACACCGCAATACATAATATCACACTTAGTCTTGCATCTTCTTTGCTGACAGAAAGAATACTTCCAAACATGTAATTATAAACTTCCATATTCATTCCAGTTGTAACAGAAATCGCCATAACACCGATTGCCAAGGCACTACTTGAAATTAAAGCAATCGCAGAATCACCTTTAATTTTTGCATTTTCACTTAATTGAAGCAATAAAAATGCCGCGGCAATCACGACCGGAATTGTCAATTTTAATGGTGCAAAACCAAGTGCAGTTGCAATTGCCAACGTACCAAATCCGACATGAGATAGTCCATCACCAATCATCGAATATCGCTTTAATACCAAACTGACTCCCAAAAGAGCGGCACATAATGACACCAAAAATCCGACCAAAAGCGCTCTGGTTAAAAAATCATATTGAAGCATTTCCTGTAATACACTAATCATAATTATCTTCTCCCATCCAGACTCTTCCAACCTTGGACTGTTTATATTGTTGCGTCGTGCCAAAAAAGATTTGTTTTTCCGCTAATTGTAAAATATGGGTTGCCTCACTGACTGCCATATCAATATCATGTGAAATCATGATTACAGCAATTCCATGTTTTCGATTCAAATTCCGAATACAACGATACATTTCTCTCGTAGTCGTCGGATCGAGACCAGTGACAGGCTCGTCTAATAATAATACTTTTTGTGTCGCACAAAGAGCACGCGCAAGCAGCACTCTTTGTCTTTGTCCACCGGATAATTCTTGATAACTGGTATTACGAAGGTCATAAATGCCCATCATTTTCATTTTATCAAAGGCCTCTTGCTTATCTTTGCGTCGAAAGAAAATCTTGCTCCCCAGTTGATTCAGTCTTCCGGAAATAACCACTTCATAGACACTAGCTGGAAAATTCTTTTGAATTTCTGTCTGTTGTGGCAGATAACCAATTTCATTTTTCTTTAATCCATCAGAAAGGATTAATTCGCCTTCCATTGGCGAGATTAGCCCTAGAATTCCTTTCATCAATGTACTTTTTCCAGATCCATTTTCTCCGACAATGCACAGATAGTTTCCTTCCTCAACTTTAAAATTCAGTTGTTCCACGGCAGCTTTGCCCTCATATCCAAAAACTGCATTTTTACATTCTATAAAAGCCATTTAATTCAATGCCTCCTTTAACACCTTCACATTATCCCACATAAAATCCAGATAACTAAGTCCCTCTTCAAACTGTTCTTTTGTTATATTATGACAGGAATGAAATTCTCTGTTCTTCGCTCCAGTATCCTCACAGATTGTGTTTGTCATTGCTTGATTGGATAATTCGATATGCAGCACAACCGGTATTTGTTCTTTTTTTACTTCATCAATCAAAAATGCCACTGTCTTTGCACTTGGTTCCGTATCAGACGCACATCCTGGAAACGCAGCATAATAGGAAAGTCCATATTCTTCTACAAAATATCGAAGCGGAAAACGATCACCAAATACAAGTGTTTTTCGTTTTGCATGGTCTACAACATCCCAAAAGGCCTGATCGAGTTCCGTTAGTTGCTGTACATATGCTTCACTATTTTCCTCATAAACTGATTTATAAGTCGGATCCGCCTTGGCGAATTCTTCTCCCAATACTTTCGTAATCCGAATTGCGTTCGCTGGGGCTGTCCAAACATGTTCATCATATTCTTCTGTCTCTTCCTCATGATGATGTTCCTCTGCTTCCATACCTTCCACCGTTTCTTCTTCATATAAATCGACACAATCCATCAGTTTTACTACGGTAATTTTATGATCAATCTCTTTTAAAATATCGGTTACCCACTCTTCTGATTCTCCTCCTGTGTAGACAAATACATCACAATCTTGAATCTTTATCATATCACGCGGCGTCGGCTCATAGGAATGTGCCTCCTCACCTGGTGATAACAGCATGGAAACTTCTGCGGCATTTCCCGCCACATTTCTTGCAAAATCATATGGCGCATAATCAGTCGCTACAATCTTTATCTTTCCCGAACTTTCTTCTGTCTGGCTCTTACCAGCACATCCAGATAACATACCGATCAAAAAAATAATAGCCAGTAACAGATAGCGTATTCTTTTCTTCATTTTACATCCTCTTTCACATGCCCATATTTTATTTCATTACATTATTTTCACACACTTCACAGATACCATACAAAATTGAATTCTGGCATTGCAATCTAAAATGATGATGTTCCATCATATGCGTAGAAATTTCTTGCATAAATCCACAATTTAGATGAATCATCTTTCCACATTTCACACATTGCATATGCAAATGTTGATGACAACTTTCTTCCTCTACATATTGAAAAACTGCCTTTTTACCATCTTCCTGCTGATATTTCATCACCCTTCCTTCGGCTACCAGTTTGTCCAAAAAACGGTAAATTGTACTGATATTTGTCGATTCTCCTTGCTGCTCAAGAAAAGCATTAATATCTGCAATACTAATTGTATGCTCCTTTTCATCCATTAAATACTGTAAAATCAAAGTTCTACTCTTCGTCTTATATTCTTTCTTCTTCATATTTATCTGAACTCTCCATTTTATGCACTACCAGTTTTCATGCTAAATATGTATTATACGCAAATGATTTGCAAATGTCAATCAACTTGCAAATGAATTGCAATTTCCTATGAAATAAAAAAAGAACGTCTGCAAAAATAAGAATCATTCAAAATTTTTACAACCGTTCTTTTTCAATTTAATCTTTATCATTCTATTATATATTCAGGGTGAATGGCATGTTCGATTTCTCTGTTAATAGATTGCATTTCTAAGTCTAAGCGAGCACTTTCTTCTGCACAACGTTTTAATCGATTTTCAACGTCATTCACATTGGGGATATCTCTCTTATATCGTACTTTATGCTCTAAACTTGCCCAAAAATTCATAGCAATTGTTCGAATCTGAACTTCTACTTGCATATACTCTGTCTTATCGGCAAGAAAAATAGGTATTTCAACAATTAAATGAAGACTACGATATCCATTCCCCTTCGGATGCTCTATATAATCCTTCTTACGAATCAAACGAATATCATCTTGTTTTAATAATACTTCTGCAATTTGATAAATATCCTCAACAAAAGAGCAGATCACCCTGACTCCAGCCACATCATGCAAATTTTCATAAATACTTTGCGGTGTGACCGGCCATTTGTTCCGATGCAACTTCTCTACAATACTGATCGGAGTTTTAATACGACTGGAAATTGCTTCAATTGGATTCTTTTTATGACGTACACTAAAATCCTCATTTAAAACTTCTAATTTTGTCTGAACTTCTTTAATCGCACATCGATATTTCATCATTAAATGATGAAACTCTTCCACTTCCTGAATCTGAAGTGCCGCTGCCTCAATGACTCGGTACTCTTCGGGATTTTTCTTCTTTTCCTCTATCTTAGCTGTCATATCAGTTTCCCTCTGACACCGCATTAGAAGATGCTTCTGTATCTGTAGAAGTCGTTGTTTCTGTTTCATTTTCAACTGGTTTAATATTGAAATATATTCTACCGTTTTCTAAGCCGCCACGAAATTGTGCCAAATCACTTACAGTCACTAGCTGATATCCCTGATCGATTAATTCTGGTACAATCTTCTTAGAAGCATTTAATGTACTTTCATATAAAGAGTGCATAAGGATAATATCCCCATCATGTATGTTGGTAACCGCTTTTTTATGTACTTTAGCAGCATCTCGATATTTCCAGTCCAGCGTGTCAACACTCCATAAAATAACAGGGGCCTTTAAATTTTTCCTTGCAGTTTCTCCAACCGCTCCCTCTGGAGCACGAAATAGTATCTGATCCGTTTTTTCTCCCATGGCACGCAATTGGTCTGTACAACGATCTACTTGCTTGTTCATATCTGCAACAGATAAATTACGAATATTCTTATGTCCATATGTATGATTTGCCAATTCACTATAAGAGTTTGCTACAACCTTTTCATTTTCCTGTAATGATTTTGATTCTTTAATACGACTTCCAACTTCAAAAAATGTAGCTGCTGAATTATGTTCTTCAAATATTTTTACGAAATCATCTGTATACTGAGAAGGTCCATCATCATAAGTGACTGCTACCATCGGTTTTGTTGCATCAACAATACGAGTAACTTCTCCATTTTCATTCGCATAGCAGATTTTCTTCTCATCATTTAAGACAAAGCGACCTGTCATCACCTTTCCGTCCTCGCCATAATAATAAGATTTTCCATCTTTCTTTTCCCAAACATTTTTCTTTACTTCTTCTGTCGTTGTCGTCTGTGCTTCGGTTTTTCTTGCTTCTGTCTCATGAGATTTAATATGATTTTTTCTCAACTGACATGCACCAAAAAGTAATATTATAATTACAATAATAAAAATCAAATACTTTTGTTTCCTTTTGTTTCATTTTGTTTTTTTCTTACTAGCCATAACTTCTCCCTTCATCCTTCTATCTTATACTCATATAACTTCTATAATAATAACAAATATCGACTCTTTTTTCTCTAAGTATGTCGTATTTTGCTATACTGCTTTATTATAGTCGACATTAAGCGTTTTGTAAATGAATCAAATCTTACAATCATATTAAAAATAAATCTTTTTTATTGAAATTGTAATATAATTTCTTAATAAAAGATTGGCAATGTGCTTTCATTGCAAAAGGTTAGATTCTGGAAGAGAGGAGCCTTAACTCTTCCACAATTGTAGAAGTGGTGTTAAGCTAATCTGCAGCAAATATATTAAGAACAATCATCAAAAACAAATCAGGCAGCTCCTATGCATATTTCATGTTATGCATAGGGGCTGCCTGTCTATTCTAAGATTGTCTTAATATTATTCTGTCACCATTGTGAATTTTTCCCAAGGGATATCAACTTCTGCGCCATTATTGATGATTTCATCTACATGCATCAATAATGGATAATCATCTAAAGATACAACTCCTCTTTCCGCTAATTTCTTAACGGCACGAGCTGTTCTTGTTGCGATAACGATAGATTCAAGTGTTACACCTTTTAATTCTTCCATAGCTTCGTCGAATGATAATCCACGTCCTAATAAAGTACCAATCTTACGTGTTCTTCCACCGAATACTGTTACATATAAGTCACCAGCTCCATGAACGATGTTTTCTGGTTTACCACCAATTAACTCTAAAAGACGAGTCATTTCTTTTACGCCTTGTCCAAATAAAGCTGCCTGAGAGTTATAGTGAACAGCGCCAATTTTTCCATCTCTCTTTTCTGCAAGACCAACAGCTAAAGATACACCTAAAGCGTATGCATTCTTCATAGCTACTGCACATTCTACACCAACAACGTCTGTAGAAAGACTAATGTGATAATAATCTGTAGCTAATAAAGATTTGATGTATTTTAATGTTTCCATGCTCTTACCACAGAAAGCAACATGGCTATCATCATGGTCAGCTAATTCATAACTTGTACATGGACCACCGATTGCATTGAAGTTGATGTTTTTGCCTTCTGGCTGTCTTTCTGCAAAGATAGTAGGATAAGGAACTAAAGTTCCATCTTCTAAGTCAACCATACCTTTTGTAACTGTTAATAATGGTACTTCTTCTGGAATAATTGGAAGTACTTCATCACAGAACCAATCTAAACCAAAACTGCTGACACCACCTAAGATTAAGTCAGCACCTTCTAATGCTTCTTCTACTTCTTCAAACTGATAATATTTAATACCATCATGAAGTGTTCTTTTTAATGTGATGTGGAAATTGTCTTTTCTTAATCCATCAATGATATCACGGTCTAATGGGGAACCAACTAATCTTACCTCGTGTCCGTTTTCAAATGCTGGAAATGTGATTGCAGAGTTCATCTGACCTGCACATACAAATGTAATTACGCTCATTGTACACCCTCCTAAAGTAAATCGAGTTATAATAATGTTTCTTTGTTGAATCTATCTAACCATATCTTTTCCTGTTTGTCAAATCGCCAAAACCGCATAAATCAGCCATTTCTAAGGATATTTCACTAATCAAGTATTTTGATTAATGATTGTTTCATTTATTCTTATTTCCGGTATTCTTATAACTTCTGATGTTTCTTGCATTTACGACTAATCAAAGATATAATATTAATAATCAAAGTAACATTCGATTAGTAATCATTTATTAATCAAAATAAATTTTTTATTTTTGCATATTCTTGAAAAATTTGGCAAAAATTTTAGTTACACCATAGCGGAGGATTAATATGGGGAAAAGAAACAAAGTAACTACCAGAGATATTGCGGAACATCTTGGATTATCCCAATCAACAGTATCTATGATTTTAAGCAATCGAAAAAATGTTTCGTTTTCAGAAGAAACAATCGAAAAAGTAAAAGCAACCGCCAAAGAATTAGGATATAAAAGAACCGTTCGCAGACCGGCAAAGGGACAGTCTCCATTAGCGCAGAGTCTGATTGTCTTAAGTCCCAGCCTATCAAATGTTTATTATTGTATCATCACTCAGGCAATCACCGAACGCGCAAAAGAATACGGTTATACCGTTTTTAATGTGACAACACTACGTGATGTAGAACAGGAAACGCTTTATCTAAATATTTTATCAGAATTTGAACTAGCCGGAATTATTTCTTTGTATCCACCGGCAAAAATGAAAGAGGCAAATTTATTATCAAAAAAAATACCGATTGTTTCGATTGGGGATAAACCCGAAATGTGCCAGTTTGATTCCATTGAACTGGATAGTAAAAAACCTGGTTATATGATCGGCGAACATTTAATCTCGCTAGGTCATACACATATTACATATATTACAACGCCACTTCAGGCTAAGGAAATCGGAAGAGTTCATCGACTGGAAGGATTGCAAACAAGTTTTAAAAATCATGGGCTTCCAATCGATCAAATAGAAATTCGAACTTCTTCTGCAGTTGCCTATCGTAAGTATCCACTCCAAAATTCAGATTATCTAAATGGTTACGCACAGGCTTCTAAGGCTTTAGAAGAACAAACGAAGTCAACTGCCTTTGTCGGCAACAATGATATGACTGCATTCGGCATTATGGCCGCCCTCTCTGATCATGGATGTCGCATACCACATGACTACTCTGTCTGTGGATTTGACAATATCCCGCTGGCTGCAATGCCTCAAATTTCCCTGACAACGATCGAACATGCTTCCACGTATAAGGGACAGGAGGCAGTCGACATTATTTATCGTAAGAATACACAAAAAAAGAATGATTCCGGTTATCATTATATTATGAGAATGGAATATCAACCGGAATTGATCATCAGAAAATCAACCGGAAAATGCCGTAACGCATAAAAATTTCTTAAACCATAAAAAGCTGTGACATCGTTCACTTTGTAACTTTGTCACAGCTTCTTGATTAACACGAATCAGATATCATTTTATAAAATATCTATATACTCTCCGGCAAGTGCTTTGTTCATGCTACGGACTGCACAGAATTTTCCACACATACTGCAAGTATCACTGTGATCGTCTTCTGGAAGTCGGTCATCACGAATTGCTTTTGCAGTTTCCGGATCAAGGGCACATGCAAATTGTGCATTCCAATCAAGCACTCTTCTCGCATCTGCCATTTTATCATCAATATCGCGTGCTCCCGGAACCCCTTTGGCAATGTCTGCTGCATGGGCTGCGATCTTAGAAGCAATAATACCCTGTTTTACATCATCAACATTTGGCAATGCAAGATGTTCCGCCGGAGTTACATAGCATAAAAATGCTGCTCCATTCATGGCAGCTACCGCCCCGCCAATGGCTGCTGTGATATGATCATATCCTGGTGCAATATCAGTAACTAAAGGTCCTAATACATAGAAAGGAGCTCCCATACAAATGCTCTTTTGCACTTCCATATTCGCTGCCACCTGATCCAAAGGAACATGACCAGGTCCTTCTACCATAACCTGCACATTATGATCCCATGCACGTTTTGTCAGTTCTCCAAGGCGAACCAATTCTTCAATCTGGCAAACATCCGTTGCATCCGCCAGACAGCCCGGACGACAGGCATCACCAAGAGAAATGGTTACATCATGTTCTTCACAAATATCAAGAATTTCATCATAATATTCATAGAATGGATTTTCTTCCCCTGTCATACTCATCCACGCAAACACAAGACTTCCACCACGACTTACAATATTCATTTTTCGTTTATGTTTTTTGATCTGTTCGATTGTTTTTCGCGTAATACCACAATGTAACGTAACAAAATCCACACCATCTTCCGCATGCATACGCACAACATCGATAAAATCTTTGGCTGTCAGTGTTGCAAGATCTCGCTGATAATGAATCACACTATCATAAACCGGAACCGTTCCGATCATAACCGGACATTCACTAGTTAATTTCTGTCGAAATGGCTGGGTATTTCCGTGGCTGGAAAGATCCATGATTGCCTCTGCTCCAAGATTGACCGCACTCATCACTTTTTGCATTTCGATATCATAATCCTTACAATCTCTAGATACTCCAAGATTAACATTAATTTTTGTGCGAAGCATACTTCCTACGCCTTCCGCATCCAGACATGTATGGTGCTTGTTGGCACAAATTGCCACTTTTCCCTCTGCCACCAGTTTCATTAACTGTTCCACTGGCATATTTTCCTTTTTCGCAACAGTCTCCATTTGAGGAGTCACAATCCCTTTTCTTGCTGCATCCATCTGTGTTGTATAATTCATTAAAAAACCCCTTTCTTCTATCGTGATCCGTTATATACTTTTCCTACGATCAAACATAAAATAATTGTAATTAACATATCCGGTAACGTATTACCGATAAGAATATCAACACGCATGAGCAATCTATATACAATAAATCCTATCAGCCATACAATCATATTGGGCACATCGATTGCTTTTCTCTCACTATTGTTTTGTAAGAAAAAGAAATCAGCAATTTGAATTGCGATCATTGGTGCAAATACAGATCCAATTAAATATAGAAAATTTGTGATATTATCCATCGGATATACAATTGCGGCAATCGTACCGACGATTGTTACGATCATAGCTATCATTCTGCCATTTAATCCTGACAAAATCGATTCGCTTGATACACCCGCTGAATATGCATCCAGAAATGTAGTTGTAACAGTAGAAAATATAATAATCAAAAGTCCAACGATTCCAAGCCCCGCTTTTAACATAATCTGTGCAATATCATATTCACCGGTATAAATGGCTGCACCCATACCGATCACATACATCCAGGTGCTAACAATTCCATATACAAGTGCACTTACCGCTGTTGCCTTTACCGGCTCTTTTGCTTCACGCGTATAATCACTGATTAAAGGCAGCCAGGAAAGTGGCATTGCAACTGCTAGTTCTACGGCCGCACCGAAGCTCATAGTTTCTCCGGAAATCATTCCTGTCGCACCATTGTCAATGAAAATAACCTTACATAAAATCATGGTCAAAAGAAACAGTGCTGCCATCGCTATCGTATTGATTTTTCCAAGATTCGTAATTCCAATCAAAATCCATAATAAAATTAACGCACCGATAATCAGACACCAAACCCAGCGACCAGCCGACATCACTCCATCTGCCGCCAGAGCACCGTCATAAATCATAATTGCCGTCCATCCAACCAACTGTAAAACATTTAAGATAGAAAATAGCAAACTTCCTGTCTGTCCAAAACTCATTTTTACTGTTTCCATCGCACTTTTACGTGCTTTTCCGCCAATCACGCCGGCAAGAAATAACATCAAACAGCCAATGACATGTCCGATAAGAATCGCCGCTAACCCTTTTTCAAAACCTAACGGTGCAAAATAAGTTCCAGTCAGGATTTCTGCAATTGAAACCCCAGCTCCAAACCAGATTAATCCGTTTTCAAAAAGCCCTGTACGCTTCTCTCTCATCATTTGTGACCTCCTTTAAGCCTGTTTTGCAAACTCGCCACTCAGGTCAAATCCATGATTCATAGGTCCACTGCCTTTTCCGAGATCAAGCATTGCAGCCAGCGCACCAGAGATATAAGCCTTCGCGCGTTCTACCGAAGTTTCTAAATCAAATCCCTTGGCAAGATTTGAAGCAATCGCGCTGGAAAGCGTGCAGCCCGTACCATGCGTATTCGGATTATCAATTCGTTTTCCATAAAACCATTTCCAGGAACCATCACTATACAAGAGGTCATTGGCATCATTTAACTGATGTCCCCCTTTACATAAGACAGCACAATGGTAATCCTCACTGATTTTTTTCGCTGCCGCAATCATGTCATCCTCTGTTTTTACCTCCAGGCCAGAAAGAACCTCTGCCTCTGGAATGTTCGGGGTCAATACACATGCCATTGGCAAGAGGTATTGTTTTAGAGCGTCAATGGCATCATCACTGATTAATTTTGAACCACTTGTTGCAACCATAACCGGGTCTACTACAATATTTTTTGCATTATACTCTTTTAATTTCTCTGCAATTTTTTCAATCAGCGAATTTGCGGATACCATACCGATTTTCACAGCATCCGGACGAATATCGGTAAAAATATTATCCAATTGTTCTCCTAGAAAATCGGGAGAAACTTCCATAATTCCTGTAACGCCGGTTGTATTTTGTGCGGTCAAGGCTGTAATTGCACTCATGGCATAAACGCCATTTGCAAGCATAGTCTTGATATCTGCCTGAATTCCGGCACCTCCGCTAGAATCACTTCCAGCAATCGTTAATGCTGTTTTCATTCCTCGTACTCCTTTCCTATGCTCTTACCATATCTTCTGTTAGCATTTTTAATTCTTTTGTTGCTGATTCAATATCCGATTGTGCAAAAATCGCACTGATTACTGCAATTCCGCAAATACCGCTTCCAGCAAGTTTTGATATATTACCCTTTCCAATTCCGCCAATCGCAATCACCGGAATCTCTACCGCTTTACAAATATCTTTTAAAACATCATGGCTGAGCACATCAACATCGTCTTTGGAACTAGTCGCAAACACCGCTCCAACCCCAAGATAATCTGCACCTCGCTCTTGAGCCAAAATGGCTTCCTCAACTGTATGTGCGGATACTCCAATAATTTTATCTGGACCAAGTTTTGCTCTTACATCCCCTGCTTCCATATCACTCTGTCCCACATGGACACCATCTGCATCGATTGCCAGTGCAATATCCACATCATCATTGATCACAAATGGTACGTTATATTTTTTACAAAGTTCTTTGATTTCCCTTGCTTCCTGTAAAAAACTTTCTTTATCCAATTTTTTCTCACGAAGCTGGATAAAGGTTGCCCCACCTTTTAACGCCTTTTCCACCTGACAATATAATGTCTCGTCGTTTAACCAACTACGGTCAGTAACCGCATATAATAGTAAATCTTCTTTAGCGCACTTCATAATTTGCTCCTTTATCTAATGTTTCTTTGTCCATGTTATAGATAGCATCAATAATTCGATTTCGATAAGTAGAATTACCATCCCCATCCTGCATTCGACTCCAGGCAATTTCTCCAGCAAGCCCCATTGTACATACGGCTGCTGCTGTAGCTTCCAGTTTCTGCTCAGGATTTGCAATAAGAAAAGCGGTCATCATTCCCGATAACTGACATCCGGTTCCAGTAATCTTACCCATTTCAGAGCGTCCATTTCGAATCACATAACATACCTCACCATCACTTACCAGATCAATCGCACCCGTAATCGCAATAATACTTGCACTTCTTTTTGCAAAATTTTTGACAAATGCTACCGCCGAATCCAATGTTTCTTCTGTCACTGCATCTGCTACATCAGCATCAACCCCCTGGGTCGTCCCACTGCCAAATGCAAGTGTTTTAATCTCCGAAATATTACCGCGAATGACCGTTAAATCAAGTTCTTTCATTAATTTAACTGCCGTATCGGTCCGTAGACTACTTGCCCCAGCTCCAACTGGATCTAGTAAGATTGGATGCTTTAGCTCATTGGCTCTTTTTCCTGCGGCAAACATGCCCGGAATTGTTCTTTGATTGAGTGTTCCGATATTGATATTTAGACCACCACAAATAGCAGTTATCTCGCGTGCGTCTTCCTCATCATCAGCCATAATCGGGCTTCCACCACATGCCAGAAGTACATTTGCCACATCATTGACTGTCACGTAATTCGTAATATTATGTACAAGTGGTACATTTTTACGAACATTTTCAATACAAGTTCCTAACACAACAGTTTCTCCTTTCTTTGATGAAATTGATTTGGAAAACACAAAAACGGATATGCCATTTCATGACATATCCGCTATTTTTTACGTTATATCCCTACGTTGGCATTATCCAAATCAGGTCACGGGTCGAAACTACACAGTTTCCTCTCAGCCGACTTTAGTCAGCTCCCCTTTTTTCTATTTTCTTTATATTATTTATTATACTACAGGGAAAAAAATTTGCAAGTGGCTTATCATTCGATAAATAGCCAGTTTTCATTGATTTCATTTTTTAATTTTATAAACATATCATAATATTGTTCTTTTGTCTGCCTAACAATATCATATGCTACATTTTTATTGTATGCATGCGCAACCGTATTTCTTGTTTTTAATGCTGCAAGCCATAATGCTTCATCCTGTATCATGCCTGCCTGATATGCAGTTTTCAATATTTGACGTGGTGAACCAGTCTTTCCTTCCGAAAATCCATTCAACTCCAAAATCTCTTTCACCGCTTTCCACGACTGCTCAAAACAAATTTCATATAAAGCAACCAAACCAGTCAACACTACATTATTATACGGTTCTTCATAGTGATAAATATCTTCTAAATTTTTTAAAGCAGCACAAAAATTATCAAACTTTTTCATATAGAATCTTCCCTTCCCGTTGAATACTCTCTAATAATTCAGGATTCATCGCTCCATCCATATCAACAATATCATATTTTAGTAGTGTCGATGTTTCATCATCTACATCCAATGAAAATCGCACTTTATCCCCTCCGGTAATTGCCAAATCAATATCACTTCGCGAACGGTAATCTCCTCTGGCTCTGGAACCAAATAAAATAACTTTTTCGATTCCATACTTGATTGCAAAATCTATGATTTCTTCTATTACTTTTGGCTTTATCCCCGTATTATCCATTTAAAAAACCTCTATCATTCTATGATACATGTAAATCTATTTCATTGTAGCATAATGTACAAAAGAAAGCCATGATAAATCCATAACTGTTTTTGTTATCCACTAATCATAAAAATATTGTTTTTGAAAAATAAATTTCATTTTTAGCAATTTCATAGTAAAATATAAGTAGATAAATTTCTATTTTATGGAAGTTTTATGCATTATTACTATTCATTTCCAATTTATGTGTTATACTGTTTCCAGATTGAGTCATTGACGAAAACTGGGCAAGCAGAGAAAGGAGATTGTATGGATAATATGACAAGGTTAGAACTTTTGACTTTATTATACTCTTTACGGGCACTCATCAATACTGGAAATGTTGATGAAGCAAAAAAAGTCATCGATCAAGTCATTGCCGAAGCAGAAAGACAACAGTAATTTATTCTATCCATACAAAAGAGAAAACAGCGGTCTTGTCACCGTCTGTTAAAATTATAATTTGCTATCTACATAGCATGATGTCAATGAGTCATCAAAATATATATGATAAAGGGACAGTTCATCGAACTGTCCTTTTATCATATATTTATTATACTACAAAAAATAATTTACACATGAACAACTTAAAATATTTAGTCAATTGTCTTCACATTTTCTCCATTTGTGGCAATGACTTCTTTATACCAATGAAACGATTTTTTTCGAATCCGTTTTAATGTTCCATTACCCATATCATCTTTATCCACATAGATAAAACCATATCTTTTGGACATTTCGCCAGTAGTAGCACTGATTAAGTCCACGCATCCCCACGGTGTATATCCAATCAGATCAACCCCATCTTCATCTACTGCATCCATCATTGCTTTAATATGTGATTGTAGATAATCAATGCGATAATCATCATAAATATTTCCATCCTCATCGATAGTATCTACTGCTCCAAGTCCGTTTTCTACAATGAACAATGGTTTTTGGTAACGATCATATAATGCATTTAGTGTAATCCTAAGTCCCATTGGATCAATTGGCCATCCCCATTGACTACATCTAAGATAAGGATTCTTAGCAGAGGCAAATACATTACCACCAGATGCTTCTCCTTGTCCGTCAGCCCTAACACAACGACTGTTATAATAAGAAAGAGAAATAAAATCCACCGTATTTTCTTTTAAAATTTTTATATCTTCTGTACCTATGTCCAAATGAATACCCTCTCGTTCCAAAATTTTTTTTGCATAGACCGGATATTCACCTCTTGCTTGCACATCAATAAAAAAGTAATTTTCTCTATCCCTTTTCAGACTTTCCCAGACATCCTCAGGATTACAACTATAAGGATATACACTTCCAGCTGCCAACATACAGCCAACCTGGAACTTTGGATTTATTTCATGGGCCAGTTTTACAGCCATTGCAGAGGCAACCAACTCATTATGTGCCGCCTGATACTTCACTTTTAACACATGGTCTCCTTCAGAAAATCGAATCCCTGCACCCATAAAAGGCAAATGCATCAGCATATTAATTTCATTAAAGGTAATCCAATAACACACTTTATTTTTAAACCGCTCAAAAACTACACGGCAATAGTTTAGAAAAAGAGGAATCACTTTACGACTTTTCCATGAACCATATTTCTCAACCAACGCTAATGGAATATCAAAATGGCAAATTGTCACCACAGGCTCAATATTATATTTTAAAAGTTCATCAATAAAATCTTCATAAAATTTTAAACCCGCCTCATTCGGTTCTGTTTCTTCCCCCGTCGGAAAAATACGGGACCAGGAAAAAGAAAACCGATAGCATTTGAATCCCATTTCTGCAAATAGAGCAATATCTTCTTTATAATGTCCATACATATCAATTGCTTCTCTGCCTGGATAATTGGTATCTTCGGGAAGTTCCCGGTAATCCATAATACCTTCCATAATTGGCATACGATTTTTACCATGTGGAATTACATCGACAATCGCCATCCCACGACCATCTGCCTTCCATCCTCCCTCACACTGGTTGGCTGCTGTTGCACCACCCCACAAAAAATCTTTTCGCATCGTTTTCTATCCTTTCATTCTATATTCGACTAACATACTGTCAACAATGTTTCCCCAGACTGTACTTGCTCTTTGCCCTCCAAAATAACATCCTCAAAATCCTTTGAATTTGCAATTAATACAGGGGTCACTAAAGAGTATCCGGCATCCTGAATCAATTCTATATCAAATTCTAAAAGCTTTTGTCCTTTTTTTACAATATCACCTGCTGAAACGAGTGGTTTAAATCCTTTCCCTTCCAATTGCACAGTATCCATACCCACATGCATCAACAATTGAACTCCATTTTCTGCTGTCATACCAATCGCATGTCCTGTAGGAAAGAGCGCAGAGATTGTTCCATCCATTGGAGCATATAAAATTCCTTCTTCTGGCATGATTGCAACACCATCTCCAAGTGCACCCGAAGAAAATGCTTCGTCTTTTACTTCAGACAGTTTAATTGTTTTTCCCTTTAATGGACTGGCAACTACAATTTTTTCGCCTTTTTCTCTGGATACAATCGCATCTTTTTCAACTGCGGTATCTGTGCCGGAAGAAATATCAGTATGACTGTCCTTTAATTCTGGTTGGGATTCATCTTTATAAAAAATCATAGTCAATGCAAAGCCGACAACCATAGAAATTGCAATACCGATAAATGCTACAATAATATTTCCCATTGTTCCATCTGGATTCATCATATTAGGTAATTCGAAGATTCCCATTCCACCCAGGATGAATTTTCTGAAATTAAAATGTCCATAAAAAGCACCACCAATACCTCCTGCAATACAACTGATGATAAATGGTTTTTTCAGTGGTAATAAGATACCATATATAGCAGGTTCTGTTACACCAAAAATTCCTGAAATAAAGTTTGGTATCGCCATTTCTTTTAACTTTTTATCTTTTGTTTTAAAGAAAATTGCCAATACAACAGCAGAAGTTGCAAAAGTACAGGCAAAAAACGGCATCATAACATTATCATAACCCAAAGTCATAACATTGTTAATATAGACTGGAATGAAGCCCCAATGCATTCCAAAAATTACAAGAATCTGCCAGGTTAATCCTACAATGCCTCCCGCTAACAATGGACTGAATCCTCTGATTGCTAATGTAAATTCAGAAATTAATGTAGAACCAAATGTAGCAACAGGTCCCAGGAAAAGTACCGATACCGGTAGTGTAATTAACAAGGTTAACATCGGCACGAAGAAAAATTTCACTAAATCTGGAATAAACTTGTTAAACTGTTTTTCACATTTCGACGCAAACCAGACTGCCAAAATAACCGGAATTACGGTTCCTGTATAATCTACGGAAATAACCGGAATACCAAAAAAATCAATATATACTGGTGACGCAAACATTGTTCCATCTAATATATGATATAAAGGCTCTACTCCTGCTGATAGTGTACCTGCCTGTATTCCTGGATAACACATGGCTGCCCCAATCGCAAGACCAAGCATTGGCTTTAATCCAAACTTTTTTGCTGCGGTATAACCAAGAAATAACGGCAAAAATGTAAACAACGCATCCCCTGCTGCATTGATAATCAAATATCCACCACAATCTGCACTATACAACCCAAGTGTTACAAATAAAGTATTTAAGCCTTTTAACATACCACAAGCAGCCATAATACCAAGAATTGGCTGGAAAATACCGGACACAACATCGATAGCTCTATCTAATAGTTTGCCCGATTTCTTTTCTTCTGGCACTTCACTGACACTTTGTAAGTCTAGCAACTGCATCACATCTTCAAACACTTCCGGCACATGATTTCCGATTACTACTTGATATTGCCCACCGCTTTTCATGACAGTGACAACACCTTCCATTGCTTTTAGTACTTCATCGTTTGCAATGCTCTCATCCTTCAGTGTAAAACGCAATCTCGTAATACAATGAACCAAACCTGCAACATTTTCTTTTCCACCGACATTTTTTACAATTTCTTTTGCCAGTTCATGATATTTTCCCATACGCTTCTCCTCCTTGAATTTCATGTTTTCTTTTTGTTAAGCCGAATATAACATGCAAATTTGACAGCAACAACCGGTACAAACACAATAGATTTATCGTTTCAAACTTTTAAAAAAAAGAACCACTGTTTTTGTAACAGCGGTTCAAAATCCATTTCATTTCTCTTTCTATTCACCTGTTTCGGAATCTACATCAACCTCATCTAATAGTATATGTCTATATTTTAGCATTTCCAATGAAGAAATTGCATGCTTTTCATAGCAACTGGATAAGAGTAAGGAGAAAAATATATCTAATACATAGGTTGCAGCAGAAAAAGAAGTGATAACATCCAAACTTACCAAAGAATCCCGATTGGCAATTTCAACTATTTCATGACACCATTTACGGATAACATGATTGTGAGGTCCTACTATGCCCACAACATAATTGTTAGTTGCTTGCCGCAAATACCTCGCCATGCGGATCACTGTCCTATTGGCTCCAGTAAAACTAATCAAAAAAGCAATCGTCTTTTTGTTCTGTCTTGCTGCCAAATAATGTCCATTGATACTCTCATAAACCGAACATTCCACTCCCAGTGTAGAAAATTTAAAGGCTGCTGACTGTGCTAATATATAACTAATGCCTGTACCATAAATATCAATGCACTCTGCTCTTTGTAATACTTGATTAATCCGATTCATGCTATTTTTATCTAATGAAAGTCTCGTATTTGTCACGGCTTTATCATAAAGATTTGGTAATACATGAATAATATCTGTATAAGAACTTTCATTGGTGATTGGCTCATTCTGAAGCAATTGATCCATGCGTTTTTTCTGACTAAGCTCCTCAACCAGTTTCAATTTGAACTGCTGGTAACCAGACAAGCCTAATTTCTTGCAAAGACGCACCACAGTTGCCTTACTGGTAAATGAAGCACGTGCTAATTCACTCGTTGACATCTCTGGAACTTGATCCATATGCTTTAATACATAATGGGCGACTTCTTTCTCATGACTCGTAAAACTTGCTTCCTCTTTTAACTTTTCCATTATCATTTGTAATCGCCTCCTACCAGAGAATAAATCAAAAATAAAAATTAATGCAGCTAAATTTATTTTATTGTAGCATAATGTACATAAGAAAACCATGAGGAATCTTTAAATGTTTTACAATCGCTATACACATTTAACCATCTCTTTTTGAATTCTTTATATAATCATTGGATTTCTGTTTTTACTTAATAGGTATATATTTATCACTTTATTAAGTTATTATTAATTCTAAAATTCCCATATATAATGAATATTAAGATTGGAGGGGATAATGCATGAGTAATTTAAATAGTGAAATTGGAAAACGAATTTCCACTTTACGCAAAGAACGTCATATGACACAGGAACAACTTGCTGAGGCATTAGACATCTCCATCAAACATTGTAGTTGTGTAGAACGTGGCGTTTCAGCCCTATCATTGGAAAAACTAATTGAAATATGTGATATTTTTGATACCAGTCTGGATTATCTGGTTCGTGGAAAAGTTCTGGATGTACTATTCACACTTCCATCTTCTTTTACTGAGATTCTTACACAAATATCAGATGAGGAACAAGTCGTTTTGAAAGAATATCTCAATTTATATTCTAAAATAAAATCTTTTTCATAAAAGTTACATATAATATATAATAAAGGTCAGAAACACTACTTCGGTTTCTGACCTTTTAATCTTCATAATTTTATTTTAACTTTTTAATCAATTTCTCAATCTCATCTACATCTATTTCTAAAATTTCCGCTATCTGTTTAATAGATTGACCTTTTTCGAGTTTTTTTCTGATTAAATCTAGATATTCATTTTCTATTGCTTCCTGTTGTTCTAAAATTCTCTCTTCCCACTCTTGCATATATCTCACACTCACTTCCGCATTATTTTGAATATCTACTATACGATTTTTCATAGCCTGCAAACTAATATTACCATATACATGTTTATGATCATTGGTATATTCCATCAAATACAAATTCATTATAGTTGAATTTTTGAGACATGTAAAGAAACACTCTACTTTTTGAAAGTTGAGTATTTAAAAAAGATATGAAGACACAAAAAAGCAGCCTTCAAATCCAAGAAATGTGTTGTAAAAGACTGCTTTATTATACATTATTTTTATATTTTTGTAAATAATTTACTTTTTATTTCTTACTCTCTTTCCTTCATCACACTCATATATGCCGGACGAATAATCTTATTCATGCCAATCTGTTCTTCAATACGATGTGCACTCCATCCTGCAACTCGTGCCATCGCAAAAAGCGGTGTGAATAATTCGCGTGGAATACCAAGCATTTCATATACAAAACCGCTATAGAAGTCAACATTTGGGCTGACTCCCTTAAAAATCTTACGTTTTTTGGCGATAATCTTTGGTGCTAATTCTTCAATTGCATTGTATAAGAACATATCATCATCGCGACCTTTCTCTGCTGCCAATCGCTCTACAAAGTTTTTGAAAATGACTTCTCGTGGATCAGACAGAGAATATACCGCATGTCCCATACCGTAAATCAGTCCTTTATGGTCGAATGCTTCACCATCCACAATTTTCGTAAGATAACATTCAATCTCATCTTTATCACGAATATCATGAAGATGGCCTTTAATATCTTCTATCATTTCCATAACTTTTAAGTTTGCACCACCGTGTTTTGGTCCTTTTAGAGAAGACATCGCCGCTGCAATCGCTGCATAAGTGTCGGAACCGGACGAAGTTACAACTCTGGTCGTAAAAGTAGAGTTATTACCACCACCATGTTCCATATGTAACATAAGGGCAATATCAAGTACTTTCGCCTCTAAACGGGAATATTTTTGATCTGCTCTCAACATCATCAAAATATTTTCAGCAGTAGATAATTCTAATTCTGGTCGGTGTATGAACATACTTCGTTCATTGACATAATGATCATACGCCAAATAAGAATATACTGCCAACATTGGGAAAATACTGATTAATTGAATACATTGACGAAGACTATTATCTACTGTATTCACACTTGCATTGTCGTCATAGGAAGCAAGCGTTAAAATACTTTTTGTCATATGATTCATAATATCTTTGGTCGGAGCTTTCATGATAACATCTCGTGTGAAGTTTGTTGGCAAGTCTCGACAATCTGCCAAAACTTTACGGAATTTAACTAATTCTTCTTCCGATGGTTTCTCTCCAAATATAAGTAAATAAGCAGTTCGTTCAAAACCATATCCCTTGATATGCGCCTCCGTTACTAAATCTTCAATCTGATATCCTCGATACCAAAGTCTTCCCTCACAAGGAGTTTTTACTCCATCGACATTTTCAAATGCATCAATTCTGGATATATTAGTAAGACCAGTTAAAACACCTTTCCCCTCCTGATCACGAAGTCCACGATTTACTCCATATTCTTCAAATAATTGATCGGAAATCACATCGTTTTTCCTACATATTGTTTCCTGCTGTTTTGCGTAAGATGAAATTCTTTCATTATACTGTTTCATGATTCATCTCCTCCATTCTGATTTGTTCTACGATTGAAACACCTCTTTTGCAGTTTCAATAAATGCTTTGGTCGCTTTCGTCTGATATTTCCTTTTCTTGTATCCTATTGATATCCAACGCTCCGGCATTAGATAGTCAAACTGATAAAATAATATATTTTCATCCTCATCTGCATATCGCACAACCGTATCTGACACAAGTGCGGCTCCAAAACCGCGTCTTGCAAACTGATACGCTGTATTTTGCTGGTTAAAAGTCATTTTTGTCTTTGGACTTTTTCCATAATAATGAAAAATCATAGTACTGCGCATATAAATTTCATTTCGTGGCTGTAAAGTCAGAAACGGGATATCTATCACATCATCTAATGTAATCTTTTCTGCATCAGGAAGTAAAAATTCATCTCTTTTAATCTGCTTTGCTGTCATGCCTTTTTCTAATAATGCCTTATTTGTAATTAATTGTTTGGGTACTGCTAACAACACATAATTTTGAAACAGTCGTTCCGAAGCCAAATCATCCTCATACCAGTCTGTCTCCATGATCAGATCAATTTCATCATCTCGAATCATATTTTTTAGTACATCAAAAGATTCTTCTCGAACTTCTACTTCAATTCCCGGATATTTTTGAGAAAATAATTCTAAAACTTCCGGCATCAAATATGTCATACATACACTGGCAGCTCCAATGACAATCTTTCCTGTCCTTGCCTGCTCCATTTTCTGTAATTCATCCTTTAATTCAGCTTCCATTTCATAAATTTTCTGGATTGTAAGAATATATTTTTTTCCACTGTCCGTTAATCTAAGCGGTGAAGTTCCCCGTTCAAAAAGTGGAGTCCCCAGTTTTTCTTCTGTTTTCTTAACTGCAATGCTAAGTGCCGGCTGTGTCATATAGAGTCTTTTCGCTGCCTTCGAAAAGCTTCCTGCCTTATATACCTCATAAATATAATTCATGTGTTGAAACATTTTTGTACCCTCTTTTAACCATTCATACTGCGATATAAATTTGTTTTATATTGTTTTTCAACAATATAACGCTAATTTTATACCATTTTACAAATATAATCAAGTTAAAAAAAAGAATCTCGTTTTATGAGATTCTTCATGAACGAGATTCTTTTGTCTATCTTCTATTTTATACTATCAATATCGATACTATATCCAAGCACTTCACCAACGCTTGTACATTTTCCCCTAATTGTAATTTTATCTCCCTCTTCCATGTCAAGGATTTTCTTTTCCTGTTTTTTGTCTTTTATATAACATTGAATATTAGTCAGGTCAAATTCTCCAGTTGTTACACATACATAGCTCATATCACTGTCAATCGTACCTAGTTTTCCGCTCACTTCTAAATATTTACCCTTATATTCTTTTGAAGCTTTTGCAGCATTTTTTTCTAATGCCTCTGATAATATACCGGCAGATACTTTTTTATATGTAATCTTTTTCTTAGATTCTTTTGCCTCTGTTTTCGTTTCTGATTGGACATTGGTATTTTCAGATTCATCGTCTCCACCAAAAACGCCTCCTAAAATAACAATGGCAATGATTACAATTATGATCCATTTTAATTTACCGCCTTTTTTCTTTTTCATAACTTCCTCCTATCTTTTTATTATTACAATAGCAGAAAGTCTTGCAAAATTGGTACGCTGCCAGCGTACATTTTACCAAAAAATATCTTCTATTATGACCATTACCATAATTGCTATCATTAGAATTGCTACCGATACGAGTATTTTTATCCCATGATATAAAAACTCCCGCTCGCGAAATCGATCTAACATTTTGTCTGAAATCCCCATATAATTAAAATAATAAAATATACTGCACAAAAAACCAGAGAATACAAATATCCGCTCAAACCATAACTGTTTGCCTATCAACGGCTTACCAGTGGGATCATCTGCCTCAAGCGTAAAAGATAAGTACATCAACATGGCATATCCAATGACAGCAATTATCATTTTCCATCTTGTTTTTGTCCGAAATCCTGGCGGTAAGAAATTAATTTCGGCTATCGAATCACCCAACAGATTGTGTAAATCTTTTTCTAATTCTTCTATAGTCTGATAGCGCTGCTCTGGATCTAAATGAATACACTTTGATATCATCTGTCCTAACTTCCCATCAGGAATTTTATCATTGGGATGTTTCCCGATCAGAAGATAATTGATCGTCACACCAAGTGCGAAAATATCGGATCTAGAATCTGTCTGACGAAAGCCATACTGCTCTGGAGGTGCATAATCCACGGTACCAATAAATTCTGTATCTTTCTTATGATCCTTTCTATATTGCCTGGAGGCATTAAAATCAATCAAATAAACATTACCTTCTTTACTGAGCATGATATTTGAAGGCTTTAAATCCCGATGAATAATTGGCTGGTCATGATGATGAAGTTGTTTTAAAATCGTGCATAAGCACAACCAAATTTGCAACACTTTTTCCTGTTCTATTTTTCCGTTTTTTTGTAATAATTTCTCTAAAGAAGATCCATGCACATATTCTTCGATCAAAATCACCTGATCACCATCTTGTATGATGTGATGAACCTGGGGTATCCCTTGAAACTTTTCTTCCATCAATATTTGATAGATTTCCGGTTGCGAACAGCGTATCTTTTTCTTAACGAATAATTCCCCCGTCTGCTTTTCTTTTACGAGATAAACTTGTTTTTCATTATCTAATACTGTCAATTCTTCATAACAAGACAGTTGATATTCTTCCTCTAATGTCATAACTTACCTCTTTTCATATCAACGATTCTTTCTTGTAACTTTTTGGCACCTATTGTATCATAGAGATAAATCAAAAAAATGAAAGGCAAAACAATATGAACGATTCAACCACAGATCAGTTAAATAAACGCCTGAAATCCATTACGATGAAAGATTTCTCTAACTACTTAAAACAATTAAAACAGGCGCCAACTCTCTATGAATTTTTTAATCTTTATATGTTGGAAAATCATTTATCTGCATCTGAAATTATAAGAAACAGTTTCATTGCAAGAAACTATGGATATGAAATCTTAAATGGCAAAAAATCCAACCCTTCCCGCGACCATTTGTTGGCACTCTGCATCGGATCTCATATGGATTTAGATACAACACAACATGCTTTAAGAATTGCAAAGCTTGGAGAGTTATATTCAAAAATCCCCCGTGATGCTGCCATTATGTTAATGATCAATCAAGAACAATGGAACATCATTGGGATAAATGAACTTTTAGTAGAACATGAACTGGAACCAATTCATTACACAAAAAATTTGAAATAGAATTATATCAACCTAAAATGTTTCAACGCCCGATAAATACCATCCTCTCTGACATCTGTTGTCACATACGTAACCAGATCTTTTAGTTCGGGCGCACCATTGCCCATTAATACAGATTGTTCTGTGTGTTCTAACATCGAAATATCATTTACAGAATCACCAAAACTGATCGTATCCGCAATATCCATATTTAAATGTTTTAGCAGATCGTCAATTCCGGTTGCTTTTGAATATCCTTTGGGAATCACTTCCCAAAAATCAATATCTCTCTCAATCACAGAAAAATGATGTTCCAAAAATGATCGAAATTCCAGTGGTGGTTGTTTCGGATCAAACCACATTGTGAACTTGTCTGTTTGAAAGTCGATTTTTTCTTCATATTGATAATATTGGATCGCAACACCCTGCTTTTTAAAATAACGCTCCACTAGATTTAAGTCTTTAATACTAGACTCTGGTGGAAAAACCAATCCTTCTTTTCCTTCAAAGAAAATATCAATCTTCTCTCTTTGATTCCATTTAATCAATTCCTGCACTAATTTCGGATCTATCTCCACATGTAAAATTTCTTTCTTACGATATTTGATGTAAGTACCACAGCCACATATATAGCCATCAAATGGATAATTTTGGATATTGTCTCCTACACTTCCTATCGGTCTTCCTGTATTAACAAAACAAAGATGTCCATTTGCCTGTGCCTTTTTTATTGCTCTTATTGCTGATTCTGTGATATTGGAACTTCCATCTGCGACCAAAGTACCATCAATATCAAAAAAGAGTAACTTTTGATTCATTTTTGACCCCTGTATCTTTATAACTTGCGCTTATTCTTTTTGTATGTGTATTTCATTGGCGCTTTCTTTTTCTCAAGAATTTTACGCGAAGTAATATAATATAGAATAATAACCAAAACAATCACAGCATCGCCAACATATTCGATGATTTCACCGGTACGTGGTGCAAAAAGTCCTGACTGACCAAGAAATATAATGCCCAGAGCAATGGCAAACAACCATGTGATCAATCCCATCGGTTTAGAAAACTTAATAATAGAAGCTTTTGTATACCTTTGCTCACTAATACCATATGCGGTTCCTTTCGCAATCTGCGTATAACCTGCTACTAAAAAGAAAAAAACGATCATAATATCAACTACATATTTTGTTCTCATCTTTGAAATCCTCCTATCTCACTATTTTTTATTATATCATAAGAATCTACATCACGTTTGAAAATCTTTATGTATCCAGCCATCTTTTCCCATCTTCTTGCATCTGCCTTAATCTGGCATATTCGTTTTGCAACATGTTTTTCCCCTCATTCGTAATCACATACCATTTCTTACGTCCCTGCTGATCCGTTTTTCTGATAATCTCATTGTCCTCAAATTTTGAAAGCATCGCATATAAAGTGCCAGGTCCAACTTTGACTCTGCCATGAGATAATTCTAGTACTTTCGCCATAATATCTACACCACAGCATTCCTCCATTAATGCCAGTAAAATATAATACATCGGCTCCGTTAAGGTTTGAAATTGTTCCCTTGCCATTTGCTTCTCACTCCTATAAATCGAGTTTTTCTCGGATTGCTTTTATCTGATTATCTGTAAGTGTTTCGCCACCAAAATAAATTTCGAGTTGTTTTCCCGGATATTGGACAATATAATAACCCTCCCCATTGTAGTATGCTTTCTTAGCTCCCCACTCTTTTGTTACATCTTGAATATCCATTGCATCCATTATCATATCATCTTTTGTTTCTTTCCATATCTTGTTCATAATCCAATTGTGAGAACTACGATATACAGAATAATCAAGAAATACATCTCTATTATAACTCAAATCATAGTGATAAGAAGTACCAAATATAGAAGAATTCTCCTCTTTTTCATACTCTTTCAATGTATATCCATCTACACCAAAATCTTTTACTGACAATGGCATCTGTGCCTGAACGTTTTCTGCATCTTTTTTAGCAACCTCTACGGCACTATCATCTGTCCAGGCATCCTCTATACCTGCAAAGACCAAAATCATAATAATTACAAATACTATAATTGATCCATTGACGATTTCTCTGCCAGGTCGAAGAACGGATAACAGCAGAGTGAAAAGAACTGACACTATAATCATAACAACACTCTCTACATAGTTATTTCCAAGGACTAGGCAAATAATGATTAAGAATCCCACAATTCCTTCTAATATCCATTTGGACCAAGTGAATCTCTTCGAATAATCGCAATTCTCTTTGCCATAAAAAGGTTCGATGCCAAGTTCAAGTTCTCGCTTATATCCTCGCATACGCTTCATAAATAATATTAATCTCAAGATAAGATAAAGTAAAAGGGTAATCCCTATTCCAAAGTTAAACACTTGGGAAGTATCAAACATTGTCTCTTTAAAATTTGATATTCCACCAAATCCAATATCGATTAGCATGAAGCATAAGAAAAGCTGTTGTCCTAATTCTTCTATGAAAATCGTTTTTATATTTTTTAACTTTTCTTCTGGCGAAACAATCTCTATCGCATCGTCTCTCATTTTTCGAAAAACACAAAACTTTGCCCGCGCATCGACAAGCTCCCACCCTGCTTCTTTGCAGTATTCAGAATAATCCAAAGCGTCTTCGGAAGGTTTCATATCATATTTATTCCCTTTGGAAAATACTTGCACATCATAACAGACTTTCTTCGGCTCACCCTGTTCAAATTCCATACCAATTCTCCAACCTTTAAAGTGCCATCCCTTTAAAGCCATATATTCGAAATAACGGGCCATTTCATCACACTCATAACTAGAAAAATTTCGAAATACACGTTTCGTTTTATTCATACCTTTCACCTCACTCCTATAAATCAAGTTTTTCTCGAATTGCTTTTATCTGACTATTTGTCAGTTTCCCCTCGCTATATTCAATCTCTACAATTTTTTCCGGATACCGAATACAGTATTGTAACCCGTCATAATATGCTTCCGTGGCACCCCATTGTTTCGTGACATTCTCAAGTTCCTCCTCGGTCTCTTCTACCGAGTCTTTCATGTCCCTGACTTTCTCACTCCATTTTCTCTTTAAAATTTCATTATAAGAACTTTGATCCACACAATATGTCATATTAACATCTTGATCATAATACAATTCATAAGAATACGAAAATTCAAAACCGTAACTATCACAATCTTTGTTATAACTTTGTAAAGTATGATCCTCGATTCCCAAGTCATTTAATGTCAGTGGCATTTCTGACTGAACTTTTGCAACGTCCTTTTCAGCCACTTTTATGTCATAATCAACACCTAAAATGGAACCTGCGAAAAAACAAATAATGGATATAGAAATCCAAATAACATAGGCCCCAACTGTCGCATTCTGTTTCACACTTTTGCCACTGGGACGAAGCAAGGACGTAAGGATATAGGTTATGATAAGTGCTACTCCTGCGCAAAGAATAAGATGCATGATTATATAATCTTTTCGGATTCCACAAAAGACGATCTCGCCAATAAATCCCAGTACAATTGCTATTTTTTTGCCATCAACGCCTATAGAAGATGTCGTGTAATACTTTTGCCGATTCCCATAAAAAGGCCTCTCCCCATATTTTAATTTCCTGTTATCATTTCGCACATGAAGGTATGATCCGACGGATTTTACACCGATAAAGAAAGAAATCGCCATACTCGTTATCATGATGAGAAACCGTTCATTGTCAAATATATGATTTCTCATACCGGTTCCCCACAAAAAAGCACTGATCAGAAAAATTGGTACTGAAATAATGAGCCAGGCTGCTTCCTCCTTGATTGCTTGCTTTATATTTTCCAGTTTTTCATCCGCTGGAACAATCTCTATTGCATCTTCTCGCATTTTCCGAAAAACACAAAACTTTCCACGTACATCCACGAGCTCCCAGCCTGCTTCTTTGCAATATTCAGAATAATCCAAAGCATCCTCAGAAGGCTTCATATCAAATTCATCCCCTTTGGAAAATACCTGCACATCATAACAGACTTTCTCCGGCTCGCCCTGCTCAAATTCCATACCGATTTTCCACCCTTTAAAATGCCATCCCTTTAAAGCCATAAATTCGAAATAACGGGCCATTTCATCACATTTGTCATAAGAAAAATTTTGAAATACATGTTTGATTTTATTCATAATACTCACTCCCATATCAATGTATATTTCATAATATTTTATTATCCACCCTATAATATCGAGTATCGATATTTATACCTTTATTGTATTATCGATACTCGATATTGTCAAGAAAAACATATTATTGCATTGAAATAGGAGCCAGCGTAATCGCTGACTCCTTAACTTTTTGTTTTTTAAATTTTATTTTACAATTCTTCTGACACAATTGACGGAACGATAGGTGGCTGAAGATATATGTATACCAGTTGATGTGCTTCCAGCATGAACAACTTGATTATTACCAATATAAATTCCAACGTGTCCAACACCATCAATTGCATTATAACAGATCAAATCGCCTGCTTTTCTGTTTGCCCAACTTACGGCTGTTCCACTGGAACGCTGTGAGATAGAATTATGTGGCAATGAATATCCAAAATGTGCAAATACCGCCATTGTAAATCCGGAACAATCAGCACCATTTGTCAAACTAGAACCACCCCATTTATATGGGTTTCCTACAAACTGCAATGCATAGGAAACAACACTGCTTCCAGTCACTGATGATGAAGAACTTGTTAAAGTTGACTTACTGCTTGATAAATAGCTCGTAGATACATAACAATATGCACCGTTATATTTTACTTTTGTCCAGCTTCCGCTTGTTCCATAGCATGTGACTTTTGTCCCTTTGCTATAACTTCCAACTTTTTTTCCACTTGTGGATGCAGTCTTACGAATGTTTAATGAACTTGCTGTAACATAACGTGTATAGGTACTACTTGAACTGCTAGAACTACTGGATGAAGATGGTTTACTGCTTGAAAGATAGCTCGTAGATACATAACGATAAGAACCGTTATATTTTACTTTTGTCCAACTTCCACTTGTCCCATAGCATGTAACTTTTGTTCCTTTTTTGTAACTTCCTACGGTTGCCCCGCTCATAGATGCAGATTTACGAATATTTAATGAACTTGCTGTGACATAGCGCGTATAAGTGCTACTTGAACTACTAGACGTCGATGGTTTACTGCTCGAAAGATAGCTTGTAGACACATAACGATAAGAACCATTATATTTTACTTTCGTCCAACTCCCACTTGTTCCATAGCATGTTATCTTCGTTCCCTTTTTGTAACTTCCTACTTTCGCTCCACTCGTTGATGCAGTCTTACGAATGTTTAATGAACTTGCCGTGACATAGCGTGTATAAGTTGCATACACGTCCTGGTAATTGAAGCAAAAGATCATGCTAAAGGTTAGACAGCTAATGATCATAAAACTCAAAATCATGCAAAAAAGTTTTTTCTTCATGTCTCCTCCTTCTGTACCATATTTTTTAGAATGTTTTCCTTCCTGATATCATCTTTGGCATCGCAAGCAAAACATTCTTTTTGATGATTTGTGTTGATCTACCTTTAATTTAACATATTATTCTTATTTTGTAATATTTATGTAACAATTATTACATCTATTTAACAAATGCACAATGACAACTATATAATAGAAAAATTAAAGTTACATTAAAGTCTGTCATTTTCTATTTAAATGGTGAAAATGATCAGTACAAAGCCTTTTTATTTATACATTACTTTTTGCTGATTTCTGATAAATCAAAAACGCAATCATCGCTGTCAGTAACTCTGCGATCCAAAAAGCATTCCATACTCCAATCGGTCCCCATATTTTAGATAACAAAAACGCTGCCGGAATAATAATAATTACGTATCGGCATAGAGAAATCATAAGGGATTGCGTTCCCTTTCCCAGTCCCTCTAAAGCACCGGAAGATGCTACTGAGACAGCAGAGGCGATAAATCCTGCACTGATCACACGAAGCGCTGTCTGCCCTGCCATGATTGTCTCCGAATTACTCGTAAACATACCAATCAATTGTTTGGAAGCAATCAAACATATCAAAGTTCCAATTGCCATGATCATAGCACACATACAAAGCGTTATCTCATAAATCTTCTTTACTCTTTTATGCTCTCTTGCACCAAAATTATATCCGATAATCGGTCTCATACCCTGAATAATACCATTCGCTGGCAGATACAAAAATGTCTGTAGCTTATAATAGATACCAAGAATAGCAACATAACTCTGAGAATATAAAGCTAAAAGGGCATTTAAACAGGAAATTAACAACGAAGGAAGTGCCATGTTTAATGTCGCCGGTATCCCAACTGCATAAAGTTTTAAATCAATCTCTTTATTAAGCGCAGCGTACTGACGATTAATTCGCACAGGAATTGGGCGTTTGACATAAATCACTAAATAAATTACCAAATTTAAACACTGTCCAATGCCTGTTGCCAAAGCGGCTCCCTTGATACCCATTTTCGGAAAAATGCCAATTCCAAAAATGAGAATCGGGTCTAAAATAATATTGCAAATGCATCCACATAATAAACTGATCATTGTCACTTTCATTCTGCCAACCGCTTGAAACATTTTTTCAAAAGAAAGTCCCACCATAATGATCAAGGAAAAAGAAAATGCAATCGTGGAATATTGCGTTCCTAAACTAAGAACATTTGAATTTGATGTAAACATACGCAAAAAGACTGGCATAATCAAAATACTAACAATCATGATAATAATTCCATGGATGGCTGAAAATAACAATCCATGTGTGGCGGCAGTATCTGCTTTCTTCTTATCACCCGCACCCAAATGATATGCGATCACGGCATTGAGTCCCACACCAAATCCAACCGCAATCGAAGTAATCAGATTTTGAATCGGATAAACCAACGATAGGGCAATCATCGCGTCTTCACTAATCTGTGCAACAAAGAAACTGTCAACAATATTGTATAACGAGTTCACCAACATTGATATGACCATTGGCAATGCCATTGATACGAGCAACGGCAAAACCGGTCTCGTTCTCATAAAACTTTCATCCATTATTCATCCTCCATTTTTTCAATAAAAAACGCCACACAATTACTCTTTTGAGTAATTGCGTGGCGAAAATAGTTAAACTAGAAAAATCCACACTCGTTTTAGTAACCATACCTTATCATATGACTTTTTACATGTCAAGTTACTCTGACAAATGTCTTTCATTTTTCCGTCCGCTTAATTTCGATATGTGTATCGGTAAAATGTTTTTATATCGGTAAACACTTAAAACAACCCCTATTAAAATATAACTTGAAATGGTGCAACTTCCACCAGCAGAAAAGAATGGCAGGAATGTCTGTGTGTTCGGAAATAATCCAATATTTTCTAAAATATTAATCACTATATTGCTTAACAAAACCACGCTACTGCCACAACCCATCATCATTCCCAATTGATTTTTTTGTTTCAGAGAAATACGAAAACATCGTACTACAATCAATACCAAGACCACACATACCGCGATTCCAACTAAAATTCCATAGCTGGAAATAAGGTATCCAAAAATATAATCATTATTGAAACCTGGCAATCTTTTCATCAAATCAACCGAATTTCCGCCAAGCAAAAGGCTACTGCCAAGAGATGTTTTGAGCATGTTTGTAATATAATTTTCCTCTGAGCCTCTTATGATTCCTAAAATTCTGGCTTCCTGATATGATGCAAGCCAATGAAATGACATTGACAGTGCTAGTAAAATAATTGGCAATACAATGACACTCCCCCATAAAAAGAAATAAAATTTTTTCTTTGAAACTTGAAACCAATCTTTGTAAACAGCAATCGATAATAACACTGACATAGAAACAAATAAAATCTCAGCAAGTATTACATTATGTAATCGCAATGCAAATATCACAGGAATCATCATCCAAACGAAAGATGTTAAAATTCCTTTTTTTCCAGTACCATGATACTGATAAAGTATCGCTCCATAGATTGGCACATACAGCATCATCCAGCAAAAATAATTGATGGAGATGAAAAATCCAGCAATAAAAATGCCTATACTATCACTATTACCATTTACCATCATTCCAAAAGCCCAAATACTGCAAAATGAAAAAGCAAGAAAAAGCGTTCCAATCCATTTTGCATGATGTGCCATAAAACTATAGTCCACGCGATATACGATTAACATAGCGATAAATCCAATTACTGTATATCTCATAAATTGATTGCTGCCAGCTCCTGAATCACCAATCAACATATGAATTACAATGCCGATCATACTGATAATTGCCATGAAAAAAATTATATCCCATGCCATTGCCGGGCGATGGATTCTATCAAGGGAAATTCCGGTTTCTACTGGATCGCCCATATCTCGCACAGCCGCCATTTCTGCCATCTCTTTTGGCATACCGCTTGCCATATTATCCTCGATCTGATCTTCCATGTGTGCCCGGATTTCATCTGCAATCAAGGTATGCGCCTTTTTGCAGCGAACCTGCTCTAACAAAATTCTCAAATATTCTTCCATCCTTTACACCCCCATGACTAAGACATTGGAAACTGCACCTACATACTCCTTCCATTCTTCCGTCTTTTTTTCCAAATGTGCTCTTCCCTGTTTTGTAATACTATAATACTTTCGAATCTTTTTACCCACGTTTTGTTCATAAACAGTAACTAATCCCTTATCTTCTAAACCATGTAATAATGGATAAAGTGTTCCTGCTTTTAACTCAAAGACATTTTGCGAACGACTTCTAAGTGTGTCAATCATCTCATATCCATACATATCTTTTTCCGATAATAATTTTAAAATTAACATTGCTAAGCTTCCTGACATCAATGACTTTTCAATTGCCATTTTTCCTACCTCCTTTTATATAGATTATCTATATAAATAATATATCGATAATCTATATATGTCAAGTCAAAAAAAGCCAGAAAAATTTAATTCTCCGAGTTTTTTAAGCAACTTTTTCTAACGAAATCTGTCTTTATGATTTAATATATATAAATAATACAAAAGAAAAACAGCTAATCATCATACGATTCTATTAGCTGTTTTTCTCTATAGTTATTAGGAGTCTATATGTTAGGCTTTATTTAGCTTACGATAAACAAACGTTAATACGATTCCTGCTGCACTTAAAGCACAAGCGATTAAAAATGCATTTTGGTATGCTCCTGTCTGTGCATATATATTTCTCATAATCTGAGGGCCAAAATATCCTGCTAAAGCAAATCCAATAAACATAATTCCATAGTTTACACTATTATGTTTTGCACCGAACTGATCTGCTGTAAAGCCCGGAAATACACCCATAAAAGAACCAAAACTAATGCCAACGATTGACAATCCAATATAGAATGTTGTAATTGTATTTAATCCTGAAACATATAAACATAGCAATCCTATAATGGATAAAAAGCATGCTGCCATAAGTGTATTAATACGTCCAATTTTATCGGAAATATATCCGGCAATAATTCTTCCCAATGCATTGAAAAAGGATAAAACGGATACTGCTGCACTCGCTGCAATGGCAGTCATTCCAATCATGCTTTGTGCCACTGCAGAAGCTTGAGAAATAATCATCATGCCACTAAATGCCCCACTTGTCAGTAATAATAACATGACATAGAAGACTGGCGTTTTCATCATTCCCTTCCAATCCATATCGTTTTTCACAGTTCCCTTGTTTTCAGGGGGAACATATCCTTCTGGCATATATCCTTCTGGACACTGTTCCAATACAAGTGTACATAAAAGGATAATGATAAGGAATACAGCACCAACAACTTTAAATGCAAATGTAGCATCTGTTTTTCCAACGATAATGGTTACCACTGGTGGCAAAATAACGGAACTCATACCATAAACGGCGGTTGTAATTCCTCCGATCAATCCTCGTTTGTCTGGAAAATATTTTACACTCGTCGAAATCGTACAGCCATACGCCATACCCAATCCTAAACCGGCAATCAAACCATATGTCACGATTAAGAAGGTAACACTTGTGGCAAATCCTGAAGCAATCATTCCGCCACCGAACATAATTCCGCCTAATGCAATTACTTTTTTAGGACCTAATCGGTCATTGACCCATCCTCCTGAGATCATCGTAATCGGTCCAACTGAATTAGCAATCGTATAGACAATTGCTAAATCGCCAGGCGTAACATTTAAATGCAAGCTTGTATTAAAATACTCTGTCATGGAAGAAGCAAATACACTCCACGCATAAATGGAACCCAGACATAAATTAATTAAGCATGCAGCCGCCAAAATAATCCATCTTCTTTTATCTATATTCATTTTTTTCCTCTTTTTCAATTCTATTATTTTATTCAATATCTAATGCTGCATGATAACCCCAATAAACGGCGTTTGTAATCGTAGATACTTTTGCAGCATCACCAATGACACGTACAAATGGAGCCGTACCCACTAATTCATTGACCATATCTGTATTGGAGCGTTGTCCTAGTGCACAAATAACCGTCGTACCAGGAACTAATTGTACATTACCATCTTTATCTTCACAGAGGATACCTTCTTTTGTTACTTCCAATCCTTTGTATCCTGTGTGTACGGTAACGTATTTATCAACTTCTTCAAGTAATAAAGGACGATGGCGAACATTTGCATCTGGAGCAAGCTGATCTCTCATTTCTACTAAATGAACATTTTTACCGTCCTGTCCAAGATGGATGGCACATTCACTTCCTGCGAGACCACCACCAAATACAACCACATCATCTGTCACTTTATCACTTTCTTTGTAGTAATTATTTACAATCACTACATTATCCCCATCTAATCCTTTAATAGGAGGTACTAAAGGAGAGGAACCAACAGCGATAATTAAAGCATCTGGTGCTTCCTTTTCAACATATTCTTTTGTTACAGTTGTATTGAGACGGATTTCAACACCTGCATCTTTTGCTAATTTCGCATAAGTCCCTGCCAATTGATACATTTCATATTTGAACGGAAGTGCCTGTTCACTTTTCAGGATTCCGCCAAGTTCCGCTTCTTTTTCACAAAGAATCACTTCATGACCACGGCGAGCAGCGGTATAAGCGGCATATAATCCACCTGGACCTCCACCGGCAACTAATACTTTTTTCTTTACTGGAGCCGGATAAACCATATCTCCTTCACACTCGCGACCAATCAATGGATTAACCGTACAGCGTCTCGTAGCAGTTGCCGCACGTTCTGCCATACAAGTATAGCAACGCAAACAACGAACAATGTCTTCATCGCGATTTGACATAATTTTTTGTGGTAAAAATGGATCAGCCAAAAGTGCACGCGCCATATACACAACATCAGCTTTTCCGGAAGCAATGATTTCTTCCATTTGAGCAGGATCATTTAATCCACCAATCGTGGCAACTGGAACACTGACATGTTTTTTGATTTCTGCTGCTAAATATACGTTGCATCCATGATCTTTAAACATAGAAGGATGTGTTACTCCAAATCCTCTCTGATATGTTCCAGCAGAAACATGTAAAAGATCAATATAATCTTCTAGCTGTTTTGCAATTCGGCAACCTTCTTCTAAATCATAACCGCCTTCAAACAATTCAGAACCTGACAGACGGAATTCAATTGGGAAAAATGGTCCCACTGCTTCACGCACAGACTTTAATACTTCAATTGCAAAACGACAGCGATTTTCTAAACTTCCACCATACTCATCCTCTCTTTTATTAAAATAAGGTGAAAGGAACTGGTTAATCAACCATCCATGACCTCCATGAATCATGAGCATCTCAAATCCAGCACGTTTTGCAAGGCCCGCAACATGTCCATATGCCTCCACAATTTCCTGAATCATATCTTTCGTCAACGCTTTTACTTCAACGCCATCTGGTCTAATAGTATCCGATGGTCCCCACTGATGCATTGATTTTTGTTTATCTTTGTCGGTCATATAAGTTCCCGCATACATGCCGGAATGGGAAAGTTCTAAACTTGGCATCGCTCCATGACGGCGAATTGCATCCGCTGTATAAGTAGCACATGCAAGAGAATTCAAAATACTCTCATCAAGGTGATAAGCATGTGATCCATCTGTTTTCGGATGCACCATACATTCAGATACGGTAACTGCACCAGCACCGCCTTTTCCTCTTAGTTCATAGAATGCTGTTGATTTTGGGCCAATACAGCCATCATTTGTAATATCAGTTCCCCCCATTGGAGCTGAAAACATACGATTACGAAACGTCGTACGTCCCAAGGTAATTGGTTTGCAAAGATTTGGGTACTTGTAACTCATATAGTCCTCCTTCTCGTGGTTTATCATCTTTTTTTCACATTTTTATGATAGCATGAAAAAAGTACTGATACCTATCAACTAGATACCAGTACTCATCAACTAAATGTTCATGCTCATATCATAAGAGCGATCCATAATCTCACGAATGATCGGTTCTTTCTGTCTCTCTGCTTTACATATCATATAGATTTTCCATGGAATGGAATCCTCTATCACAATAAATCTTAATGTTTTGGTTTTTTTTGAATATTGATGAATATTAACATCAATCCCAATCCCAACTTTCTCTTCACAAAATTTATATATTAACTGACTGTCCATTGTATTGACTACAATTTCTGGCATAAATCCAAAATCATTACATCTTTGGATGAGACTAAAATGACATTGATATTTTTCATTTAATGTAATTAATTTTTCTCCTTCCAAATCTTTTATTGATAGAACTTCCCGGTCAAACAAAGGATGCCCCTCATATACCACTGCATATAATCTTGTGCTAAATAATTCTTGCTCAATAATATCCTTCTCCGCTATTTTGCCAACCACAAATGCTAAGTCAATTTCTCCTCTTTTTACTTTTTCTTTTATTTCTGCATTTAAGGATTCCTGCCATGTAATACGAAAATCGCCATATTGTTTTCTAAATTCCTCAATAATCCGAAACGGCAAAACATGTAATACACCACAGGAATACCCAATTTTTAATTTGTTTTTTCTATCCTTAAGGCGCTTCATATTTATTTCAAGCTCATCTAATTTAAAAATCAGTTCATTGCAATGGTGATAAAAATAGCGCCCACCTTCTGTGGGTTCAAGTCCCATATGTGTCCGTTCAAATAATTTCACCTGAAATTCATCTTCCAAATGTTTTATGATTTTACTCAATCCTTGTGGTGTTATAAATAATTGTTTTGCAGCCTTATTAATGCTTTGCTCTTCATAACAACGTATAAAACATCTTATATCCCTTGTATCCATCTTTCACCTCTTGTAACCGACCCATTTTACCCGTCTATGTTTTACATAATTATATCATAGTTTTTATGATTCTTCTATTATCTGCAATTTGCCTTCGTGTAAGTCAAAAAAATCCAGTCACTTCTGACTGGATTTTCTATAATGAAAAGAGAGGATAAAAAATATATGAAAAACTAAATCTAGTAAGGTTTTCTTTCGCTTACTATGGTTATATTATATTCGTAATCGCTCTCTAATTCAATTTTCTAACTCTAAACTTTTATAAAGAAAGGATAAACACGTCTTAAGGAAAACCAAACTTTTTTAATTTCTTCTTTTGATTTTGTTGCATTTTTAAAATTTTTCTTAATCTCGGACGATTGTACCTCTGCATCATCACAAAACAAAGATCAAAGAAAGCTGCAAGAACAGACGTAATCAAAAATACCATAAAAGAATCAAATAGCAAGGAAAATGTCAACGGTACAAAACTAAAGATTATGTTTATCTCATGCGATACTTCCGAGATACAAGTCGTTTGTATAATCTCATCGACACTATGAAATGCGAGTGAAAAATCATCCGGATGATATGTCGGCATTCTTTTTTTCCACTGCTTTACTTTCAACTTTCGATATAATGCAGTTTCAAATCTTTTTTCTCGAAACCATAAGTTCCCGTCATTTATCTTTTCAGGCAGTAATCGCGATATCATCCATCCAACCATCAAACGCATACCCAAATGATAACAAGTCGTACCGAAGGTAATCGCCAATGTCAAAGCAAGAGAAATATGATATACATCATATATGACGGTGAAGAAAATAGTCATGACCATACTTGTTATTGTTATTTGTTCTATCATTTTTTGAGATAAATTTTTGTTTTTTGTCATGATTCATTTCCTTTATTATTTTCAAGTTTCATCGGTTCGCGTAACTAAAATAATACAGGTACCTGACTCATTTATCAAGTACCTGTATTATTTTTCACTTTTATTCCATTGTTTGATACATAAACGAACGTTCTATCATTACTTGTTTGTCTGATATCCTTCTGGATGTGTGCTATGCCATTTCCATGCAGACGCAATGATTTCTTCTAAATCAGCATGTTCAGGGTTCCAACCTAAAATTCTCCTTGCTTTTTCACTCGATGCAATTAGAATAGCCGGATCACCAGCTCGTCTTCCCTCTTCAACTGCTTTGATAGATTTTCCAGTTACTTTTCGTGCTGTTTCAATGACTTCTTTTACAGAGAATCCAATACCATTGCCCAGATTGAAAATGTTACTCTCATTACCCTCCATCAAATATTGAACAGCTAAAATATGAGCCTGCGCAAGATCTGTCACATGGATATAATCTCGAATACAGGTTCCATCTTTTGTATCATAGTCCGTTCCAAAAATACTAATTGCTTCTCGTTTACCGTTTGGAACTTGTAAGATCAATGGAATTAAATGTGTCTCCGGACTATGATCTTCACCAATGTTTCCACTTTCATGAGCGCCACAGGCGTTAAAATACCTTAAAGAAACAAATCGAAGTCCATGTGCTTTGCCAACCCACTTAAACATCTTCTCCATCGACAATTTTGTTTCCCCATATGTATTTGTCGGCTCTGTTTTATCAGTTTCTAAAATAGGAACTTTCTCTGGCTCACCATAAGTAGCGGCGGTTGAAGAAAATACAATTTTGTTAATTCCATGTGCAACAAGAGATTCAAGCATCACTTTTGTTCCACATAAATTATTGTCATAGTATTTCAAAGGATGGATCATGCTTTCTCCGACCAGAGAATTCGCAGCAAAATGAATGACTGCATCAATCTCTTTTTCCTGGTCTAAAACAGAATCCACAAAATCACGATTTCTTAAATCCCCCTGATAGAATTTTGCTTCTGGATGAACAGCTTCTATATGCCCTGTTTCTAGATTATCAATGATCACAACTTCATTCCCCGCATCGATCAACTCATATACGGTATGAGATCCAATATATCCAGCTCCACCTAAGACTAAAATTTTCATAACATTTTCTCCCTTCTACTATTAAGATTCGACTTCAAATTTATATTCGGTGACTGATTTATAAACTTCTTCTTTTCGCAAAATAACGGGAGAATTTTCTTCCAAATGGATTGAATCTGGAAGATATTGTGTTTCTAAAGCTACCCCATCTCGATTTTTATAAGATCTACCATGTTTTCCATTATTTCCACCTTCTAAAAAGTTTCCTGAATAAACCTGGATATATGGCATAGTTGTAGAAATAGTTACTTTTCTTCCGGAATCAGGATCAAACAATACCGCCTGGTCCTTTTTGGCATTTAACAGAAACGGATGATCATATCCACCGGCTAATATTAACTGTTTGTGGTTATCAAAAATTCTTTCTCCAATTTTGTGAAAATCTGTAAAATCAAATGGAGAATTTTTAACACTTAAAAACATGCCATTTGCACAGCAATTTTCGTCTACACAACCAATCTTATCTGCCTTTATCATTAATTGATGGTCATAAATTTTACTTTTGCCTGCGGAGAGATTAAAATATACATGGTTTGTAAGATTACATAAGGTATCCTGATCACAATTTGCCTTATATTCAATAGCAAAACAATTATCATGCAAGGTATACCGAATTTTAACCAGTAAATTCCCTGGATAACCTTCTTCCATATCTGGCGATTCATAAGTAAATTCAATTCCATCTTCTAAAATATCATATAGGAAAAGCTTTTGATTAAATCCATGCTCTCCTCCATGAAGATGATTCGGTCCATTGTTGGCTGCTAATGGATACGTAATGCCATTGAGGTCAAATGTGGCTCCTTTAATTCGATTTGCCACTCTTCCCACAATTGCTCCCATATAAGTTCCATCATTGAGACAATCTTCCACATTTTCGAAACCAAGGACAATATCTCCTTCTATCCCATATTTATCTTTTGTAAAAATAGAGATAATATGACATCCAAGATTTGTTACGATCATTCTGACATTTTCATTTTTCAGTTCGAAAAAAGCAATGCCATTGATACGTTTTTCTATTTCTCTTATTACTAACATTTACCAAACCTTCATTTCACTATCTTTGCGAACTTTTTCTATGTAACAAAATCTTTTCTATAACCGCCTGTTCATTTATGACACAGATTATAAGGAGTCCAATATATGCTCAAAATTTCGCATCGTTCCAATGACACCTGGAAACTTTTTATAAGAACTTTCCATATTTTCATCGCAGACAACTAAGATCTTACTACATCCTGCAAGATCTGCACTTTTCATTCCTGAAACTGAATCTTCGATAATCAAAATATCTTTCATGGAAACTCCGATTTTTTGAGAAGCATCATGAAACATTTGAACCTTATTTTCATAAGTTCCGTCATCATACACAATGTTAGAAACATCCATCCATTTTTCCAGATCAAAGGATTCTACAAAAAAGTCTATATTTTCCTTGATTGATGCACTTGCAATCGTAAACGGAATTTTTCTTTCTTTTAGATAATTAAAATATTCTTCTACACCTTTTACTAAATGAAAATTTGCTTTATCTTCCTGACAAAATTTACGATAATATTCTTCTTTTAATAGAGAATATTTTTTAATTTCTTCAAGAGAAGCTTTTCCGTCTGTCATATATCGAATGATCTGGTCATTGGGTGTTCCATTAAATTTATCGTATAACTCCTCTTCGGTTATCTCCCTCTTGCGTAGTTCTTTCGAAATAGCATTCCAAGCTAATATATGTTTGTCATTATCAAAAAATAATGTGCCATTGAAATCAAAAATGACTCCTTTATAATCTGTCATCATCTTATACCTCTTTCGTTTCGCTTAATTCTTTAAACCAATATGCAGACTTTTTCGGATATCGTTTCTGAGTCTCATAATCAACATAGAACAAGCCATAACGTTTGTTATATCCATTTGACCATGAGAATACATCCATTAATGACCATACAAAATATCCTTTTACATTGGCACCCTTTTCAATTGCTTTTCCAATCCAATGCATATGGCGTTTGATATAATCAATTCTAGGTGTATCGTCAATCGTTCCATCTTCAAAGTCATCTTTATATCCCATACCATTTTCGGTAATATAAATTGCCTTATAATTTGGATATTGCTCTTTGATTCTAAGAATCTGATCATGTAAACCTTCCGGATAAATTAACCAATCCCAATCGGTACGATCAATTTCTTCTTTAAATACATGTTCCCCAATGCCTTTTAATCGATATACAGAAGTTCCTTTATCTCCGGTTCCATTATGATTAATCTGACTTTCGCCATCATATGACTTTGTAAAATGACTCTGATAATAATTAATACCTAAATAATCATTATATTTGGCAGCAATTCTCATCTGCTCCAATTCGATTTCGGCTGGTTTAAATGTCTTTCCTTCTAAACCGAATAAAAAGTTGATGTGTTCCATCGTTTCTGCGGAATACTCACCATGGAACGTTGCATCCAGTAAGAATTGATTCGTTAAAATATCCTCCCTTTTGGCTGCCAATACATCTTCTGGTTTCGATGCATCAGATGGATACTTTGTTTCTAAAGAATGGATAATACCAATTTGACCTTTATATCCTTTTTCTTTAAAGGCAATAACTACTTTTGCATGAGCAAGAATCATTTTATGCATTGCCTCAATGGCTTTCGTAACATCATATTTTTCTCCCGGAGGAAAGGTTCCAGTTACATATTGTCCAGAAGTGACTGGCCAGATTTCATTGAATGTAAACCAATATTGTACTTCATCTTTATATTCTTCAAAGCAAAACTTTGCAAAATTTACAAAACAGTCAATCGTATGCGGATATAAGAAATCTCCTTTCTTGTGCAAAGCATCCGGTGTATCAAAATGGTGTAATGTTACAAATGGTTCCACTCCATTTTTTTTACACGCTTGAAACACTTTATGATAGAAATCAACACCTTCCTGATTGATCTGTCCTTCCCCTGTCGGAAAAACTCTTGACCAGGCGATAGAAATGCGTATTCCATTCACACCAAATTTTTTACAAAGGTCAAGGTCGACCGGATACTGGTGATAAAAATCACTGGCAGGGTCAGGGGCAAAACGCCCCTGTTTTTCCAAATAATCATCCCATGCCACTTTTCCTTTTCCATACTCTTTGGAAGCACCTTCACACTGATATGCAGCAGTAGCACCACCAAAAATAAAATCATCTGCTAATTTCATCGTTTATTCCTCCTCATCCAAAATCTTAAAGACAAAGTTTAATGCCGCTTCTGGATCACGTGTTAAAGAAATATACTGTTTTCCTTCGCAGGCAACACATTTAATTCCTAAACGATCGGTATCTGCTTTTAAGTCCTGATAGAAAGACGCTACCTGAGGTGCCAATACGACAAGGTCATAATCTTTCATGATATCCATATGTGCTCCATATGCACCAGCCGCAGAAATCAATGGAATTCCCTTTTCCTCTGCTGCCTTCTTCAATGCATTTGCCAATAATCCACTTGTTCCACCACCAGCACAAAGAACTAAAATTCTCTTTGATTTTAATGTATTAGAATCAATTTCAAGCATCTGCTCTTCTTCTACTGCCTCATCCTGTCCTTTTTCTTTTTCCTCTTCACATTTCTGATGATCATATACTTTAAAGAATGGATAGTAAACAACTCCATCAATGACAAGCAACAGAACTGCCAGAATCAATACTTTAATACCCATACCACAACCTAAGAACAAGCCAAGTGGTCCTGGTGTTGTCCAAGGTAAAATATACATGAATGAGTTCATTCCTAAGAAATCAACAAAAATCTTAAATAACCACACATTCAGGATTGGAGTGAAGATGAATGGTACAAAGAATACCGGGTTTAAGATTAATGGTGCCCCGAACAAAATCGGTTCATTTACTCCAAACAATACTGGAACAGAAGATGCTCGACCAATTGCTCTTAATTCCTTTGATTTCGCCATAAAAGCAAACATAAAAGTAATGACTAAGGTAGCACCGGTTCCACCAAGTGTTGCTACGAACTGCTGAACACCAGGTGTTAAGATATTGGTTGCATGTTCTCCTGCCTGATATAGGCTTAAGTTGTTTGCAATATTTACATAATAAATAGCAGATACGGCTGGTTCTACGATAGAAGGGCCCTGAATACCTACAAACCAGAACATTGCCATTGCACCGTAAATGATTGCCAAACCTATATATCCATCTGCTGCCGTAAATAATGGCTGGAATACTTCAATCACGAATTGTGCGAAACAAACTCCGATAAACTTACGGAAGAAGAAGTCAAAAATGGTCAAAATGATAACACATGCTGCAAATGGAATAATATCTTTGAATGTCTGGGAAATATTCGGTGGTACTGCATCCGGCATCTTAATCGTGATATCTCGTTTGATAAAAAACTTATACACATTTGCTGTAAAGAATGCTACTAAGAATGCGGTTAATAACCCTTTTGATCCCATATATCCAGAAGCAAATCCACCCTCAATGGAATCAACTGCCACTACCAAAAATCCGACCATCGAACACATCATCGTAGATATTTCATTGATAGGATTGTCGACCGGCATGTCTCGGTTTAAAGATTTTGTTAAGTTATAACAAGTAGTACCTGCAACTACAAAACCTAAAATTCCCATTGAATAGTTATATGGTTTTAACAAAAATGCTTCTACTGTTTTACTCCAGTAAAATCCAAAAATATTAGGTGCGTAAGCCAAAAGCATAAAAATACTTGAAAATAATACAATTGGCATTGCCGCAATAAATCCATCTTTAATGGCTTTTAAATACTTATTTCGTGCTACCGCATCAAAATAAGGTCTTAATTTCTCAATTGCTCTAATTAATTTTTTCATATTTTTTACCTCTCACCGACTATTCTCTATAAACATCGATCAATGTGCCAATAATATCTTTCAAAAGGAGAGATGTCATTAAGTGATCCTGTGCATGTACCATAATAAATCCCATATCCACAGTTCCGCCATTGGCCTCTTCTTTCATTACATTCATTTGCGCATTATGAGCATCAATCAAACATTCATTTGCAGATTCGATCAAGCTATCACATTCTGAAAAATCTTTATTTTTTGCTTTTTCTAATGCTAATAATAATTTTGAACGAGCATCACCTGAATATGAAACAATTTCAAAACTGATCATGGTTAATTCTTCCTTGGTCATATAATTACCTCCTAGTTGTTAATAATTGAAATAATGTTTGCAATTTCCGAGTCACTAATATAAATATCAAATTCTACTTCCAAAGGACGGAATAACTTTTTTATTTCTATAATCAATCCCGGATTCTTATTAATAATGTCAGATGCCATTACATTAATTGCAGGCAATCGGTGATCCATAATCTGATCCATCAGGCAAACAATATGAACGATCAATCCGATTCGCTTGTCTTCATCTAATGAAACATCCATCAAATGTTCTAGATTTAAAATAAAAATAATTAAGTAATCTTTTATTCTATCCATCTCCATTTCTGGAAATTGGCTTTGTAAATATTCAAATGTTTCTTCGATACTTTCTGTATCATCTTGTTCTTCCTGATTTTTCTCTAGGATTTCCTCCTCTGTTTTATCAGAATTGTTTAATAATCGGACTAATCCAACATTTGAAAATGTCTGAATTTCTTTGTCTTGATTTCCAGTAACATCCAATTGGATATTTTGAAAATTATCTGCCAGATATTTAGATATCTCATTTAGATCAGCGAATTCCGCTGCTTTATTGCTGATTACGAGTCCTAATAGTGTAATAGGCATTTCTACATATTTGATCGCAATTCCAGTTTCATTCACAATCGATTCGGCCATTGTGCGAATCGAACCCATATCATAGATTAATACAATTCCTTTCCCCTGATGAATTTCCAACATTTTCTGTTTTAAATCATCATAAGCAATTTTAATGTTCTTATCTAATTGCAGATCATAAGCATAAGTTGTCTTTTCCTTCGACATCGTATTAATCACATCAACCATCGATTCAGCGGCACTATTCCCATGCATAACGATTAAAGTAACTACTTTTCGCTGATCTATCGTCGTATTTTGTGTTAGAAATAGAATAATAAAAATAATTTCATCTACGTTTAAATGTACTCGAAATTCCTCTTCAATCTTTTGGATCAAATTTCTGGCAAGTTTATATTCTTTTGGATAGGATTCAACCATTTGCCGAATCTCTTCATTTGAAATCCTTTGTTTTGAAGTTACTTTTACCAGACAACCATTTATGTGCAAGCAAATGGCATAGAAAATTTTTTCTTCTAGTATTTCTTCCAATTCTCTTTGTGCAAATTCAAAAAAATCATTCAGTAATTGGTATAATTCCTCTGAAATTAACTTTTTTAATTGTGTCCTGTTTTCAATCTTACTCGTTAAGTTTTCATAATAATTTTGAAAATCCGCCAACAACCTTGATGATATAACAGAATCAATTTCCTCCTCTGTAATATTCTGTTTTTTCAGATTTTTTCTCCTAGCATCAATGGATTGATAGATAGTTTTATTATTTTCTTTCTTTCGTCGTTTTAAAATACCGTTTTCGGAAAAAACATATTTGTAATCAGTCTGTACCAGAGAATCAATTTCACTTCTTTTTTTGCGGTAAAATAAGATTCCCTTTCTGACTTCATTCGAAAAATCTGCCAAAACGGCTTCTACCGAACGTGTCCTACTCTTATGCGATCTCGCATAACAATTCGCACATCCTTTATGAATATCATTTTTTAGGCCTCGTATGTTATCTTTCGGATCATATAGCAGCAAAGCATGAAATACACTTGTATCTATCTCAATATTTCTTTTCAAAATTTTTACTTCTTCTTCAAAAAATAATTTTAATAGTTCAAATCTCTCTTCTATGCTTCTTTTTCTTAAAGGTGGAAGTTCAATCACAAAATCCACACTTTCCGAAAATACCTCATGAATTCCTGATTGTAGTTCATCATTCATGCTGCATAAAATGATCCCATGCTGTCCATTTTGAAATAGTTTGTTTCTTTCTAATTCTGATAAAAAATCAATATTCTGTAAAAATAAGATTCCATGTATTGATTTTTGCAGTAATCCCTCCTTTAGCTCTGACCCAAACAAGACTTCATGACGATATCTTTTATTTTCTTCATAAGTCTTGCAATCAAAAGATAGCATTGATGAACTCGCCTTAATCACACCTTGTTGCACTGCGTATTGAAAAATGATAGTAGAAAAATAATGGCGTCCGGTTCCTCTTTCTCCAATAAGCAGAATTCTGGAATTTCCCTGTGGATATAATATAGCTGCCTCTACTTCGGAAACCGCCTCTTTTAATGAACCGTTATATCCCACTAACGACTGAAAACAATCTTCTTCATTTCCAATCTGTTCAATAAATTGGTACAGAACCGGTCTTCCATTATACTTTTCAATTTTTCCTTCTTTGACTAACTGATTTAAAATACTGCTAAGATTTGTTCTCTGCATATTCAATTTCTCAGCTAAGAATTGTGTAGAAAATTTAGGGTATTCTTCGTGCTCCATTTCCTGTGAATATGCTTTAATAAAATCATAAACGCTATCTTTTTTGTTAAACTTCATGTGACAACTCCTTTTCCTGTACAGCATCTTTGGACGTCCAGTTCCTTGAGCTAGGTACACTATACTAAATTTGATTTACTGCCTCAAATGACAAAAAAAGGCGAAAATCTATACACTTTCCGCCTTTTTCCACATAAGTGTATAAATATTTTCCCCAAATTTAATTATTTATACACATTATCTTACATTTTGCTATATTTTTCTCTAGTGTATATCTTTTTTAAATGATTCAAAATTGGTTATACACTAATGAATTTTTTAAATTTATATTGTATCATTCATAAATCACTTCAATATTATTTTTAAAACAACAATTATCTAATTCCTCTGGCAATGGATGATCTGTTACAATGATATCAACATCCGACCAATCCAGTAATTTAATAAAATATTTTTTGTTGAATTTTGAATGATCGAGTAATACAATGGTTTTCTTTGATTGTTGATGATATCTTCTGCAAAGACCTGTATCATCCAATGATTGACAGGTGAATCCTTGTTTAAGATCAATCCCCGCCGCAGAAAGAAAACAGGCATCTGCATATCTGGACTGTACAAAATAATTCGCATCTGGACCACAAACCATATTGTTCTTTGGATCATAAACTCCACCTACAAGTTCTACCTGAATATTAGAATATTTTCCCAACTCCTGTGCAGTAAGTAACCCGTGAGTTACGACATGAATCTTTGATTTATCATCCATCATCTGGGCAAGATAATAACAGGAACTGCTGGAATCCAAAAATATGGTGTGGTATTCGGAAAGTAATTGTGTTGCCAATTTTGCAATATATTTTTTCTCTATTACATTTTCATCTTGACGATAACTTTGTGGATATTGCAGCTCATCTCTTGTAACAAGGATTGCACCTCCCCGATTTCTCCTTAAAAGCCCTTCTTTCTCTAATTGCGATAAATCCCTCCGAATTGTCGGTTCACTTACATACAATAATTTGGTAAGTTCTTTTACCGATACGTAATTTTGCTTATATAAAATAGAAAGAATCTCCTCTTTCCTGTCCTGATATGCCAATGTTACCCCTCCTTATAAAATCACTTTGTGCATATATGATTAAGCATAACACTCATTTTGATTGTTTTCAATCAAATATACCCACAAAACAAACAGATTTCTTTTTGAAAATCAACATTTTATTCAACTATTGATTGATAGAAATAAGCTCAGTATAATACAGACAAATGATATGAAAAAAACATCTCTTGAGAAGTTACGTGAAGTAAAAAACAATTCTGTTTTTTATTCATGGCTTAATTAAGAGATGTTTTTATATTCATATGAAATTAACCTAACATAACATCCAGCAACATCATCACCGCAAAACCCATAATGATTCCCATGGTTGCAGAATATGGCTGTGTTTCCTGATTTTTTTGACATTCCGGAATCAATTCATGAACCGCTACCAGAATCATGGCACCTGCTGCAAATGAGAGAGCAAATGGCAATATGGTTTCAACATGAACAACTAACAGCGCACCGATTACACCGGCAACTGGTTCCACCAAACCAGATGCCTGCCCTAAAAGAAAACTCTTTATTCTGGAATATCCTTCTCTCCTAAGGGGGATAGAAACAGCCGCACCCTCTGGAAAGTTTTGCAACCCTATCCCAACGGCAATTGTAACTGCCCCCATCAGATTTTCTACCGAATAGCCTTCATTTTGCATGGAACCAAAGGCCACACCTACGACTAATCCCTCTGGTATATTGTGAAGTGTGATCGACAAAATTAACATGATGATTCGATTTAAACATTGATTTACCTTGCCCTGTGTACTATTTGTTTTGTTTCGTGCATAGAAAACAATTTTATCCGATAGCCACATAAAAAAAGCTCCACATAAAAACCCCATGGTTGCCACCAAATAAGCAGGTAACCCCGAATCTACTCGTGCGCGTTCTATGGCTGGCTGAAGCAATGACCAAAAACTGGCAGCAATCATAACACCAGCGGCAAAGCCAAGCATTAAATTTAACGCTTTTTGATTAGGCGTTTTAAAAAATGCAACCGTCGCAGCACCTAGAGCTGTCACAAACCATGTTCCGAGTGTTGCAATCAGTGCCATCAAAACTGCTTCATTCATCGTATCACCTCCTTATTGCAATATATGAAATTGCACAGAAGAAGGTGACAGTTTTACGAATTTAACCAAAATAAATGAAAAGTAATGCAAGTTATATTATTTCCAATGTTTTAATTGTGAAAGATATGTATTAAATTGCCTTCGACGCTCTTCATCTGCTAAATGATCAGGATTTGGCATATGATTGATAAGATAATCAAGCAGTGTATCTTTTGTTTTATATGCAAATTCTCCATCCTCATAACACCATTTGCAATAATCTTCATTATAGCTTCCATCTGGTTCACGACTAATTAGACTGTCTTCATTTAACGGCATACCACAACATTGACAAATAAGCTGCCTAGGAGAACCAAGAAGCGTATTAATTGATACATCAAATTCTTTTGACAGCAATTTTAATGTGTCTGTATTCGGCTGCGTCTCACCATTTTCCCAACGACTAACTGCCTGTCTGGTGACTCTCACACGCTTTGCCATTTGTTCTTGTGTAAGACGATTTTTTTCGCGTAAGCTTTTAAGTATAACCTGTATCTCCATAACCGTTCCTCCTAAATAATAACATGTCTTAATTATGGACTAACATTGCGATTATAGCAAGCAACTTGCTGTTGCTATAATAACAGGTCTGTTTTCATTGTATTTAACTTGTCAAAAATTTTCCCAATGAATTTTACATTGTTCCGTTTCATCCCAAATGCGAGGTTCTTCCACCTTTTTAGCAATACCAAGAGAAAGTATAGCTTCTACTTCGTAATAATCTGGTATTTCAAGAAGTTCCTTTACATAGGTTCCTGAGTCTTTTCCAAGCAGAGTCTTTCTTAAACGTTCCTGAACCCAGCAGGCAGCAATTCCTAAACTTTCTGCCATTAAAAGCATGTATCCCATTGCAAGACTGCAATCCTCTATCCATGCATCTGCTTTTCTTGTATCAGCAATTACAACAATTGCACAGGAAGCACCTGATAACATTCCTGATCCGGCCTTTTTACTTTTCGACAATTTCTTCAATATATTTTTATCTTCAATTACAATAAATTCTACTGGGCGAATATTTTTACTACTGGGAGCCAGTAACCCAGCCTGTAAAATTAAATTTAATTTATCCCTAGGTATTTTGTCACCAGTATATTTTCTAATACTTCTTCTATTTTTCATAATCTGTATCAATTCCATAATCTCTTTTCTCCTTTATAAACATCATCAAATTCACTTTTCTCGCACATCTTCTTTCGGCATTTTTCTAAATTCATCCACAAGGAAAATGACCGCCATAATAAATGCAAGTAAATCCGTTATCGGCTGGGCATACATAACACCGTCAAGCCCGAAGAATTTTGGCAGAATCAGCATAAGCGGAATTAAAAATATAATCTGCTTTGAGAAGGACAAGATAGCCCCCTTTGCCGCCTTGCCGATTGACGGGAAAAAGGTTGCCGAGCAAATCTGCACCCCATTTAAAAATACGAAGAACAGGTATACCCTCATAAACCGTATTGCATATTCAAAATATAATTCATCCGCTTCTCCGCTACCAAACAGCGAAATAATTGGTTGTGGAAAGGTCTCAAACACTACCCATACTACAGTTGAAATAATTACGGCGGCTGTTAAAAATAACTTTACAGTATGACGAACCCTTGCATATTTTTTAGCCCCATAATTATAGCTGCATATCGGTTGTGCACCATTAATCAAACCGATAATAAGAGCAATAAAGATAGAATTAATTTTCATCATGATACCCGCAACGGCTATTGGTGTATCCGCTCCGTAAACAGTCTGCTCACCGTATATTCGAAGCACATTATTCAACGTAATCTGCACTAACAAGTTAGAAAACTGGAAAATGAACGAGTTCATTCCCAACTTGCATATCAAAAAAATCTCTGATATTTGGGGAATAAAATCTTCCAACTGAAAATGAACTGATTTGAACCTCGGAAAATACGCCAAAAGAATCAGAGCTGATAAAATCTGACTAATAACCGTTGCCCATGCAGCTCCAGCAATTCCCAAATCAAAAACAAAAATAAAGACAGGGTCAAGGATTGTGTTTAGCACAGCTCCGATAACAATCGCCGCCATAGAATATTTCGGGCTGCGGTCTGCTCGCACCAACGGATTAAACCCTGTCGAAAATAACAAGAACGGTATTCCAAAAGAAGTTATCCCTGTATACTCTATCGCATATGGCATAATATTTTCTGTCGCACCAAAAATATGTAATAAAGGTTCAAGAAAAATTCTTACAATAACAAAGATGATCACGCCACATATAACGAGAAAAGAGGTTGCTGAACCAGCAATCTTCTTTGCCTTTTCTTCATCTTTGTTACCAAGATTTAAGTTAAAGCCCGATGCTGAACCCAATCCAACGGTAAGCCCGATTGCCATACAAATGGTAGTAAGTGGAAAAGCAATTGAAGTTGCAGCATTACCAAGCTTCCCAACACCTTGTCCAATAAATATCTGATCAACTATGTTATACAAACTATTTACTACATTGGCAATAATAGCAGGAAATGCTAATGAAAATAAAAGTTTACCAAGTGGTTGCGTACCTAATGGATTTTCTTTTTTTATGATTTCTTCAGACATTTGTGTATCTCCTTTATTCAAATTGAGAAAATAATTTCATCATTACTGTTCATAGTGTATAACGTGTTATTTCACCTTTATTTTCTTCACCTTCGACCATTTTCCATTGTATTGTTGACCATTGACTTTCTTGTATGCTCGAACTTTTACTAAATAATTTTTTCCCGATTTTAAATTCTTTATTGTTTTACTATTATTTTTGCTGGCAGTATATTTCCAACTTTTACTTTTAGATTTTTTGTATGCAATTTGATAAGAACATCCACCCGTAATTTTGCTGGTACATACTGTAATTTGCTTTTTGTCTCTTTTTAGTGTTTTGATTTTTATAGATTTAGGAACAATTTTATAGGTTGCTGATTGAGTACCCATATAATTGCCCATCCCTTTAATGGTTACAGTTGCTTTTCCAATTTTTGTGTTATTCTTATATGTAACTGAATAGTCTTTACCCTTTTCTAAAAAAACATAGTACGTAGTTACAGAAATGGTTCCATCTCCATTGTTTCTTTCTTCTGAAAGCTCCGAAATCACATTAACCGAAGGTTTGATTGCTTTTCCTGTATAAACATAAGTTGATTTTAAGTTAGAAATATATGTAGATGATATATCCTGTTGTGTTGTCTTATCTTGATTTACAAGATTTTTTGCAGACACAACCGTTGTCCATGTAGTAAATAAAACTATTCCCAATAACATAATAGTAAAAATCATAATATTTTTTTTGCTTTTTTTATTTTTATCCATAAAACCTCCATAACAAATGCCGATTTATTATTATTTAAGTATCTCTACAAATTGGAATTTTACTCCTTTTCAACCTTAGCTATTACAGAGGAATAAATCAAAATCCAGATTACAACTATCGTCTGCATAATGATGAATTCTGGCATTGCTATAGCTTTCTGAACACCATGTACACAGATATTAACTGCATTCAAAACAAGCAACAATATCAATGTAATACCATATCCAATTCTTGCGGCCTTATTTGTCGCTTCATTTTCTTTCTTTATTTCAACTAAATTTTCGTCCACTTTTTTTTGATAATTCTCCATAGCAATCCTTTCTCCACTGAGCAACTCGGTTACAGAAATGTCAAGTATCTCACATAAATCTAACATAATCGATGCATCTGGAATACTTTTTCCTGTTTCCCATTTTGATACCGCTCTATTGGTAATATCTAACTTTTCAGCCAACTGCATTTGAGTAAGTCCCTTGTCTTTTCGACAAGATGAAATAAATTTTCCTATAACTTCTTTATTCATTCTCTTCTCCTCCTTGCAGTCAGTATATCATCAAAAAAATGACTATGGAACGAACCAGTGGTTGATTTTAGTTAATTCAACATTTAGTTGATCACAAAATTCCAATCTATACCAAACATATTGTTCTTGCGTAACTATTTTCCGAATCTTCAATAATTTTAATTTTTCCAGTTTCAATAAAGTAATCTATCCTTTTTGCAAAACCCTCCATAATATGGCATACAGCCGAATTTCTTCCTCGGATAATTTCTCTTCGAAATGTAGCTATATTTTGTGCAAAGAGATAATTGTCCATTTGAAGGAAAACAAGTGTTTCAAATTTGTCACAAAAAATTGTTTTTTCAAAAGATGAAATTCAAAAAAACACTTCATAATATGTATCTACCACTATCTACTGATTTTTTTCCGAAAAATAATGATTTCACCAATAATTCCTACCAAAAAGTAGACAAACAAAAAAAGAATAGAATATCTCATTGCTCCAATAAAAATTGGATACGGAGCAGCCAATCCTTTGTTTCCAATACAAATGTTGTAAATCAAAGAAAGTGGGGTAAAGGATAAAATCCATACATTTAAGGCTGCAAATACCTTGATAGCCATCTCTCTTGTTTTAGGATCACATATTATCAAGCCTATTCCCCATACCATAATTCCAAAAATTATCAAAATATACATACCAGCATATGCCACCCCATTTTGAAACAGCCTGACGAGAAACTCCTAATGCATCTGCTAATTGTTCTTGTGATACGCCTTTCATCTTCCTTAAATTTTGAATTCTGTCTGATATAGTCATACAAATATCTCCTTTCACTTTTCGATAATATAAGGCTACCAGAAACAACAGTTGCAGTGCAAGCAACCAATGACAGAGTTTTGTCAACCAGTGGTTGCAATCATGTTTAATCGCTATTTTGTCTACATAAAAATATAAATTTGTTTACTAACTCTATATATAATCTATATTTTTTGTGTCATCTATCAACTCATCAACACTTATGTGAAATATTTTTGAAATAACTGAACGAGATTCATTTAAATTTTCATAATATCTGCCACAAATTCTAATTTATATTATTATATAGTTATTATTCACTTTATAATCAAAATTAAAAACCTAATAAGACATTTCAAACTACTATTTTTTCCAAAATGTAGCCACCAAAGAATAGTTATAACTAATGTTCTATTTAATTTGTCAGTTTATGTTTTACATGGATTTTTTATTTCTTATTTTTCTGATTAGCTGAATAATTATATATACAACTGCAATAAATATTATAACATTGAAAAATAGTACTAAATTATCAAATATTAATTGACTCATATTATCCCCTTTCTAAAATTTTACAAGCGTGCAAATCAAGTGTTATTAAATATATTATTTATGATCCTGCCTTCACCATTATACCACCATAAACGCCTTTACTGTAACTCCTCTTAAATCTTTAATAAGCATTTCTTTTTAAAACTTCAACATTTCAATTGGTGTTGTAATTTTTTAGAACCAAAATAGAACCACGCACAAAACTTGAAATAACAATTCTTATTTTATATACCCCAACACTTCTTGAACTTTCTCTCGATATTCTTGATTATAATCAAGCCACATTTCCGTGTGTTCACTATCAGGTACTGTCCAAATCATTTTCATTTCATCATGATGTATTGAATCATATATTTCTTGCCCCATAAAGTACGGCGTTAATGTATCTCCTTCACTGTTTATTACCAAAACCGGAATTTCAATATTTGCTATTTTGTCACATACATTTGCATCATCATAACTAAATCCCAATTCCATTTTGTTGATAATGTTGCCGCAGAATGTCATGTAAGATATAGGCAATCCAATGTCCATCTTTCTCATTTCTTCTTCTACCATCCATTTCATATCACTAACCGGACAATCCAGAATCAGAAAATCCACTTTGTTTTCAACATCCTTATCTCCCATTGCCAATCCTGCTGTTGCTCCACCAAAAGAAGTTCCCCATATTCCTATCGCTTGTTCCGGTACATGGCTATAGACATAATCAATGTAATCTATTAAATCATATTTTTCCCAATACCCAAATGTAGTATATTGGGCAGTATTTTCGTTGCTACTTCTCTGGTCATACGTCAAAACATTATATCCTTTCTGCAAAAACATTTCTGCCAAAGGATAATTAGTATAACGATTTCCACCAAGACCATGCACCAGAATAACCGTTGGGTTGTCTTTATTTCCTTCTTCGCCAAGTGTACATATGTAATCTGCTGGTATCATATGACCATCAAAAGTTGAAGTAATTTCAATTTTTTCTATGGTATATGTACTGCAGAAAACATCATAATCCATATTGTATCTTTCCCAAAAACTATCTTTCACTTTTGATGTATCTTCACAAGTAACTAATTGAGTAGAACCCATAAACACTTGCGTTCCTATAAAATATGACATTCCAAAAAACAATAATAAAACGACTATAGATATAACCAACAAAATTTTTGTACGTTTCTTCATTTTTTTCTCCCTGTAAATCAATTTTAAATATCAACAAGTCCAATCATATTATGCTCTTTACTTTGATACCATATAGTACAAACATACCGCAATTACTATACACAAAATTTTTAATGTAATGTCAATAATTACGTTACCATCACCATCCACAGAGATTTGCGATAGTGCATTCAGAAATTTTATTATCCATTATCACTAACGACCTCCATTTAGATAACTGCAAAATTTCTCGGTATGCTTTTCCAACTCATGGCGACAATTATATCATAATAGAAGTTCTTCTCTTTATTCGCTATTCTTTATTACCTTATGCATCTGGTCGCATCCTCGCGGAACGTTTTTTATTTCATAGGAAATTACGTTGTAATTTCCTATGAAATAAAAAAAGAAACCGCAACCCCCGATTTCTCAAGGATTGCGGAATAAATTACACTTTATTTGGCTCTAACTATCAAAGATTATTCGATAATTGTAGCAACACGTCCAGAACCAACTGTACGTCCACCTTCACGGATAGCGAATGTTAATCCCTGATCCATAGCGATTGGGTGAATTAATTCTACAGTCATTTCTACGTTATCACCAGGCATGCACATTTCTGTACCTTCTGGTAAATCGATAACACCTGTTACGTCTGTTGTTCTGAAATAGAACTGTGGTCTGTAGTTGTTGAAGAAAGGAGTATGACGTCCACCTTCATCTTTTGTTAAAACGTAAACCTGTGCTGTGAATTTTGTGTGGCATTTGATTGAACCTGGTTTACATAAAACCTGTCCTCTTTCGATTTCTTCTCTTTTGATACCACGTAATAAAGCACCAATGTTGTCACCAGCCTGACCTTCGTCAAGAAGTTTACGGAACATTTCGATACCAGTTACAGTTGTTTTCTGGATTTCTTCTTTGATACCAACGATTTCTACTTCTTCGTTTAAGTGGATAACACCAGATTCTACTCTACCTGTAGCAACAGTACCACGACCTGTGATTGTGAATACGTCTTCTACTGGCATTAAGAATGGTTTATCTGTAGCACGCTGAGGATCTGGAATGTATTCATCAACAGCTTCCATTAATTCCATGATCTTGTCACCCCATTCGCTGCTAGGATCTTCTAATGCTTTAAGAGCAGATCCCTGAATGATTGGGCAATCTGTGAATTCATATTCTTCTAACTGTTCTGTGATTTCCATTTCTACTAATTCAAGTAATTCTTCATCGTCTACCATATCACATTTGTTCATGAATACTACGATGTAAGGTACACCTACCTGACGAGATAATAAGATGTGTTCTTTTGTCTGAGCCATAACACCGTCTGTTGCAGCTACAACTAAGATAGCACCATCCATCTGAGCAGCACCTGTAATCATGTTCTTAACGTAGTCAGCATGACCTGGGCAGTCTACGTGAGCGTAGTGACGGTTAGCTGTTTCGTATTCAACGTGAGCTGTAGAAATTGTGATACCACGTTCTCTTTCTTCTGGAGCTTTATCGATATTTTCAAAATCTACTACTGCGTTACCTTCTACTCTTTCTGCTAATACTTTTGTGATAGCAGCTGTTAATGTTGTTTTACCATGGTCAACGTGTCCAATTGTACCAATGTTACAATGGGGTTTGCTTCTGTCAAACTTTTCTTTAGCCATTTTAATTGTCCTCCTTAAATACGCGCCCCTACGGGCAAAATGAATAATAAATAATATAAAAGATTTAGAAATCAAAGCCCGCAAGTCCTCTGCTTTAGAGGACTGGCTTTCTTTGATTATATTTCATTTGTAATAGATTTTCAACCTATTTTTTCTACAAAAAATCGAGTTAAAATCTTATTTGGATTTTTCTGCAATGATTTTTTCCTGAACAGATTTTGGTACTGGTTCATATTTGCTGAAGAACATAGAGTAGTTTGCACGACCCTGAGACTTAGAACGTAAGTCTGTAGAGTAACCAAACATTTCAGCAAGAGGAACATAACCTCTGATCATCTTACCACCGCCGATATCGTCCATACCTTCGATACGTCCACGACGAGAGTTCATATCACCGATTACATCACCCATGTATTCTTCAGGTGTAGAAACTTCTACTTTCATGATAGGCTCTAATAAGATAGCTCCTGCTTTCTGCATAGCTTCTTTAAATGCCATAGAACCAGCGATCTTGAATGCCATTTCACTAGAATCGACATCATGGTAAGATCCATCATATACAGTTGCTTTGATACCAAGTACTGGGAATCCGCCTAAGATACCAGCCTGAGCTGCTTCTTCGATACCCTGTCCAACTGCTGGGATGTATTCTTTTGGAATTGCACCACCAACAACGGTAGATTCGAATTTGAATAATTCTTCACCGTTGGCATCCATTGGTTCAAAGTGTACTTTACAGTGACCGTACTGTCCACGACCACCAGACTGTTTTGCATATTTACTGTCAACGTCAACTGCTTTTGTAAATGTCTCTTTGTATGCTACCTGAGGAGCACCAACATTTGCTTCTACTTTGAATTCACGAAGCAGACGGTCAACGATGATTTCCAAATGAAGTTCACCCATACCAGAAATGATTGTCTGACCTGTTTCATTATCTGTATGAGCACGGAATGTTGGGTCTTCTTCTGCAAGTTTTGCAAGAGCTTCACCCATCTTGCCCTGTCCAGCTTTTGTCTTAGGCTCGATTGCTAATTCAATAACTGGTTCTGGGAATTCCATAGATTCAAGAATAACTGGATGTTGTTCATCACAGATTGTATCACCTGTTGTCGTAATTTTGAAACCTACAGCAGCGGCGATATCTCCTGAATATACTTTATCTAATTCAGCACGTTTGTTAGCATGCATCTGTAAGATACGTCCAACACGTTCTTTTTTGTCTTTTGTAGCATTTAATACGTAAGAACCAGAGTTCATAGTACCAGAGTAAACTCTAAAGAATGCTAACTTACCTACGAATGGGTCTGTCATGATTTTGAATGCTAAAGCAGAGAAAGGTTCTTCATCAGATGAAATTCTTTCTACTTCATTACCTTCCAAGTCAGTTCCCTTGATAGCAGGGATGTCTGTTGGAGCTGGCATATATTCAAGGACAGCATCTAATAATTTCTGAACACCTTTATTTCTGTAAGCAGATCCACAGCAAACTGGAACAGCTGTACATTCACATGTAGCTTTTCTTAATGCTGCTTTCATATCTTCAACAGATGGTTCATCACCTTCAAGGTATTCTAACATTAAATCATCATCTAATTCGCAGATTTTTTCTACTAATTCTGTATGATACAATTCTGCATCATCAGCCATATCTTCTGGGATATCAACAATTGAAATGTCTTCACCTTTGTCATCATTATAGATGTATGCTTTCATTTCAAATAAGTCGATAATACCCTGGAATTCGTCTTCTTTACCAATTGGTAACTGAAGAACGATTGCATTTTTGCCTAATCTTGTTTTGATCTGTTCTACTGCACCGTAGAAGTCAGCACCTAAAATATCCATCTTATTGATAAATGCCATTCTAGGTACGTTATAAGTGTCAGCCTGTCTCCATACGTTTTCAGACTGAGGTTCTACTCCGCCTTTTGCACAGAAAACACCTACAGCTCCATCAAGAACACGAAGGGAACGTTCTACTTCTACTGTAAAGTCAACGTGACCCGGTGTATCAATAATATTGATACGATGTTCTAATTCGCCGTCTTTTGGCTTACAGTTTTCCTGTAATGTCCAATGGCAAGTTGTAGCAGCTGAAGTAATTGTGATACCTCTTTCCTGTTCCTGTTCCATCCAGTCCATGGTTGCGGAACCTTCATGAGTTTCACCAATTTTATAGTTTACACCAGTATAATATAAGATACGCTCTGTTAATGTTGTTTTACCAGCATCAATATGAGCCATAATACCAATATTTCTGGTTCTTTCCAAAGGATATTCTCTTCCAGCCAAGGTTTTTTCCTCCTATTTTAATCATGTCAAAAGCATATACTTTACTCTTGCAGATATTAGAATCTGTAATGAGCGAAAGCTTTGTTTGCTTCTGCCATTTTGTGCATATCTTCTTTTTTCTTTACAGATGCTCCTGTATTGTTCATAGCATCTAAAAGTTCGTTAGCTAATCTTTCTTCCATTGTCTTTTCTCCTCTTTTACGAGAAAATAAAGTAATCCAACGAAGTGCTAACGCCTGTCTTCTATCTGGTCTTACTTCGATTGGTACCTGATAAGTAGCTCCACCAATACGTCTTGCCTTAACTTCTAACACTGGCATTACGTTGTTCATAGCTTCTTCAAATACTTCTAAAGCTGGTTTTCCAGATTTTTCTTCTACACGGGCAAATGCTCCGTATACGATTTTCTGAGCAACACCTTTTTTACCATCTAACATAATGTTGTTGATCAATTTTGTCACAACTTTGTTATTGTAAATTGGATCTGCTAATACATCTCTCTTTGCGATATGTCCTTTACGTGGCACGGTTCTTCCCTCCTTAAAAAAATTCTTAAATCATCGGTACTCATTCATCATCACCTGTGTGATGTGCTTGTTCGTGCTCGGACTGCGATCTCTATCATACCTGCAACAACAGGAAAATATTGCTATTCCGGCACAACTATACAAGGTAGTATATTGCTATACTGCTTTGTACCAATTATCATCCGACCTTATTTTTTAGGTCTCTTAGCTCCATATTTAGAACGAGCCTGACGTCTGTTAGCAACACCTGCTGTATCAAGTGTACCTCTAACGATATGGTATCTTGTACCTGGTAAGTCTTTTACACGACCACCACGGATAAGAACAACACTATGTTCCTGTAAGTTATGTCCTTCACCAGGGATATAGCTTGTTACTTCAATACCGTTAGATAAACGAACTCTGGCGATTTTACGAAGAGCAGAGTTAGGTTTTTTAGGAGTTGCTGTTTTAACTGCTGTACATACTCCTCTTTTCTGTGGAGAAGAAGAATCTGTAGCTTTCTTCTTTAAAGAGTTGAATCCTTTCTGAAGAGCTGGTGCAGTTGATTTTTTAGCAGTTGTCTTTCTTCCTTTTCTAACTAATTGGTTAAAAGTTGGCATTCATTTCACCTCCATGCATATTTTCTACTGTTTGTTGCTTATTTTTCAAGCTTTTATGCGTTACTACACGCATTTTTAAATTCTACTGCTTTTGGTTTTATTTGTCAAGACTTTTTGCTTTCCTTTTTTAGATTTTTGATTTCTTCTATATTAAAACTTACCAAAATAGTACAATTCATTAAATTTATTATCGACAAGAATATTCGCTCTTATTCATAACTGGTTAAATATAGAAAATCGCTGTCCACAAACCGATTTAATCGGTCTGTGACAGCGATTTTGCATCATTTATTCTTCTTCACTTAAAACGATTTCTTCCATGCCTTCTTCGCTGAATTCTAATTCATCATCGTCCAGCTCGAATTCATCCAGTGAAAGTGTCTCATCTAAGTCTGTGGAAAGTTTTACATTACGGTAACGTTTCATACCGGTTCCGGCAGGAATCAGTTTACCAAGAAGTACATTTTCCTTTAATCCAACCAGTGGATCAATCTTTCCTTTGATTGCGGCATCTGTCAGGACTTTTGTTGTTTCCTGGAAGGATGCTGCGGATAAGAAGGAATCGGTTGCTAAGGAAGCTTTGGTAATACCTAACATTACCTGTTCACCTGTTGCAGGCTGTTTTCCTTCAGCTTCAAGTTCTGCATTCTTCTTATTAAATTCAAGGATATTAACAAGTGTACCTGGTAAGTAATCTGCATCTCCACTATCTTCAATACGGATCTTCTTAAGCATCTGGCGAACGATAACCTCTACATGCTTATCGTTGATATCTACACCCTGTAAACGATATACACGCTGTACTTCACGGATCATGTAATCCTGAACTGCTCGGATACCTTTGATCTTTAAGATGTCATGTGGGTTTACAGAACCTTCGGTTAACTCATCACCAGCTTCCAATACCTGACCGTCCTGTACTTTAATACGAGAACCATAAGGAATCAGATAAGCTTTTGTTTCACCTGTTTCTTTATTGGATACCACAACTTCACGTTTTTTCTTGGTATCTCTGATTTCAACGACACCACCAAATTCTGTGATAATCGCAAGTCCTTTTGGCTTTCTTGCTTCAAATAACTCTTCGACACGAGGAAGACCCTGTGTAATATCGTCACCGGCAACTCCACCCGCATGGAATGTACGCATGGTTAACTGTGTACCAGGTTCACCAATAGACTGTGCGGCAATAATACCAACCGCTTCACCTACCTGTACGGCCTGTCCTGTTGCCAAGTTAGCACCATAACATTTTGCACATGCACCGATAGAAGATTTACATGTCAACATCGTTCTGATTTTTACTTTTGTATATCCGGCACCAACAACGATTGCGGCACGTTTTGGTGTGATCATGTGGTTTGCTTTGACAAGCATATCTCCTGTAACCGGATCAATAATATCCTCAGCCGCTGTACGACCAGTAATACGTTCTTCTAAGCTTTCGATGACTTCCTGTCCATCCATGATTGCTTCTACATACATACCTGGAATCTCTTCTCCTGCTGGAGTACAGTCTGTTTCACGAATAATCAAATCCTGAGAAACGTCTACCAGACGTCTTGTTAAGTAACCAGAGTCGGCAGTACGAAGCGCTGTATCAGATAATCCCTTACGAGCACCATGCGCAGAGATGAAGTATTCCAGTACGTCAAGACCTTCACGGAAGTTTGACTTAATAGGCAACTCAATGGTACGTCCAGATGTATCCGCCATCAGACCACGCATACCGGCAAGCTGTTTGATCTGCTGGTTAGAACCACGGGCTCCAGAGTCCGCCATCATGAAGATGTTATTGTAACGATCCAAACCATTGATCAGTTTATCTGTTAATACATCATCGGCTTCGAACCATGTCTTAACAACTGCTTTGTAACGTTCTTCTTCTGTCAACATACCACGGCGATATTTCTTAGTGATCATCTCTACCTGTTTTTCAGCATCTGCAAGGATCTGTTTCTTTTCTTCTGGCACTGTCATATCGGAAATAGATACGGTTAACGCACCTCTGGTAGAGAACTTATAACCAAGTGCTTTGACATCATCCAGCATTTCTGCTGTCTTTGTTGCACCGTGAGTGTTGATACATTTATCTAAAATCTGTTTTAACTGTTTCTTACCAACCTGGAAATCAACTTCTAATTTTAATAAGTTTTCTTCCTTTGTACGATCCACAAAACCTAAGTCCTGTAAAATAACTTCGTTGAATAACAAACGACCCATTGTACAGTCGATCATACGTGTGATTGGATTTCCTTCTAAATCGAATCCTCTTCTTCTTACTTTAATTCTTGCATGAAGTGTAATTTCTTTATTTTCATAAGCCAAATACGCTTCATTTGTTGACTTAAAGCATTTTCCTTCACCTTTATCACCTGGTTTTTCCAATGTCAGATAATAAGTACCAAGTACCATATCCTGTGATGGAACGGCTACAACACCACCATCCGATGGTTTTAACAAGTTATTTGGTGATAATAACAGGAATCGACATTCTGCCTGTGCCTCTGCTGTTAATGGTAAATGCACAGCCATCTGGTCACCGTCAAAGTCCGCATTGTACGCAGTACATACAAGTGGATGCAGACGGATGGCTTTTCCTTCTACTAAAATTGGTTCAAACGCCTGAATACCAAGTCTGTGAAGTGTCGGAGCACGGTTTAACATAACTGGATGTTCTTTGATGACTTCTTCTAAGACATCCCAAACTTCCGGCTGAAGTTTTTCTACCATTTTCTTCGCAGATTTAATATTGTGAGCCAATTTCTTAGAAACCAATTCTTTCATTACGAATGGCTTAAATAATTCAATTGCCATTTCTTTTGGCAAACCACACTGATAAATCTTTAAGTCTGGTCCTACTACGATTACGGAACGTCCAGAGTAGTCAACACGTTTACCTAATAAGTTCTGACGGAAACGACCTTGTTTACCTTTTAACATATCAGATAAAGATTTTAACGCACGGTTACCTGGTCCAGTTACCGGACGACCCCTTCTTCCATTATCGATCAATGCGTCAACCGCTTCCTGAAGCATTCTCTTTTCATTACGAACAATAATGTCAGGTGCTCCAAGATCAAGGAGTCTCTGTAAACGGTTGTTTCGATTGATAATTCTTCTATATAAATCATTTAAATCAGATGTTGCAAAACGTCCACCATCTAACTGTACCATTGGACGAATATCCGGTGGGATAACCGGAATCACATCGAGGATCATCCATTCTGGTTTGTTATCAGAATTACGGAACGCTTCTACTACTTCCAATCTCTTAATAATTCTTGCACGTTTCTGACCTGTTGCATTTTTTAATCCACTTCTTAATTCCGCAGATTCCTTTTCAAGATCAATTTCCTGCAAAAGCTGTTTTACTGCTTCTGCACCCATACCTACTTTAAAGGTATTGCCATACTTATCATATGCATCTCTGTATTCGCGCTCTGTCAAAACCTGTTTATAAGCAAGTTCTGTATCACCCGGATCCAAAACGATATAAGAAGCAAAGTAAAGAACTCTCTCTAATACTCTTGGAGAAATATCAAGAATGAGTCCCATACGGCTAGGAATTCCCTTAAAATACCAAATATGGGAAACTGGTGCTGCTAATTCAATATGGCCCATTCTTTCACGACGAACATTTGCCTTCGTTACTTCTACTCCACATCGATCGCAGATAACACCTTTATAACGTATTTTTTTGTATTTACCACAATGACATTCCCAGTCTTTGCTCGGTCCAAAAATTCTTTCACAGAACAAACCATCTTTTTCTGGTTTTAATGTTCTGTAATTGATAGTTTCTGGTTTTTTTACTTCTCCTCTTGACCACTCACGGATCTTTTCAGGAGAAGCTAACCCGATCTTAATTGCATCGAAGTTCATTGGTTGATCTATTTGTTGATTGCTAATTTCAGACATTCAGGCTGCTCCTTCCTATATATCTAATACTGCAGGCTGATACATCTTATAAGATAGATGTATCTTCGCCCTCTTCCAAGTTTCCTTCTTTAAATCCTAAACTACCAAGAGATTCTCCATCTTCGTATTGCTTAAATGCAGGATCTCCCTCCATCATTGGCTGTACTTTGTTGTTATCAGACTCTTCATTGTACTCAATGCTTTCTGGGATTTCAACTTCCGTTGCATCGTCTTTTAACACACGTACATCTAATGCTAATGACTGGAATTCCTTTAATAATACTTTGAAGGATTCTGGAATACCTGGTTCAGGAATATTATCTCCTTTGATGATTGCTTCATATGTTTTCACACGTCCGACAACATCATCTGATTTTACCGTTAAGATTTCCTGTAAGGTATAAGAAGCACCATATGCCTCCAATGCCCAAACCTCCATTTCACCGAAACGCTGTCCACCGAACTGTGCTTTACCACCCAAAGGCTGCTGAGTAACCAGTGAGTATGGACCCGTAGAACGTGCATGGATCTTATCATCTACCAAGTGATGCAGCTTCAGATAATGCATGAAGCCAATCGTAACTGGATTGTCAAATTCTTCTCCAGTTCTTCCGTCACGAAGCTGAACTTTACCGGTTCGATCGATTGGAACACCCTTCCATTCAGCTCTGTGTGCTCTATTTTCATATAAATAATCCATGATATCATCATTTACATGTGGACCCCAGATTTCTTCAAATTCTTCCCAAGTCTTATTTGCATAATCATTGGCCATCTCTAAGGTGTCCATAATATCATGTTCGTTTGCACCATTAAATACCGGTGTTGCAACATTAAATCCTAATACCTTGGCAGCCAAAGATAAATGGATTTCCAATACCTGACCGATATTCATACGAGATGGTACACCCAATGGATTTAATACGATATCCAATGGACGTCCATTTGGCAGGAATGGCATATCTTCAACAGGTAAGATTCGGGAAATTACACCCTTATTACCATGACGACCAGCCATCTTATCTCCTACAGAAATCTTTCTCTTCTGTGCAATGTAAACACGAACAGATTTATTTACTCCAGGAGGTAATTCATCCCCATTTTCTCTTGTGAATACTTTTGTATCCATAACCACTCCGTAAGCACCATGTGGTACACGAAGAGATGTATCTCTTACTTCTCTTGCTTTTTCACCGAAAATAGCACGAAGAAGTCTTTCTTCTGCTGTTAATTCTGTTTCTCCCTTAGGAGTTACTTTACCAACTAAGATATCGCCGGCACGAACTTCCGCTCCGATGCGGATAATACCATTTTCATCGAGGTCCTTTAATACGTCCTCACCCAATCCGGCTAAATCTCTTGTGATCTCTTCCTGTCCAAGTTTTGTATCTCTTGCTTCTGCTTCGTATTCTTCGATATGAACAGAAGTATAGACATCTTCCTGTACAAGACGTTCGCTTAAGAGTACCGCATCCTCGTAGTTGTAACCTTCCCAGGTCATAAATCCGATCAGTGGGTTTTTACCCAATGCCATCTCACCATTTGATGTAGAAGCACCATCCGCTAATATATCTCCTGCTTTTACCTGATCTCCAACATCAACGATCGGACGCTGATTCATACAGTTGCCCTGATTGCTTCGTGCAAACTTGATTACATGGTATATATCCGTTGTTCCATCTTCTGCACGGACAACAATCTCTTTGCTTGTAGAACGTTCTACAACACCAGTTCTCTTAGCAACAATACAAACACCTGAATCATATGCTGCCTTTGATTCCATACCTGTACCAACAACCGGTGCCTCTGTACGAAGCAATGGTACGGCCTGACGCTGCATGTTTGATCCCATCAAAGCACGGTTCGCATCATCATTTTCCAAGAAAGGAATCATTGATGTAGCAACAGAGAATACCATCTTAGGAGATACGTCCATCAGATCAACTCTCGCTTTTGGGAATTCGGTTGTTTCTTCGCGGAAACGACCAGAAACGTTGTTATTTACAAAATGTCCTTCTTCATCCAATGGCTCATTCGCCTGTGCTACAATAAAGTTATCTTCTTCATCTGCAGTCAGATAAACAACATCGCTTGTAACAATCGGATTCTTAGGATCTGATTTATCTAATTTACGATATGGAGCTTCAATAAATCCATATTCGTTGATTCTTGCATAAGTAGCCAAAGAGTTGATCAGACCGATGTTTGGACCTTCAGGTGTCTCGATCGGACACATTCTTCCATAATGAGAATAATGTACATCTCGAACTTCGAATCCGGCACGGTCTCTGGATAAACCACCAGGTCCCAATGCAGATAAACGTCTCTTATGTGTCAACTCAGATAATGGATTGTTGTGGTCCATGAACTGGGATAACTGAGAACTTCCGAAGAACTCTTTCACTGCTGCAGTCACTGGTTTGATATTGATCAAAGACTGTGGAGTGATTGTCTCAATATCCTGTGTTGTCATTCTTTCACGAACAACTCTTTCTAGTCTGGATAAACCAATACGGTATTGGTTCTGTAATAATTCACCAACCGCTCTGATACGTCTGTTACCTAAGTGGTCAATGTCATCTGTATTTCCAAGACCATATTCTAAATGCATGTTATAGTTAATAGAAGCTAAAATATCTTCTTTTGTAATATGCTTAGGAATTAATTCTGAGAGGTTCTTACGAATTGCAGTTTTTAATTCCTCGCCTTTATATTCATCTAATAATTCTTCAAGTACAGGGTAATAAACATTTTCATGGACACCAATTTCTTCTGGGTCAAAATCAACATAGGCAGCAAGATTTACCGTCATGTTCGATAATACTTTGATATTTCTTTCCTCTGTCTGGATCATAACAGATGGAATTGCTGCATCCTGAATCTGTAATGCAAGTTCTACAGTAACAGTTGTACCTGCTTCGGCAAGAATTTCTCCTGTATGTTCATCAATCACATCTTCTGCAAGTACTTTATCCACGATACGGTTTCTTAATGCCAGTTTTTTATTAAATTTATAACGTCCAACTTTCGCCAGATCGTAACGTCTTGGATCAAAGAACATACTGTTGATCAAACTTTCCGCACTATCGACGGATAATGGTTCACCCGGTCTGATCTTTTTATATAATTCCAGCAAACCATCCTGGTAGTTATCAGATGGATCCTTCTCAATACTTGCTAAAATCTTTGGTTCTTCTCCAAATAATTCTTTGATCTCAGCATTTGTGCCAATTCCTAACGCACGAATCAATACTGTGATCGGTACTTTTCTTGTTCGGTCAACACGGACATAGAAGACATCGTTTGAGTCTGTTTCGTATTCTAACCAAGCACCACGGTTAGGAATCACAGTAGATGAAAATAACTCTTTTCCGATCTTATCATGTCCAATCACATAATAAATACCAGGAGAACGTACCAACTGACTGACAATAACACGCTCTGCACCATTGATCACAAATGTACCTGTCTCTGTCATTAAAGGCAGATCACCCATAAAAATGTCATGCTGCTTAAACTCATCTTCATCCTTATTATATAATCTTACTCTCACCTTTAAAGGAGCTGCATAAGTTGCATCTCTTTCTTTACATTCTTCGATTGAATATTTTACATCATCTCTACATAAAACGAAGTCAACAAATTCAAGACTTAACTGTCCATTATAGTCTGCAATCGGAGAAATGTCTTCAAAAACTTCTTTTAACCCTTCGTCTAAAAACCACTGATAAGAATTTTTCTGAACTTCAATAAGGTTAGGTACATCTAAGACATCATTCTGTCTTGCGTAACTAACTCTGCTTTTTGTCCCTGATTTGACTGGACGAATTCTGTTCTTTTCCATCGACGTTTTCACCCCTTGTAAATGAAATATTGTTATCGTATTACATGTACCCGCAGGCGTAATTAGCCATTATGATACAGAATAATATATTATCATAATTGTCAATGCTCGTCAAGAAAAAGTTTTTATTCTTTATATTTTTTTCATTTTTCGCATCAGTTGCTTTTGTTCCTTGGAAACACGATAAGAATCACATATTTTCTGGATCGCTTTATTATGAGTGAAGGTATCCATCTGATTATCTTTCAAAAAATCTTCTGTCAGTTCTGGATATTTAATATAGCATACCGATACTGCCCATGCCACCGCCATCTTTACATAATAACCCTCATGTTTAATATCATTACACCATTTTAGTATTTCTTCTATATACATATCATTTACAAAATGATCGAGCATACAGACAACTGCGAATCGAATGGAATATTCCTGATCCTGCGCAATCTGATCGAGCAAATACTTCCACCAATATTCCGAATTCTTTTTCATCCATTTATACGTCATACAACAGCTATCGCAAATTGCCCAGTTATTAATATAAGGTATAAACTGATCAAGCCATTTTCTTCGTTCCACATCATCAAACTTCGCATAACCAATTACCAGCCCATAAAGCATTATTTCCTCATAATATATCATTTTCCCAGATTTCAACACTGTTTCTAACTGCTGTAAATAATCTTCCGCCTGTATCTTTGCTGTCTTTTTTGCCAATTCTCTGAGCTTTGGCAACCGAATTCCTAAAACATTCTGTGCACCTGGAATAATTTTTTCATTAAATTTTTTATAATCTGTCTCCGCTAATGCCTCCAACTGTCTTCTTATTTTTTCCATTTTTACCTTCTTTCGTATAATTCCCAACTTTTCTATACCATAAACATTATTGTTTTTCTAACACACCAAATAAGACAAATCGAGCATCATCAAATTCATAACTGCAGGTAGACATCGTTAAAATGTGGTCGTTTTCCTTTGGAGTAATCTCACTGGTAAAACAAGATTTTTGTTTAACCTTGGAAATCCATTCCTTTTTTTCATCATCCGAATCAAAACTTAACTGCCACGCAGCATCGTCTTCGTCCGTCACATAACCCGCAAAAATATTTACATTGTAGTCTCTTCCCGGTGTTAATAACAGCATCGTTTTATGACTATTGTAATAGGATTGTTCTTTATATTCTGCCAGTCCCGCAAACATCGTTCCATTTTTCATATGATGTCCATAAATTACACTATTGTCATCTTTAAAATTCATCATATTGTTATAATCCAAAAACAAGCATCCTGAGCTATTTGTCTTGCGCTCAAACGTATGGGTCAAATAATAATCATTATCTTCCGCCTGTGTGATTGGATAATTGATCTTCGTATCTTTTCCATACAGCCATCCAATCACCTGAGAATTTATTTTTTTCAATTTCTCAAAATCAACCTTTACACCCTCTTTGTCATCATTTTCTCTATCCGAATTTTTGTTATTTTCATTTATATAATTTTTTAAATTTTGATACTCTTTTTCCCCTTTATGATATTCCGACCATTGCTGATACAGCTTAAAGCTGGAAAAAACGATCACTGCCACACAGATACACATTAATATTTTTCGAATTTTTTCCATGTTCCCCTCCTTAGAGATGTTTTTCTTATTTGTTTAAGCAAATACTTTTAACATTCTCTCTTCTTCAAATTGTTTCGAATACAAATCATAATAATAACCTTTTGCCCGAATCAACTCCTGATGATTCCCCTGCTCAATAATTTTACCATCCTGCATCACCAAAATAATGTCCGCATTTCTTATCGTTGACAGGCGATGTGCAATGATAAAAGAAGTATGTCCTTTTAAAAGTTTATCGGTCGCCTCCTGAATCAATTGCTCCGTCCATGTATCAATGGAGGAAGTTGCCTCATCCAATACAAAAATGGATGGTTTGGCAAGAATGGCTCTCGCAAAAGAAATCAGCTGTTTTTCCCCAGTCGACAAACGATTTCCGCCTTCACCGGCATCCGTATCATATCCGTGTTCCAATTTCGAGATTACTTCATCGGCAAATACCTTCTTAGCTGCTGCCTCGACTTCTTCATCGGTTGCAGAAAGTTTTCCATAGCGAATATTTTCCCGGATACTTCCAGAGAATAGATGTGGATTTTGCAATACATATCCTATCTGACTATGCAACCATAATTGGGAACGTTCCCGATAGTCTTTGCCATCAATCAAAATCTGCCCGGTAGTCGGCTCAAAAAATCGTCCTGCCAAGTTCACGATTGTAGACTTGCCGGCTCCAGTCTCGCCGACAATCGCCACTGTTGTCCCCGCCGAAATTTTCAAATTAAAATGTTCCAGTACATTTTCCTTGCCATCAGGATAACAAAATGTAACATCACAAAATTCAATATCGCCTTTTATTTTCTCCCAATTTTCTTTTTTGGGATGAACCGCATCTCCATATTTCTCGACCACTTCCGGACGATCTTTAATATTGGGCTTTTCTTCCAACAAATTTACTACCCTCTCGATATTCGCCTGACAGGAAATAAAATCCGACAGCAATCTTGCCAATTGTTGGATTGGTTCAAAAATACCAACCGCATAAGAGAGAAATACCGATAAAGTCCCCAGTGCAATGATTTGCTCCTGCACAAAATATCCACCCCGTGCCAGTACAAACGCCGTTACGGTAGAACTAAAAAAGAGAATCAACGGCATATAAATCGCCGTTAGTTTTGCCAATGTCATCGAACTTTGTTTCATCCGACCAGTAATCTTTTGAAAAGAATCATCATTTAATTCTTCCATTCCTAGCGTTTTGCTTGTCGCAACACCAGTAATGCCTTCATTATATGCCCCTGTAATCTCTGAATTGATTTCCCGCACAGTACGATTCCAGTAAAGCATTTTCTTTTGAAAGAAAGCGGTGATAACCGCAATAAATGGTACTACCAAAAGAATAATTGCTGCCAATCTCGCATTTAAGAAAAACATAATAACAAACACACCGACCACATAGACCAACGCCCAAAACATGTCTACCAATCCCCAAGCCAGCACACTCGCAATCTTGGAAGTATCACTCATCACACGTGCATGAATATACCCAACGGATGTCGTATTATAATAAGAAAAAGAAAGTTTTTGCAGATGAACAAATTGTGCCCGTTTTAAATCTTTCCCCACATGCATTTCAATATGAATAGCCGCACGCACACTAAAAAACACGCTCACCGTCTGCATCACAATAACCATCACATAAACAAGGGAAAATGGTACAATTCCCTGTAAGGTATTCGGTATGATAAAATGATCGATTGCATAACTTTGAAATAAGGGTACTAAGACATCGACAGCCACAAGCAGCACATTCAGACCTATCGTAGTAAAGAAATATTTATAATATGGGCGAAAGAATGGCAACATCTTTTTCCATATTTTTAAATCAAAGGACTTACTTTCCATTGTCGATACCTCCCTCCAGCAATAATCGGTCATCCTGATTCATTTGTATCTCATAAATCTTACGATAAATCCCCTGTTTGTTTATCAACTGATGATGTGTACCGATTTCTTCTATTTCTCCATGATTTAACACCATAATCTGATCCGCCTCCATCAATGTCGTAATTCGGTGTGAGATCAAAATGACCGTCGCGTGTTTCATTTTCTTACGCAGTGCATGGCGGATTTCAGAATCTGTTTTCGCATCTACCGCCGATAAAGAATCATCAAATATCATGATCGGCGCTTTTGCAAGTAACATTCGTGCAATCGCAATCCGTTGCCTTTGACCGCCTGACAATGTGACACCGCGCTCGCCGACAATGGTGTCATAGCCATCTGGAAATGCCATGATTGTCTCATCCACACAGGCAATCCTTGCCGCCTCTCTGATTTCTTCCATAGAAGCTTCTGGATATGCCGCAGCAATATTTTCACGGATTGTCCTCGAAAATAAAAATGGCTCTTGCAAAACCATACCAATATTTTTGCGCAGCCATTTCTTTGGAATCTTGCGAATATCAACTCCGCCAATGGAAATCGTTCCTTCCTCAACTTCATATAAACGATCCAACAAATGAATCAATGTCGACTTTCCACTTCCGGTTCCACCCAAAATACCATAAGTTGTCCCCTCAGAAATTTGCAAATTGATATCTTTTAATACTTGCTGATGATTGTCATAGCCAAAAGAAACATGATTGAAGCAAATATCCATTTTTTGTGGAATCTCGCCATCCTTTTTCATATCTTCTTCCATAGAGTCTAAAATATAATTTACTCGATCAAAGGAAACTCCCGCCTTACTCATTTCAGATAAAATTCGCCCCAATCCACGCACCGGCCATACAAGGGTTGTATTATAAGAGGCAAAAGCAATAAATTCCCCGGCTGTAATCTGTCCATGAACCGCTTCGATTGCACCAAAGACAATAATAAATATCACTTGCAACCCAGTGATCAGATCGCCAACACCCCAATATAAACCAGATAGAGTTCCCAAACGAATCCAGAGATTGGCATAGATATGATTCTTTTGATCAAATCTGTCAATTTCAAATTTCTCCCGTCCAAATGCGCGCACAACACGCACTCCGGTTGCATTTTCCTGCACAACAGTTGACAAGTCCCCTTCCGCCTCATCGGCGGCAGTAAAATTTCGTGCAATCAACTGAAAAAAGATGCCCGAATACAAAACGACAATCGGAATAAACGCGAGTGCGATCATAGATAATTTCACATCCATGGAAAACATCATCACCAATGATATGACAACAAGAAACACCGTACGAAACACTTCTAATACCTGTGTAACGACAAAATTTCGTATCACTTCCACATCTGCAGTACAACGCTGAATGATGTCTCCAGTCTGATTCCTGCTATGCCATTTCATCGGCAATCGCTGTACATGCGAAAACAACAAATCACGCATATTTTTGGCAAAACTCTCGCCCGCTTTCGCCGTATAAGTACGATAGAGGAAGATGGAAATACCATTTAACAATGCAATTCCAATCACGATCGCAGAAATCATCCACAAATGCTGTTTTAAATAAACATCTCCACTTGCTGTCAAAACAGAATCAATCACAAACCGAAAGATTCTCGGAATAAATGAGTTAAAAATTGTGGAAGCCAACGAGGCCAACAACACAATGACAAAATATTTCTTACAACCCTTAGCAAATTTTAAAATCAAACCAAATCTCGTATGTTTTGTCTTCATAACATTTCTCCTAAAATCGTTCTCTTCCCCTATTATACATAAGATTTTATCATCTATCATCCCTTTTTATCGTTCCATTTTGAATCCATACTGTTTCATCAAAAACGAAATATCGAGTGTGTATTGCATAACGACACAAAAGACAATCGAAACTGACATTGTACTGAAATTCTTCTTTTTCAGAGCTATCATTTTTAAAAAAGCTTTTTAGCTTCTGATAAATACTTTTCTTGGAAACCATTTTCCTATCCCCGATTTCTAAACTGTTCAAAGGACAAGAAACTTCTGTGGAATCAAGGCGAAAGACGATTTCTTTTTCATTCATCGTGATTGTAATACCATCTTTCTTCGTCGGCATGTTTGCCTCATGCCACGACAACGTTTCCTTTATACCCCATATTTCTTCCATATAGCCGACATGTACTTTTTCGAATTTATCCATAATCATAAATAAAATCGTTTCATTTTTGATATTATAACGAAAATATAACAGAGAATATGACTGTGACTCGTCATGTAATAAGTTTATCCTCACTTCATTTTTCATGATTTTCATCTCTTTCTTTTTGCATGCCCTTTAATCTCATTTTCATCTCCTCATAATCAAAGGAAGAACAAATGCGCCTATCTTTGTCATCCAATATGCGATAATGATTGGAAATGATATTTTGCTGAATTTTATATCCATTGTCCGTATCTAAATCTCTCCACCAAATATTCCCGCCCATCGTCTGATGATATACCACTTCCTTTTGTTCAAATGCCAATGACTTGATTACTTCATCCGGATATCCTCCAAATGTAGCCTGCAAAACCTCACTTTCTGAGAAAATGCTACATAGAGCAATACTGCCTGTCCATCCAAGCGTCCGTCTCCCCTTCTCGATTTCCACTAACGTTTTCTTGGAAATGCCCAATGCATAAGCCATTTTGTCTTGACTTAATTCTGCTTCTGTTCGAATTAACTTTTCCTTTTTATCGCACAACGATATAAATTCTTCCCGATTCATCCTATTGCTCCTTTTTCATCAAAATCATCTTCCACTTTTCTATGTTTGTACACAATACACATAATAAAAAGAATGAGAAAACATCTTTCCCATATAGGGATATTGTATAATACTTCTTCTGTCCAATTTCTGACCATCCCCCATGTTCTGATTTCATAAATCATATCTTCTAGTACATATATACCCCCAAATACCCATAATACCGTATTAATAATGGATAATACCCATAGTTTCTCATTGTATTTTTCAAATATAATTGCCAAACTCATTATTACTACCAGTATATGTGGCGCTCCAAACAAAAGCAAAGACGCTGGCGGTACATCTCCACCAAACATACATTCGCTAGCAATTTCAATAAAACGAAACGACATACCTATAGCCAATATAATATTGGCTCTTTTAAATAAAACATCTTTTTGTTTCCAAAAATACAATGCAACAAAGAACATCGAAATAAAAGACGTCACTTCATACATTATTTCAATGATAGTACTCATTACATAACTAAACATTTGAAATCTCCTTTCAATCGCAATACAATTATAGTGTAATATTACATTTTAATTGTATTATCGTCAAGTTTATAAGGTGGTATTGACAATGTTTTCTGTTAATGCTATCAATGCTAATATTAATTTTTCTCAAGTATTATTTTGTCACATTTTATAGTTCTCACTCGTTTATATAGTATAAACAATTGATCAAAGGAGGATATAAAGATGAAAAAATGTTTAAATTATATTATTTTTTTTGAAATTATTTTTATTGTAACATTTTTAAGTATTATAAAGACAGAATATTATTCTAAGCATCTGATAGTTGAACAGAATATATCCGAAAAATTTGTAAAAATGAAATCTGAATTATATGCTCTAACCCAAACAAATCTTTCTCCCAATGAAATAGAACGATATTTTAAACTGACAGAGGGTTCTGCAGATACAAAACAGGAAGCTATATATAATTATGGAATAAAATTATATGATGAGTCAGGTAATGTTGTTATCAAGTACTTATATAAGACAGATTCTCTTCTGGAAAAAAAGATCATTGATATTTCAAAAGATGTAAAGAATAAAAATCTGATTTCAAAACATGCTTGGACCGGTTACCATGAATTTTGTTATGCTGTAAACGATGAATTTAAAACCAGAGGATATTCTCTTTATTTTCAAACAGATAAAAAGAAAATGAATTTGTTTATTATAAAAAGTATGGCAACAAGTATTTTTATTTTATCGATAGCTCAAATAGTAATAATATTCGCGTTTGTAATGATTTTAAAGAAAAACCTTAAAAATCAATGATTTTGGGCTTGACACTATAGGAAGGAGCATGAACCATGATTGTATATTCAAAAACGAAACAGTTACGAGAAATCATTAACCTTAATAGATCTAAAATTAATCATTTTGCCAACCTTATATTCTCCAATCATCCTATTTATCCTATTTGTATGGAATGTACTGGTATTTGCACTTTATAGTCTGCACTTTTTTATAATCAGCTATTTTGATAAAATAGAATTTGTAATCATTTGTTTCATATTTATCTGTGTTGATCTGATAAGAATGAAATTACAATCTTAAATATAGAGAGACCATGGCGGGATTCAGACAAGATGAGCCTGTATTTGTAATCTACATGTTTTAAGGACTAGGGACCGGAAATTACTTTGGCAATTTAAGTTAACGTATTCAATTCTTATTATAATCATTATTTTGTCACATTTTATCATCCTCTCACGTTTATATAGTATAAGCAATTGATACTATCAAATAGGAATTAAAAGGACAATTAATTATATGAAGGATTTTAAGCAAAATAACCCAGAAGATTTCTCCAAAAAGGTACTCACAATAACAGAATTTGTGTTAGCATTATTAATTTTAATCAATATTTTTACACACAAAGATTACTATGCCCTCTTGATAGTTACTGCTAATTTAGAGTTATGGAAAAATATTTACACATACAAACAAGAAAAACAGAAAGAAAATCTCATTGCCAGTATCGGATGTTTAATAGGACTGATTGGTGTTCTTCTTTTGTATATTCTATCAATCATACAACTATAAATATATTTTGCTACTAAAAAATACATAACCAATTTTTAGTTTATTATTTTTACATTTAGGGAGGAATTACCATGAATACATTATTAAAAATCACATCCTTTGGATCAGCAATTATATTAATTCTTCTTATAATTGCCAAATTTTTCTTTGTTTTTCCATCAGAATTATTTAGTACATTATCATCTATATTTGTTGTATTAGGCTGTGGAAGCACAATTGTTTATCACCAATCTTATAAATAAAAAAATAGCTCACAAATGACTTAATGCTGTATAATAAATATAACAACTATAATTATTAGTACTAATTTACATTTATTAGAAAAAAGAAGCCAGTTTCCTGACTTCTCCTGCTACATAATAAATTTATGACTATATTAACTGCATCTTCTGATATAATTCTTCCCGAAAAGCTTTATCTTCGACTGCCTTTTTCAAATCTTCATATCGGTTTTCCGATATTAACATAAAATAAAGCTGATTCATCTGCTCTAATTTTTGTTCACCTCGTTTTAAACCTTGTTGCATGCCCTGCTGAATACCCTGCTGGATTCCAGCCTGTCGTCCTCTCGCTTCCAACTGTTCAAACGCTCTGCACATATCGTATTCCACCTTCCCTTCCTGATTCATCTTTGCATACGGTTTCCATTCTTTAAAGGAAATCTTCGCATCAGAAAGAACCATCAATACTTCGAATGTTTCTTCTGATAAATAACGGTATCTATGATCTGTTCTTACTAAATCTTCTATCTTTTGTATATCAGAATTACACTGTAATAATGCAATCAGTTCTCGCAACTCGCCATGAAATACATTCGGATCAATCTTCATCATTGGAACTAAATTCAGGCGATTATCTGTTAAATAGGATTCCAGTTTATGATATCCTTCTGGAATCTTCACCATATCCTTTATGGACAAATGGGAATCCCACGCTTCAATTCCATAATAGCACACAAATGTAATGACTGCCACAAGAGAATCTGTTTCTTTCATTCCTGATAGAAATTCCGATGATTTTTTCAAGTCTTTTTTTCTTCTGTATTTTTGTTTCATCTCATAAAGTTGTTCATTATAGGTCATCCCATCATACAATATAGTTCGCACAGGCATCCCATAATGAATTTCCATCTGATTTTCACAGGCAATGTATATCACTTGTGAGTTATGTACAATCTTCTTGATAATATCCCTTTCCCGTTTCACTCTTTTAGCCGTTCCATGAAATACTGACACCGAATCTCTATCTTCTACTTCTTCTGTATGTATAATTTCTTGTCCACCAAATGCAATCCCATTAATCAGATCCGTAAAACGTTTTTTATCCGATAAATACCTTCTCAATATAATGTCTTTTTCTGACAAGTTATCACCTCTTTTTTTACAAATATTTACTTTACTTACATTTTAAGCTTTATGTAAATTTTTGTCAATCAGTTAATTTATATTTTTAAGTAAAATATTATTATCATATATTAGGATTATTTAAAGGTGTCATTATCTTTCATTTTTAAAAAGCAATAATACAAACGAAAACTACCGTCCTAGGGGTCTTAGGACGGTAGTTTTCTTAATTTTTATGTTGAAATTTTACAAAAAGTAGGAGAGCATATTTATGATTACAAAGTTGCAATGAATCTGCCAAAGGCTTCTCTGCCTTCTGAAGTGCATTTATATACACCTGCATCTTCTAATACTTTGACAAATACCTGACCGATTTCTTCTTTGATGATGTCCCAGACATTTTCTTCTGTAATTACATCATATTTTGAAATAAATCCTTCTACCCATGCAGTGTGCTTTTCTAACTCATCATACGTAGTCAAAGCTTTTCCATTCACTAAACAATCGGCGAGAAGTTCCATTTCAGTTTTTAATCTGGCTGGCAAAATTGCAAGCCCCATAACTTCGATCAATCCAATATTTTCTTTTTTAATATTATGATACTCTGCGTGTGGGTGATATACGCCAAGCGGACACTCATCCGTAGTGATATTATTTCTTAATGTAAGATCAAGTTCATACATTTCTCCGGATTTTCGAACAATTGGTGTAATCGTATTATGAGGCTCGCCATTTGTATTGGCAAATATAAATGCTTCTTCATCTGTATATCCACGCCATTTACCTAAAATATAATCGGCAAGGTCAATTAATCGTTCTGTTTCTTTACTGCGAATTCGAATAACGGATAACGGCCATTTTACGATTCCCGCTTCCACATCCTCATATCCTGGAATCACAATTGACTTCTCAATTGGAGCTTTTGCCATCGCAAAGGTATAGTTTCCTCCCTGAAAATGATCGTGTGTCAAGATGGAACCACCAACAATTGGTAAATCTGCATTCGAACCAAGAAAATAATGTGGAAATTGTTCAATGAAACTAAACAATTTTTGGAATGCTTCTTTATCAATTTTCATTGGTGAATGTTCACCGGAAAATACGATACAATGTTCATTGTAATATACATATGGAGAATACTGAAATCCCCAAGGCTTTCCGTTGATCGTAATCGGGATAATTCTATGATTCTGTCTGGCAGGATGGTTCACCCTTCCTGCATAACCTTCGTTTTCTTTACAAAGCTGACATTTTGGATAGCTGCTCTGTTTTTGCAATTTTGCTGCTGCAATCGCTTTTGGATCTTTTTCCGGTTTTGATAAATTAATGCTGATATCGATGGTTCCATAGTCACTTTCTACTGACCATCTCATATCACGTTTAATTCGGTCACGGCGGATATAATTACTATCCTGACTCAATTTATAATAATAATCGGTTGCTTCTACCGGAGACTGTTCATATTTGCTCCAAAATGTTTTTGCTACCTCACTTGGTCGTGGCATCAGACAATTCATGATTTTTGTATCAAATAAGTCTTTTTGAACCACTCCATCATTCTCCATCAATCCTCTTTGATAAGCATCTACAAGCAAATCCTCTAAAATTTCTTCTAGTGGAGCTTCTTCAACTGTTTCCGGAGCGTCATAGCTGTCTAAGTGCATCACTTCTAAAATCTGATTGGTTGTATAGATTTTATCTTCCTCTGGTACTAACCCGGTCGTCAGACCATACTGTACCAGTTGTGCAATTCTTTCATCAATTGTCATCTCAAATTCCTTCTTTCAACTATGCTAAAACTTTCATTCCACCATATTTACGTACTTTTAATACGTGGCAAGAACCTTCACCAAAGACACCATCCATAGCTGCTTTGATTTCTAGTACAAAGTCATTCTCAACAAAAATCTGGATTGTTCCGGCAAATCCACCGCCATGAACACGGCTGACACCATGATTTCCTAAAACAGTCTCAGCTACTGCCAAACCGATTGACATACTCTGATTCTGAACATCTTTATTTGTATATACGTTCTGTAAATATTTATAAGAAGAATTACCTGATTCTTTTACTAACTGTAAGAAGTCTTCAAATCTACCTTCATTTAATGCAGCTACCTGCTTACCAACTCTTTCATTTTCATTAAAGAAATGGATTGCACGAAGTACGCCTCTATCTCCTAATTCTTCTCTGATTTCCGGAATCTTAGCATAAAACTCTGCCTGGTCTACTTTTCGCAGAACTTCCTGCCCTAATTTTGCTGCAACCGCTTTCATCTCGGCTGGTACTGCTGCATATTCATCTGTTAGATCTGCATGAGATCCTTTTGTATCTACGATACATAAACTGTGATGATAGTCTTCGAATTCAACCTTTACTTTCTGCATCACTGGTTCTGATGGATCTGCGAAATCAATATTGATCAAACCACCAACAGAACATGCCATCTGATCCATCAACCCACAAGGTTTACCAAAATATACATTTTCTGCATACTGTCCAGCCTGAGCAATAAATACCGGACTTACTTCCATATTGTTATATAATCCTGAAAAGATAGTACCGATAATTGTTTCAAACGCTGCAGAAGAAGATAATCCAGCACCAACTAATACATCACTTGTTACATATGCTTTAAACCCACCAATCTCATATCCGGCTTCTTTTAATTTGGCAGCCATACCTCTGATCAATGCAACGGTCGTTCCTTCTTCTTCCGGATTCAATGCCAAATCATCCAAGTTTACTTTCAGCAGTTCATCAAATCCTTCTGATACTAATTCGATACTACCTTCGTTCGCACCTACAATTGCAATCGCATCTAAATTAATTGATGTTGCTAATACACAGCCAAACTGATGATCCGTATGGTTTCCCCCAACCTCACTACGACCTGGCGCACTATAGATTTCTACTTCTCCTTCTCCAAAAAGGCTTTCATACTTTTCAATCGCTGCAACATATCTTTTCTCTTGATATTCAATTAAAGATTCATCAAGATAGATATCCTGTAATAACTCTGCATGTACATGTTCCTGAAATTCTTTGATTAATGTTTTTGTACTTTTCATTCTTTCACTACCTCAAATCTACAGAAAGTTCAGGCATTAAAACTTTCTTCCTTTTTTACTAAAACTATCGGTTACTACTTTACTATAATTTTTTCCACCCATTTGCTTGCTAACTTTATATTACTCAATTTTTACTGAAATGTCAACATATTTTACTTATTTTTTTACTAAAATTAATAAAAAATCTATTTTCTTTTTTTACTAAACACTTTTCTTTTTTTTATAAATTTGATATACTAAATATAACTCAAGAAAGGATACAGAACATGGCTACATTAAAAGACATTGCAGAATTAGCGCAGGTTTCACCTGCTACCATTTCCCGTATTTTAAATAATGACCAAACACTAAGTGTCACTGCAGAGACAAGAGAAAAAGTTTTAACTATTGCCAAAAAACTTGGTTATGAAAAAAAAGCAAAACATAATAAACAACAAAAGTCTACTATTACCATCGGCATTTTTCAGTGGTATTCTATGTTTCAAGAATTAGAAGACCCTTATTATCAGGCAATTCGAAACGGAATCGAAGCGCGCTGTGCCGATTTAAACGTTAGGGTAATCCGCATTTTTAAAACTGATCAGGATTACGAAAAGCAGCTCTCGAAAGTAGATGGACTCGTGTGTATCGGAAAGTATTCACCAAAAAGTATTGCTTATTTTCAAAAAATTACGGATCATCTGATTATTGCAGACATGTACTCTTCTCGCATCTATTTTAACTCGATCACAATTGATTTTCATCAGGCAGTGTATGATATTATGGATTATTTAGTTTCACTTGGTCATAGAAAGATTGCTTATCTCGGTGGAATCGAATATGTCGGCGACGACATCTATTTTGAACAACGAAAAGTTTTATTTATTGAATATTGTATGAAACATAATTTAGAATATGAACCTTATCTGATAGAAGGCGAATTTACGGCGGAATCTGGTTTTCAAATGATGACCCAATTAATCCAATCGAATCAAGTTCCTACTGCAATTTTTGCTGCCAGTGATCCTATTGCCATTGGTGCAATGCGTGCTTTACACAAAGCCGGAATCATCATCCCGGACGATATATCTATCATCGGATTTGACGATATCAGTGTAGCATCTTTTACCAATCCACCTTTGACAACCGTTCACGCCCCAGCAGAAACTATGGGCAAAATAGCTACCAATTTTTTATGTCAATCAATCTATGGACAATCAGAAGAAACACCTGTACAAGTTGTCTTACCATGTAAATTAATAATCCGTGACAGTTGTGGAAAAGCAAGAAATTAAATCGGGAAAACCATTTCATAAAAAGATAGGAGTATCAGAAAACTGATACTCCTATCTTTTTATTTTCGATCATAATAAATAGATTTACCATGTGTAGATAACGGAATTCCAATTGCCATTTTA
>JAUNIX010000062.1 GCA_030523275.1 Lachnospiraceae bacterium
GATAATAAATATTTTCCAATCACAACAATTTATAGGTATTTTGAAACGTTTGATGAGCTTGTTAGGTATCGAAACGGAGATTTAACATATTGTGATTTATCGCGTGCACTTGAATGTGATGCGGATTTTTCTAATTACATTATTGATGAAACGACAAAATTACCAGTTCATACAAATACAGAGGTTACTTATGCGATAAAAAAATACTATCAAAACGGAAAATTCCATGTGACGCAACAGTGGTGTAATACATCTGGTAGTGTGGTAAAAGAATACAGACGTTCCTTTGATTATTTTTTCGATTTTGTTTCTTTTTTAAAGGGAGATTTGTCTGAAGCTAATTTACTTTTTTGCGATGGCTTGATGTTTTTAGAACAGTGGAATACTATTGACTTTACAAATGCTAAAATGAAAAGCTCTCTATGTGAGAAGTTTGGCCTGAAATATCATATACAAGAAATCAATGGCGATTTGGTAAAATCATTTGATTATGTAGAGCAGAATGAAAATGAAACAGCTATAATTCTCCAAACATCGAGAAACTTAACCGAAGAAGCCGCAAGAAAAGATTTATCAACTTTTGACATGTCATTTGATAACAAATGCCAAAGAGTTCACTATGTTTCGGATATTCATCTTATGCACAGGATACAAAATGCAGACTGTCGTTCAAAAGAAGATGTTATATATGTGATTCAAAAAATAGTTGATACTATTGCTAATGAAGCAGGAAGCTTATTATTGATTGACGGTGATGTAGCATCAGATATTGGGATATTTCAGTTATTTGTAAAGATACTTTCCAAAACATTGCGTCGGAACACGCAGGTTGTGTTTACACTTGGAAATCATGAGTTATGGAGTTTTCCGGGCCTTCAAATAGAACAGATTGTTTCAAAGTATCGAACTATTTTAGAAGAATACGGTATGTATTTACTTCATAACGATCTTCTTTACAAAGAAGATTGCGGTTTGCTTGCTGATCCGAACACAGGAACACACCTGATTAAATATCACGATTTGTGCCAAATGAATGAAACGCAAATTGCTGACCGCTTGCGAAGTGCAAGATATGTGATTCTCGGCGGATTGGGATTTTCGGGATATAATAAGGAGTTTAATGCCGATAACGGCATTTATCGAATGACTGTGGACAGGACTACTGAAATAAAAGAATCTAAAATTTTTGAAGATTTGTATAATCGTTTGCGTCCTATTCTGGTGAATAAGAACACGATTATTTTAACGCATACACCTAAAAAAGATTGGTGCAAAGAAGCGGGTCCTGATAAAAATTATGTCTATGTAAGTGGACATACACACAGAAATTTTTTTCATGATGATGGTGAGTATAGAGTTTATTCAGACAATCAAGTGGGCTACCATAGCGAGAACCCTCATTTGAAAACTTTTTTGATTGATAACGATTATGATTGTTTTTCCGATTATGAGGATGGTATATTTGAGGTCACGAGTGAGCAGTACAATGATTTCTATCGAGGGAAAAATATATCCATGACCTTCCAGCGCAAAGTAAATGTACTCTATATGTTAAAAAAGAATGGGTATTATTGTTTTATCCACAAATCAAGAAGTGGCAGTCTTACTATCCTTAATGGTGGTGCTATGAAAAAATTGGAAATTCAGGATATTCAGTATTATTATGATAATATGGATTCCATGATTTCTACAATAAAAACACCACTTGACGAGTTTACTTCATTTCAAAAGCGCATTGCAGGTATAGTAAAAAGAATTGGTGGGGCTGGTACGATTCATGGGAGCATAATCGACATTGATTTTTATAATCATATATATGTGAACCCGCTTGACTTATCAATAACTGGGTATTGGGCATCCGATATAATTAACAAAATTGTATATCCGTCTATTCCAGCCTTATTGGAGAAGAACTGCCCTGCAATATTTGGCGAATATGTCAAACTTCTTAAAGGTAATAGCGAAAATCCGTTAGCACCAAAACAACAAACGAATGTTGCAATATTACCACAGACGTATCTTGATACGGATATTTACAAGGCTTCAAGAGAAATAAAGAAAATGCAGAAACTTCATTCAAATATATTAAGCTCTTGGTATGAAGATACTCTACATAAAAGACCTCAAATCGAACTCACATAAAATAGGACGTTCTACTTATTTTGGCTTATGAAAAAATACGATTATAAATCACAGGGAATGGGTAAATGAGGATTTTATATACGCCCTGTCCGCTGATGAAACCAGACCTGCGCTTGCGGCTCCACGCCACACAAGCACAGCCCTGT
>JAUNIX010000048.1 GCA_030523275.1 Lachnospiraceae bacterium
GCAAAGGATAAATCGGGCGGTGTGAAAGTCACCTATAAAAATGAGATTTCCATTAAGGAAAATGGTGGCTGGCGTTACAAGTACGGGAATATGTTCTACGTGCGGCTTGTGAATCAGTATTTAGCTGTTCCAAACTTTAGTGACGCTACGGTGCAGGCAATCTTTAATGAAGCATTGAAGTATCAAGGCTGGAAGTACGTCTATGGCGGCAGCAATCCAAACACCAGCTTTGATTGTTCTGGTCTTACCTCTTGGTGTTACGGAAAGGCTGGTATCAGCTTACCTCGTACCGCACAGGCACAGTATGACGCCACACAGCACATACCATTATCACAGGCGATAGCTGGTGACTTGGTATTCTTCCACTCAACTTATAACGCTGGAACGTATGTCACCCATGTAGGAATCTATGCAGGAAACAACAGAATGTATCACGCTGGAAATCCTATCGGATATGCAGATTTAACAAGCCCGTACTGGCAGCAACACTTGATTGGTGCTGGACGGGCAAAAACGAAATAGAAAGGAAATGGTACTATGATATTTAAGAAAAAAGATAAGGAATCAAAACCGAAAAAGGAAAAAAAAGTGCCTGTGATGAAAGTCGGCACGCATAAGAAAACCGTGATTGCCCTATGGCTGGTGTTGATTGCAAGTGTCAGCTTTGGGGTGTATAAGAATTTCACCGCCATTGATATGCACACGGTACATGAAAAAGAAGTCATTGAACAAAAGATTGTCGATACCAACAAGATAGAGAACTTTGTCAAAGACTTTGCGAAGTCCTACTATTCTTGGAGCAACACGCAGGAATCCATTGACGCACGAACCGCAGCCATCAATAACTATCTGACAAAGAGCTTGCAGGATTTGAATGTTGATACCGTCCGTGCGGATATACCTACAAGCTCTACGGTCACAGATGTAAAGATTTGGGATATAGAACAGGCTGGAACGGACGACTTTACCGTTGTCTACTCGGTAGATCAGACGGTAACGGAGGGTGAACAGTCAGTCGGTTATACTTCCGCTTATATAGTGGTGGTTCATGTAGATGGCAGCGGAAACATGGTTATCACACAGAATCCAACCATCAGCAGCACACCGACAAAATCCAGCTATGAACCAAAAGCAAAGGAATCTGACGGTACGGTGGACGCTGCCACAACAGAGGAAGTGGCAGAGTTCTTGGAAACTTTCTTCAAGCTATACCCTACCGCTACGGAAAAAGAGCTTGCCTACTATGTATCTGGCAATGTGCTTGAACCTGTGAACTGTGACTATGTGTTCTCGGAGTTGGTAAATCCTATCTTCATCAAGGACGGGGAGCAGGTCAAAGTGTCATTATCAGTGAAATACCTCGACCAGAGAACAAAGGCAACACAGATTTCACAATTTAACTTGACGCTGGAAAAAGATAGTAACTGGAAGATTATAGGATAAAAAATGGACTTGCAAATCATATCTAATTTATGATTTGCAAGTATTTTATCACTTCAATTAAGAAGTTGAATAAATTTTATTCATTGACATACAGTATGTTCTTTTGATATACTATTATTCGCTGGGAGGTGACCAATATCAAAAGAATAAGTAAAAATCCTGAAAGTAGAAAAATGGAAATCTTGGAGACAGCAATGTCACTTTTTATAAAAAAAGGTTATGAAAATACCTCTATGCTTGATATTTCTAAAGAAATGAAAGTATCTCAAGGATTATGTTATAGGTATTTTAATTCAAAGGCTGAGATATATGAAACCGCATTACAACTCTATACGGACGCTGGTGTTGAAGCTTTTAAAAAAGTTATCTGTAATTCACACATATCTATTTTAGATAAAATTGATTCTGTATTTGATGTAGTTTCATCAAACCAGACAGATGACGAATTTTACCAATTTTATCATCAAGAGGGAAATACTCTTTTCCATGAACAGTTGTTAATAAATTTGTGCGATAAACTGATACCTATATTAGCTAAAGAATTAGAGTTTTCAAACATAAAAGGTGATATTACAATCGAAAATTCTAACGCAATAGCCTCATTCTGTTTATATGGTCAGTTGGGAATATGGAATAACCAGAATATTAGTGAAAAAGCAAAAAAGGAACTGACAAAGGAATTGATAATTAAAATTCTTGGACTTTAAAATTACCTCCCTTAAAGGGAGGTAAAAAATAAACATAACAATGAATAAAATTTATTCATTTACTTAGGAGGTACAAATAATTTGAATATTTTAATATATGGAGCTGGAACAATAGGCTTAACATTGTCATGGTTACTATCACATCATAACAATGTTAATTTATTAGTCCGAAAAAAAAATATGGCATATTATGAAGATGGCATAAAGTTACAAATAAAAGATTTGAGAAAAAAGGAAAAAGAATATTTTCACTATAACTATAAACCTAAAATTGTAACAACAATAGACAAGGAATATGATTTGATATTTGTTACGGTTAATAGTTCGCAGTTAGAAAGTGTGTTGCCAGATTTAGTTAAGAACAAAAGAAGAAGTAATTTGTTATTCATGCAAAATAATTGGAATATAGATACTCACTTAAAAAAGTATTTATCGCAAGAAGAATATTTTGTCGGTTTCCCATCTTTTATTGGTGGTGGAAGACTAGAAAATAAAGTGAAGGCAATTATATTTCCGCAACCAATACTTTTAGGAGTATCAAATGAGAAAAACAAACATGATTTGGACTTGGAAAAAATAAGTAAATTATTTGAACTTGAAAATATCAAGGCAAAATATGTTTTAAATATTGAGAATTGGCTAAAGGTTCATTGTGTGCAGCAAGCCGTTTTTGCAGGAGCAATAGCTGAAGCAAAAAGTTATAAAAATTTCGTTAACAATTTTAAATACATTAAAAGAATGATATTAGCATGGAAAGAGGGACTATCACTGTGTGAAATGGCAGGAATAAATTTGAAATTATATTCTCCTGCTAGGTATTTATCTTACCCACTAAATTTGATAGCTATTGTAATGAAATACGAATTTTCAAGACCTATAATGAATGAAATGATATTAGGACATATGCAGTATGGTTATTATGAATGGGCTGACGAATATTATGAAATATTAAAAACAGGAAAAGAATTCCATCTATCAATGCCTATTTGGAACTCATATAGTCCTTTTGTAAAATGTTATATGGCAACAAACTATAAAGAAAGAAAATCCGAATAATATATGGAGTATAGATGGTTATTATGTCCTATATGTGGAAATAAAACACGCTTGAAAATTCGATACGATACAGAACTTAAAAAATTTCCGCTTTACTGTCCAAAGTGCAGACAGGAAAATTTAATAAATGTTACTAACTTAAAAATAACAGTTATCAAAGAGCCAGACGCTAAGACGCAGAGCCGATAACACCGAGAGTGATAAAAATTCTTGGGTTATCGGCTTATTTTATTTGAAAGATAAAAAGCGGAGGATTACTCGTCCTCCACTTCCTTAGACTTGATGATTCCGTCAGCGACGCTTTCCATGATAACTAAATCCTTATCGGAAAGACTATCAAGTTGTTTTTCCAACTGTCGTCTTCTGGTGCTTTTATCCAGATCAGACGCAGGCAGGAAAAATTCATCAACGGAAATATTAAGTAATGATACAAGGTCATAAAACACCTGTAAACTTGGGTGCTGCCCTTTGTTTTCAATATTTGTTAAATAGCGTGGGTCAATCTCAATCATTGTTCCCACTTGCTCACGGGTTAAGTTTTGTTTTTTACGAGCCGCTTTGATTGCAAGACCAAAGGCTCTAAAATCGTACTTATCTTCCTTTTTACGCATATGTAATCACCTCACTATATTTTACTGTTCCTGTTGATTTTCTAACAGGTACAGCAAAACGTATAGTATGGTTTATGAGTTCCTATTATGCGTATAAAACCCAAAAAGGTACTGCCTAGCGGTAAATAAAAAAACCGTTATTAACAGTACCATTTTTGCGTGTCAAAAAATATCATTACTTCAATGGCGGTTTGAAAAGCCGCCTTTTTCTTTTTCCATCAGTAAAAACAGCATATTGGTTTTGGTTTAGCGGCTCTGGGAGGTAGCCGCATTGAAAGACCTGTATAACCGACAATCTTCGACATATCTGTTATTGTCAAAAAAATCCTAACTTTTACAGCGGTACAAAGCACCCTTGAATGTGGTTTTTCACATTACATAATAGGAATAATCATCAAAGCACAGGAACAGCATTTTTTTCATGCTCTTGTGCTTTTTTGCTGTTTAAAAAATTTTTTCAAATTCTTTTCTGAAAACGCAACAAATAGCTGCTGCGTGGGTAGCTACTGTGCGGAAAGGGGGGATAGAGGGAAAACAATCCTCATTCACTCTCACGCAGAAAGGAGGTGAAAAACGATGAAGTCATCTTCTTTCGAGCAGGCTATTCAAGCACAGTTTGATTGCCTTACAAAGAAAGTCATTAAAAGAGCTGCAATGAAGTATAACCGTGATATTTCAAGACGCTTGAAGCATGAAGTTCCATTTTCGGAAATATCAGAGTTGGAATTGAATAAGGCTGGCGTTTATGACAAGTATTCCAGCGATTATACAGCGTTCAATGTTCTTGGCATGGAAGTACAAATATCTGACGACCAGTTGAGCAAAGCACTCAAATGTTTACCAGAGAGAAAACGAAATATTATTTTGTTGTCATATTTTATGGATATGTCTGACGCAGAAATCGGAGAGCTTATGAACGTGGTTCGTTCCACCGTTTACCGTCACAGGACAAGCACTCTGGAAGAAATACGAAAAATGATGGAGGAGGAATAAAAGTGGATAATAGCACAAAACACATACCGTTTGCTGTGATTGTGGCGGCTACCAACGGTGATGAAGCTGCAATACAGGAAATCTTGAATTTCTATGATGGTTACATATCAAAGTTGAGTTTAAGAAAATTGTATGACGAATACGGTAACGTCTACATGGTGGTGGATTCTGAATTGAAAGGCAGAATACAGGCGGCAGTCATGGATATGATTGCAAACTTTGAGATTATTGTAATTTAACCATTCTGATGGGCGGAGCTTTTACCCCTTTCCCTCTGCTCCGCTTGTCAATCTATGAAAGTCCATTATTTCAGATAGTGGATTGTCATAGACTGACAAATACAGTCGAGTGTTCTTTGACAACTGAATAAAGCAATCAGATACGTTTGATATGCAGCGAGCCAGCGGAAATTGTACGCCATGACCTTTCAAAACAAAGTGAGCGATTCATGCAATGATCTGCGAGCGACTTTTGGAATGGTCGCTTAGCCATGACCTGTATATCTGAATAATGATACACCCGTATGACACGGTTCACCCATCAGAATGGGAAAGGTGAAAGTCCTGTGGAGCTTGCCGAAGCCATCTGATTGCTTAGAAAAAACGGAGAAAAGGAGGTGTAAAATTAAACACAGACCGCTGAAAATAAACTCCCGATATGATATACTTTCAGATATGAAAATTAGTAAGGATATAGAATAAAGGGAGTGGATATAGATATGAAGATATTGTATGTTACGGATTTGCACGGAGATAAAAACAAATATATGAAGATTCTGGAAGTTGCCATTGAGAAAAAAATAAAAGTAATAGTAAATGGTGGTGATATGTTACCAAAACAGTGTGACCGCCATAGTGAACAGCCTGTTTTCATCAATGGATTTCTGAAAGAGTATTTTCAAAAACTGACAGAACAAAATATCATATACCTTGCCATGCTTGGAAATGATGATTTGCTGTCGGTAGATGAACTGTTCTCCAAAACCTGTGATGAATTTGAAAATGTCTATGATATGGCAGGAAATAAAGTCTGTATCAATGGATATGAGTTTATCGGTATGAACAGCATTTTAGACCATCCGTTTGGATGTAAGGACAGGGTTGTTACGGAAACGAATTATATTCCGCAGCGACAGTTAAGTCCGGTGACAGGAATCTCAAATGAAATAGGATATGACAGAATCTATAACTGGCTGGAATACTCCAGAACAGAGCTTCCTTATATGTGTGATGTTCTGAACAAGTTACCAATAGCACAGAACCCAAAGAAAAGTATTTATATAATGCACATGCCACCGGCGGGTTTAAGGTTGGGGCAGTTAAGGTATCAGGATTTGGATATAGGTTCTGTTGATATTTACGAATTTTTGAAAAAGAAACAGCCGCTTCTGTCTCTGCATGGGCATATACATGAAAGTCCTGATACAGAGAAAGGAAAGTGGATAAACCGGATTCTTGAAACAACCTGTATTCAGACAGGACAGACAGAACTTAATGACAGTCAGATGGTCTATGCGGAGATTGATTTATCAGAAAAACAATATGAACGTAAAGTAATTCGTGCGATATGACAGGGAAACACCAGAGATGGTGTTTTTTTGTTGCTTGGAAATGAGGTGAGAAAATGGAGAAAAAGGCACAGTTAAATAAAGTCAGAATTGGCAATACGACATTTCATGTAACGTCAGTATTCGTTGGTTCGGTGGATTTGCGACATCTTATAAAAAGGCTGATTCAAAAGGAAATCGAGCAGAAAAATAATGCGTATTAGATATAGGAAACAGTGAAATAAACGGCTGTAAAAAAAGTGATAGCGTGATATAATCATTATAGGATATAAGTTGTTTGTTTGCTGTTGGAAAGGAGTAAAAATGACAAAACAGCAGACAAGATTAAGAGTTAGATTATATGCACGTTTATCCAAAGATGATGGCGACGCTGATAAGGAAAGCAATAGTATCACAAATCAGTTGCAGATGTTAAGGTATCATGCAAAAGAAAAGGGATTTGAAATCGTCGGTGAGTATGTAGATGATGGATATTCCGGCACAACGTTCAACAGACCAGACCTGAACCGTATGATTGAGGACGCTATGGCAGATACAGAGCCTAGTGGAATCATGGTAAAGGATATGTCACGTTTTGGACGCAACAATGCCATGTTCATGTACTATGTGGAAGAGATTTTCCCAAACAATGATATTTTATTTATTGCACTGAATGATGATGTTGACACAAGGTATGAAGATAACGAGATGATGCCCTTCAAATCCATTATGAATGAGTATTATGCACGTGATACTTCAAAGAAAATCCGAAGTGTCAAGAAAACCACTGCTTTAAATGGTGGGTTCTGTGGCTCATTTGCACCATATGGTTACAGAGTGGACCCGGACAATAAGCGTAAACTATTGATAGACCCGGAAACAGCACCTATCGTCAAACGTATTTTTGAAATGTCAAAGCAGGGAAACAGTGTACATCAGATAGCAAGAACACTGTGTGAGGAAAATGTTTTAATTCCGAGAGCTTACCGTGCCATGAAAAACGGTACGCTGGAAACAAGTACAGGATTTAAGTTTCCTACGGACTGGGTTGGAAAAAATGTAAAAATGATTTTGGAGAATCAGGTTTATATCGGGCACATGGTATCTCACAAGACACAGACAAAATCATTCAAGAACAAAAAACTGGTTGCTGTTCCAAAGGAAGATTGGATTGTTGTAAAAAACACCCATGAAGCCATTATTGATGAAGAAACTTTTGAACTGGTACAGAAATTTATCAGTGTGAAGAAAAGACCAAATAAGACAGGACAGCCAAATATGTTTGTGGGACTTGTGAAGTGTCCGGATTGCGGACGAAACATGGCGTTTTCCAATCCGAACGGAAAAGAGCCTCGTTTTCGTTGTAGAACTTATGCTAGAAACAGCAATCTTTGTACTACTCATGCAATTTCCTATAATGCACTGGTAAAGATTGTTATGAACGATATTCAAAAGCATATTAGAAATATGGAAACGTTGGGTGACCAGTTTCTTGAAGAAATGAAAGAATTAAGCGAATCCGGCGGCAATAGGAAAATACAACAATTCAAACAGGAATTAGGAGTTGCGGAAAAGCGTATTGCAGAGATTGACAATATTATTATGAAACTCTTTGAGCAGAATGTAGCAGGAAAAATTTCAGATGAACGTTTTGAAAAAATGTCTGCTGCTTATGAAAACGAGCAGAAAGATATTGAAGAAAGACGTAAGGCATTAAAGAAAAAAATTGAAACAGAGGACTACAAGACAAAGAATACCAATCAATTTTTAGAAACAATACGCAAGTATGAAAACGTAACAGAGTTAAACCGTTCTATGCTGGTAGAACTGATTGATAGTATTTATGTGTATCAGGCAGAGGGTAAAGGCAAAGAACGAACTCAAAAAGTGGAAATCAATTATAGATTTCTAGCAGAGTCTCAATGTGGTATTGCATGATGGGAATGGACGCGTTGGACGACTAATCATGTTTAAAGAATGTCTAAAATATAATATTGTGCCATTTATTATTGATGATGATTTAAAGTTGTTTTATTATCGTGGTTTGAAAGAATGGAATTATGAACGTGGATATCTAAGAGATACATGTTTAAGTGCACAAGATAAATATAAGGCATATTTAGATTATTTTAGAATTGACTACTCAAAGAATTGAAAATATATGATGAAGTATCATTATTTTGAGAAAAGGCATATGAAACACTTTTATTGAAATGTTTCATATGCCTTTACATGTAAATCCCTAAATTTAGGAGGTAGGTTTTATTTTGTCTTTGGTAATAGAATTTTGGTAAAATACAATTTTCTTATCAAGATTATCTAAATAGTCTGCCCATTTTTTCTGTTGTTCAAGAACATATTCTCTGTGTTCTTGAAGCATAGACAATCTTTCAGTCATAGTTTCGTTTCCAGCATATCTTAACTGTGCATATTTTTTAATATCCCGTAATAACATACCTGTATCTTTTAAGCGTTGGATGAATTTTACCCATTCAATATCATTTTTTTCATAGCAACGTCTTCCGATAGCGTCACGTTTGACTCGGATTAACCCTTTTTTCTCATAATAACGCAAAGTATATTCACTAATATTGGTGGCACTCGCGATTTCTCCTATCGTCATACAATTTCCCTCCCAAAAACTTCTTGACTTACAGTATGGTCTAAGTAATACGCTTATATTGTAATCAGTTAAGGAGGCGAAATCAAATGGAAAAAACGAGATTTGAAAGTGGAATGGAGCAATTAAAAGCAATTGATGGTATTGGTGGAGAACATGTAATTCAATCATTGGAAACTATTTCTCCTGATTTAGGAAAGTATATTGTAGAATTTGCTTTTGGCGATATTTACACAAGAAAAGGGTTGACATTACAGGAAAGGGAAATGATAACTATTTCAAGTTTATTGACGGCTGGTGGATGTGAAGCACAATTGGAAGTGCACATCAATGGGGCATTGAATGTGGGGATCGAAGCAGATAAAATTGTGGAGACATTTGTTCAATGTATTCCGTATACTGGATTCCCCAAAGTATTAAATGCTATATATGTGGCAAAGAAAGTTTTTAAAGAACGAAATATTGTGCCTTTGTGTAAATAGAAAATAAAACGTGTGGTGTTTGAACAGCACACGTTTTATTTTTGGTGTCTAGTTTTTTTCATCGGAATTTAGTGCTTCCCTATATTGTATTATGATATCAAAAACTCAAAAAAGTTTTCTATGTTACAAAAAAGATACTTTATATCAAAATTGTGCGTACTTGTTTTCATAATATTAACATGGTACGGTTTCATTATATCAAATGAATCAATACAAAGGAAAGGAAGAGGAATAGAATGATTATTGATAGTCATGAGCATTTAATGTTGCCGATAAAAAATCAAATTAAAAAATTAGATGAGTCAGGAATTGATAAAGCAATTTTATTTTGCACTGCACCTCATCCGGAAAAAGCAAGTTCATTTTCGGAATTGATAAATGAGATGAATACATTATATAAAATTTTAGATGGAAACAATACAAAAGAAGCCAATATTCAAAGATTAAAAATTAATATCGAAGAAGTAGTACAAGCAATACAACAATATCCAGATAGATTCTATGGATTTGGTGCTGTACCTTTGGGATTGGCTTTAGAAGATACCAAGAAATGGATTGCAAAAAATATCGTTGATAATGGCTTAAAAGGAATAGGAGAATTTACTCCTGGTTCTGATGAAGAAATTTGTAAGTTAGAAACGGTATTTCAGGTATTAGAACAATTTCCAGGATTACCTGTATGGGTTCATACTTTTCATCCAGTTTCGTTAAAGGGAATTCGGATACTTATGAATTTGACCAGGAAGTATTCAAAAACGCCAGTTATTTATGGGCATATGGGAGGATATTACTGGATGGATGTGATTGAATTTGTAAGAATAACTTCAAATGCTTTTATCGATTTGTCGGGAACTTTTTCTTCATTGGCAGTTCGGATGGCAATCTTGGAAGTGCCAGAAAAATGCCTATTCAGCTCGGATGCTCCATATGGCGAACCAGTTCTGAATAAACAGTTGATCGAATTCGTATGTCCGTCGAAGTCAATTGCCAGTATGGTTTTTGGGGAAAATATATTAAGGTTAATTTCTGCACAAAATGATAAATAAATTAAAAACATATTTTGTAAGATGATCACATGAAGGATAGCTCTATTGATTCGGAAGCAAGTATGGTATAATAAAAATAATTATTGAGAGGGAGTGATTTCGGTGAAACGCTGCATTGCTTTATCTGGAATGGTTAAATACATAGAATTCAAGAATAATAGGAGGATTTTAAATGACTATTCCAGTAAACAAGATTTATCCCCGAACGGGAGATAGAGAAACCATTTATTTAAAACATGTAATTACAAACCCGAATATAACAGTTGGCGATTTTACGATGTATAATGATTTTGTGAATGATCCAATGTTATTTGAGAAGAACAACGTATTATATCATTATCCGATCAACCATGACAGGTTACAAATTGGAAAATTCTGTTCGATTGCCTGTGGTGCAAAATTTATTTTTAACAGTGCAAACCATACGCTTTTGTCATTGTCTACCTATCCATTCCCTTTATTTTTTGAGGAATGGAATTTAGATAAGAAAAATGTAACAAAAGCCTGGGATCATAAAGGCGATATTGTCATTGGAAATGATGTCTGGATTGGCTATGAAGCGGTTATTTTAGCTGGTGTGACGATTGGAGATGGGGCGATTATCGGAACACGTGCGGTTGTCACGAAAGATGTTCCGCCGTACACGATTGTTGGAGGGATTCCAGCGAAACCAATCAGAAAACGATTTTCAGATGAAACAATTTCATCACTATTGGAAATCCAATGGTGGAACTGGTCAAAAGAAAGAATTGCAAAAAATATCGTTGCAATACAAAATGGGAACATAGAGCAGCTAAAACAATCAAAATAGACGGTGGTGAAAAAAGGTTGTGCGATAATCTGTAAGTGAAACAAGGAGATGTGTTTATGTATCGAAATGCTATAGAGCGTGATTGCAAACGTGTTTTTGAATTGATCTGTCATCTGGAGTGTAAGACGCTTCCATTTGATCGGTTTACTTCTATATATCAAAAACAAATTCATAATACAAATTATCATTGTTTAGTGTGTGAATGTGATAGTAATGTAATCGGCGTTTTGAATTTACGATTTGAGGAACAGCTACATCATGCGGAATGGATTGCGGAGATTATGGAGTTTGTAGTACATTCAAGTTATAGAAAACGGGGAATAGGCAGTGAAATGTTTTCTTATGCCTGCCAGATTGCGAAGGATTTTGGTTGTAGCCAAATTGAAGTGGCTTGTAATCAACTTCGTACAGATACACATCGATTTTATGAAAGAGAAGGAATGCACAATTTTCATTTCAAGTTTTCAAAATTACTTGTTGATGATAATATAGTCGAAAATGCAATTGGAAAGTAAATAATTCAGTCAGTACAGTAAAAATAAGACTTGTTTCGATTTGATGTTGACACATCCTAAATGATTGCATATAATAACACATAGAAAAAATTGTATGGATAAGTGAGGTGAGTTGTTTGGAACAAAAATATATAGATGCAAGTAAAGTGTTAAAAGCGATTTCAGATCCGAAACGTTTAAAAATCGTGGATATGCTATCTTGTGAAGAATTATGTGCCTGTAATATTTTAGAGGCGTTTCATATTACTCAGCCCACGTTGTCTCATGATATGAAAGTGCTGAATGAAGTGAAAGTTGTTTTAGATCGGCGCGAGGGAAAGAATATTTATTATTCATTAAATAAAGAATATTTAAAAGTTTTCCATCATACACTCGGACAGATTTTTTTTGAAAAGGCAAACTGTATTTGTCATCAGGATTGTAAATAAACCGATGCCATATGGAGGAACCGATTGGCATCGGTTTTTATACGCACAATACATAGAATAATTTCAATAATTTAATGTAAGGAGATAATAACATGAAACAAAAAGCAAAAAATACAGGTATCAGTTCAACATTGACGTGTGGATTAAACACCAATATCATAAAAAGTTAAATAATTGTTTTTTGTTCTTTGGTTACTAGTTTGTTCTTGCAACCAAAAACGTATTTTGATAAAATTTATGGTAAGTACTATGAAATAGATAAAAAAAATTGGTATTAGGAGGCTCGACATTAAAAACAAGAGAAGAGGCATTAGCTTATGGATTGTCATTATAATAGATATAAAATTCAAAGGACAATGAGGTCACCATAAAAACTCATTGTCTTTTTTCTTTATTTTTATGAGGAGGAACGGATTATGGATAAAAGTATGATAGGCATTGTGCCTTTGATAGATTATGAGAAAGGAAGTTATTGGATGCTACCAGGATATATGCAGGGAATTCTAAATGCCGGCGGTTTACCGGTTATGCTTCCGTTAATAGATGATCGTGATGTAATTGGACAGCTTGTATCTACCTGTGACGGTTTTTTATTTACGGGTGGTCAGGATGTGACGCCAGAATTATACGGAGATAAAAGAATGTTACAGTGTGGGGAATGTAGTCCAGAATGAGATGGTATAGAAATGATATTGCTCGAGACAATTTTAGATGATGATAAACCGATACTTGGCATTTGTCGAGGGATTGAGTTTCTCAATGTAGCACTTGGTGGGACCCTTTATCAGGATATTCCAGTTCAGGTAAAAACAAAAACAGAACATCATCAGACACCACCTTATGATATTCCAATAATGCTAGAAGAAACGGAACTTTATGGCTTACTTGGAGAACAAAAAATGAAGGTAAATAGCTATCATCATCAGGCAATTAAACAATTATCTCCCAAATTAAAAGCAATGGCAGTTTCGGAAGATGGGTTAGTAGAAGGGGTATATATGCCGGAAAAGAAATTTGTATGGGCTGTGCAATGGCATCCGGAGTTTTCTTATCAAACTGATGAGAATAGCCGGAAGATATTTCAGGCGTTTGTTGACTCTGCAACGAAGAAATAGTGGACCGCAAATTTAACGGTCAACCATACCGAAATGTTGTTGTGAGTGACCTGACCTATGTCCGTGTTGGTGCAGGCTGGAATTACATCTGTGTGCTTGTTGATCTTTTTAATCGGGAGATCATTGGATACAGTGCGGGGAAAAATAAAACATCTGCATTAGTAAAACAGGCATTTCAATCCGTCAAAGGAAATTTAAGAGAGATCCGTATCTTCCATACTGATCGTGGAAATGAGTTCAAAAACAAGATTATCGAAGAGATATTGAAAGAATTTGAGATCCAGCGTTCACTGAGTCACAAAGGATGTCCATATGACAATGCAGTTGCAGAGGCAACATTTAAGATCATAAAAACAGAATTTGTACAACAACGTGTTTTTAAAGATCTATACCATCTGCAGATTGAACTGTCAGACTATGTAAACTGGTTTAACAACCACAGGATCCATTCTTCACTGGGATATCAGACCCCTGTTCAGTACAGAATGGATACCCTTAAAAAAGTTGTCTAAAAAAGTGTTGACAATCCATTTTGCTCTATTTATTGTATCAATCACACAGGACACTTCCAAGCTGTCTGAAAGAGTCCAGGCTATGATTTTTCTTGAAAACAGATCCATGATGCTGGTCAGATAAACAAAGCCATCGATTGTCCAGATATAAGTGGTGTCGCTGCATCAAACGGCATTCGGACGGTCGGGATCAAATTGTTCATTAAGGATATTTTGAAGTTCGTTACTGAGATCAGGATCCTTTGTGGTCATTGTCCATGGTTTCACCCACTGGACCTTAATGCCTATTTCCTGCATATATTTACCGACAGTCCTCTCAGAAATAACCCCGCCACGTTTGCGCAGCTGTCTGGTTATCTTTGGAGCACCATAGTTTTGTTTGGATTCATCATAACTGTATTTTGGCTTTTACAGCCTCCCGGTGTTTTTCTGTTTCAGCCAGGCATAATATCCAGACCGTGAAACGCCTAAGGATTTCAGCATTCCAGAGACGGAAACCCGGCGTCTGTTTTTTGGCAGCTTCCGTCTTTTTCGATACTTCCAGATAAATGGCTTCTGTCATTTTCCCAGAATGCTGATGGCTTTTTTTAATACATCAAGTGCATCCTGTGCATCACGTAATTGTCGTTTGAGTCTGGCGATTTCCTTCTGCTCATCGGAAGAATGGTTTCCAGAACCACGTACAGGAATATCCCCGGATTCACGAAATGCTTTTAACCATTTGGTAAGGGTACTATAACTCACACCAAGATTTTCGGCATAACCACGGACACCAAGTGATCTGGTCAATCTTTTTTGTAACACTAACACTGAAAAAAATGAACGTTATAA
>JAUNIX010000022.1 GCA_030523275.1 Lachnospiraceae bacterium
CGCTGTACTTGCTGCGGTGCTTGCCGCTGTACTTGTTGCTTGATCAGCTGTTGTTTCAGCTTGAACCGGTACCGTTGTATATTCTGCCACGATTCCATTTTGAGCTAACATTGCTACAGCCAAAAATGTTGCTACCATTTTTTTCATCCTCATTATTTATTCCTCCTATTGTTCTTATAATTGCTCTTGGAATCATACTCCTATGTAGCTACTAATCATTGAAAATTCCAAGAGATTATAAAAAATGTATAAAGAATACTACATTTATATATACTTTTAGTATTCTTTTTCTAAAATTATCATTCATAGTATATCATCCATTATTTTCAATATCAATAGGCTATTCCAAATCTTTTTTGATTCGTAGTATAGTGATATTTATACTGGAGGTGTCACATTTATGTCACATATTACAGAAATAATCGGGGAACGTTTGCGAGCAAAACGCACTTCATTGGGATGGAGTCAGGAGTATACTGCAGAACAAGCAAATTTACACCCGACCTATATTGGACAAGTGGAACGGGGAGAAAAAAACGCAACAATTGAAAGCATTTTCAAAATTTGTACAGCTCTTCACTATCCTACCGAAGAACTGTTTAAACATGTCATTTCTGAAAATTCACAGGACACAATTGCAAATGAATGTTATCAACTTATCATTCAACAACCAGTGGATCAACAAAAATGTTTATTTATTATACTTGAAAATATTATTTCATATAAAAAGGGGTAAGAAAAAAGATGAATCGCTTATTGATTCATCTTTTTCTACTATTATAATATTCTGTTTTATTTTTTATTCTATCGTATCTTTTTAAGCTTCATCAATGGCTTTTCCGATATCATTTCTCTTATATTTATTAGCAAAATCAACTAACTCTGTCGCTGCATAAGCATTCGCTCTTGCCTCAACTAAATCTTGTCCCGTTGCTGTCACACCGAGAACACGACCACCATTTGTTACTAATTTTCCATCCACAAATTTTGTACCTGCATGGAATACATGATAGCCTTCTTTGGCATTGACATCCTCAATTCCTGTGATCTCAAAACCTTTTTCATAGCTTTCTGGATATCCATCCGATGCTAATACAACACAAACAGCTGCATTGTCTTCAAATTCCAGATCAATTTCATCTAACTTTCCATCCACACATGCTTCAAAGACATCAACAATATCATTCTTCATACGTGGTAGTACTACCTGTGCTTCTGGATCACCAAAACGAGCATTATATTCTAATACTTTTGGTCCCTCTTCTGTCAACATCAGACCTGTAAACAAAACACCGACAAATGGACGGCCTTCTTTTGCCATCGCATCGATTGTTGGTTGGTAAATATTCTTTTCGCAGAATTCTTCTACCTCTTTTGTATAGAAAGGACTTGGTGAGAATGTTCCCATACCACCAGTGTTTAATCCCTGGTCGCCATCTTTTGCACGTTTATGATCCTGTGCAGAAGTCATACATTTTACAGTCTTACCATCACAGAATGCCAATACAGACACTTCGCGTCCTGTCATAAACTCTTCAATAACGATTGTATCTCCGGCAGAGCCAAATTGCTTGTCTAACATTAACGTTTTTACGCCTTCTTTTGCTTCCTCTAATGTATTGCAGATTAATACACCTTTTCCAAGTGCAAGACCAGAAGCTTTTAATACGATCGGCATTTTTGCTGTTTCTAAATATCCTAAAGCAGCTTCTGGAGAAGTAAAGTTTTCATAAGCGGCTGTTGGAATATTGTATTTTTTCATTAAATCTTTTGAAAATGCTTTCGAGCCTTCGATGATCGCTGCATTCGCTCTTGGACCAAAGACACGTAAACCTTCTGCTTCAAATGCATCTACAACACCGGCAACCAGAGGATCATCCATACCGATCACAGTCAGATCGATTTCTTTTTCTTTTGCAAAAGCAACTAATTTATCAAATTCCATTGCTCCAATGTCTACACATTCTGCATATTCAGAAATACCTGCATTTCCAGGTGCACAATATATTTTATCTACTTTTGAACTTTTTGCAACAGACCATGCAATCGCATGTTCTCTTCCGCCACTTCCTACGATTAAAACTTTCATCTTTTATCCCTTTCTGACTACTCTTTTGTCAACAACTGTAATTCTGCCATTTGAAATGTCATCAATTGCTTTTGGCATGATGACCCACTCTGCCTGCTCCATGATTCGTCTCTGCAAAACTTCCGGCGTATCACCAGCTTCAATATAAACTGCTTTTTGGTCAATGATTGGACCAGTATCCGTTCCTTCGTCTACAAAATGAACGGTTGCCCCGGAAACCTTCACTCCTCGTTCCAATGCTTTTTCATGGACTTTCAAGCCATAATAACCAGTTCCACAAAAAGATGGGATTAAGGATGGATGAATATTGATAATTTTATTTTCAAATGCGTGAATGATCTTTTCCGGAATCACAACCAGACAACCGGCTAATACGATCAGATCAATCCCTCTTGATACTAATTCCTGATATAAAGCTTCATTAAAGTCGTCTCTTGTCGCAAAATCTTTTGGTGAAATTGCTTTCGCCTCAATACCATGTTTTTTTGCACGCTCAAGCGCATATGCATTTTTATTATTGCTGATGACAACATCGATTTTTGCATTCGTGATCTTACCACTATCAATTGCATCAATGATTGCCTGAAGATTTGTACCGCCTCCGGAAACTAAAACTGCTAATTTTAGCATAAAGTCACTCCTTTTTCTCCGGCTTTGATTTCACCGACAACACATGCTTGATCACCTGTTGATTCAAATGCTTTGATCGTCTTATCTACATCAGCAGGATCTACTACTACCATCATACCAATACCCATGTTATATGTATTGTACATCATTTCTTCTGCAATATCGCCTTCTTTGGCCAATAATTTGAAAATGGCTGGTACTTCGTAAGAGTCTTTGCGAATGATTGCATGAACACCTTCTGGAAGCATTCTTGGAATATTTTCATAGAAACCACCACCAGTGATATGGCTGCATCCCTTGACTGTTACACCTGCATTTTTCACAGCTTTTAAGCCTTTTACATAGATTCTTGTTGGAGCAAGTAACGCTTCTCCTAATGTTGTTCCTAATTCATCATAGTATGTATTTAAAGATTCTTCTGTCATTTCAAATACTTTTCTTACAAGAGAGAATCCATTGCTATGCACTCCGCTTGATGCAATACCGATGATTACATCACCATCTTTGATATTTTCCCCAGTAATCATGTCTTTGCGGTCTACGACACCAACTGCAAAACCAGCAAGATCATATTCGTCTTCTGGCATAAGTCCTGGATGCTCTGCTGTCTCACCACCAACTAAAGCAGCTTCTGACTGTAAACAACCTTCTGCAACACCACTTACGATTGTTGCGATTTTTTCTGGATAGTTTTTGCCACATGCAATGTAATCAAGGAAGAACAATGGCTCTCCACCAGAACATGCAATATCATTGACACACATTGCAACCGCATCAATACCGATCGTATCGTGTTTGTCCATAATAAATGCAAGTTTTACCTTTGTTCCACAACCATCTGTACCTGATAATAAAACTGGTTCTTCCATCTCTTTGATGCCTGCCAGATCAAACGCCCCGGCAAATCCACCAATATTCCCCAAAACTTCTGGGCGCATCGTTGCTTTTACGTGTTTTTTCATTAATTCTACTGATTTATAACCAGCTTCAATATCTACTCCGGATGTTTTGTAATCCATGAATCAATCCTCCTGATTATTTATAATCTTTATAACCAACTTGGTCTAATTTTTCTGCTTTTGTTACAACTTCCTGCTTCAGATCTTCTGCAAAATCTTTGATCTTAGCAAGTAATGCATCATCAGAAGTTGCAAGGATCTGTGCTGCAAGAATACCTGCATTCTTTCCACCATTGATCGCAACGGTTGCAACTGGTACTCCAGAAGGCATCTGTACAATTGAATAAAGAGAATCTACTCCACCTAAATCAGAAGTCTTCATAGGAATTCCGATTACTGGCATTTTGAATAATGCAGCGCACATACCTGGTAAATGTGCAGCCTTTCCTGCTCCAGCAATGATTACTTTAATCCCTCTTTCTTCTGCACCTTTTGCCCATTCAAAAAAGATATCTGGTTCTCTGTGAGCAGAAATAATTGTCATTTCAAATTCAATTCCAAACTGTTCTAATACTGCTGCTGCCTGACTCATGATCGGCATATCAGAGTCGCTTCCCATAACAATTCCAACTTTAGCCATTGTTTTTCTCCTTTTTAATTAAACTACTGATCATATTTATGAATTATATCTATCATCAATCATAATACTAATTCTTTTCCCATTCGTCAACTTGAAATCATTTTGTATCATTGATTTCTTATATTATTTCATCTCAAATTTTCAAATGGCTGATTTAATTTCTCTGTTCCCGGCAATACAAATTTCCCATCTTTGATCAACAAAATCTCACTTCCATCTGCACGAATTGCAGTGATCGAACCTAGTTCTTCATATGGAATCGTAATATCCGTATGACAATTAAAATACGCTTTTTCTGCTTCTGTCTTTCTTAAAATCGAACATTCATTGTCTTTGGCAACAATTTCCTTGCCATCTGGATTATGAACTTTTGTTTCCTCACAATAACTATAACAAGTATCACCAACAGCAAAATGAGGTCCCATCTTTTCTGCAATCAGAATTGGAAGCTTATATACAATATCATAATTATGTGCCATCACATAAGCCGTCGTATTCGTACCGATCGCAAATTCCCCGATTGGAAGTGTCTCCCGATTGTATAATACATTTTCTTTGATATATTTTTGGTTTTCCTCTTCAGTATCAAAATTTTTACAAGTATATTCTTTCACCATACCATTTTCAAAAGTTAAATATAAATCCTTGTAACTTAATTCATTTAAGAATACTTCACTGACATGTAAAGTTCCATTGGTTCCTGTAAGTTTCGGAGACGTAAAGACCTCACCTACTGGAATATTCACATCAGCCAAGCAATTTTCAAAGTTTGTCTGCTTTTCTGGATATTCCAGATCATGCATCTGCACATATATGTCTGTCTGATTCTCACCCTTACCCAGAACATGTACCTTGACCGCCTGATCAAGCGCGTCGATCAAATGTTGTTGAATTTCTCGATACATGTCTTTATCTAATGTGTTTACTTTGACAATTTCACGGAAAATTTCTTCATATCGTTCTCCAATTTCCGGCATTGGATAAGCGATGATCGTAAAGCTTCGTTCCTCAGGCTTAATATATTCATTCATGATTTGATTTGCTTTCCCCCGATACATCACTTCTAACTTTTCCTGTGCTTTATGGTACGTATATACATCAGATTTATTTACCGGTATAAACGGTTTCTCACCAAAAATCTCTTGACAAGCTGGTCCACCAAATACGGCTGCTTCTGCCGCATATTCCTCATAAGCCTCTTTTAAATTTTCCAATTTACGATTAATCAGAGATTTGTCCAGATAAATCGCACTGTCACAACGATGGTCAAACTCATATTGCTTATTCGGACTGGTAGAAACATATCCAATCTTGATCAGCTGCCGCTTATTAATGCTGTGAACGGCACTACGATAAATCACAGGTTCTAATCCCATCGCACGAAATTGTCTGATCGCTGCCCGTATCATACGTTCAAATCCTACAGAATAACGGATATTAACGAGTTTCTTTTTTGAAATATCCATACCATTAATTGCAAATCCTTCTCGATAACCCTCGGTGTATGTGGCAGCCATCGCATCAATTTCCTCTTCCGTAAACGTATTCAAAAATTGAGCTGTTTTTATCTCGTTTTCAGAAATATATTCCCCATATTGATACAGATAACGAAGGTCTGTCAAATCCGAATCCATAATGATCGATGTCGCAAAATCAAGTTCTGGATCCATCTGTTCCCTCGTTCGATACATCATCATGACATCACTGTAATCGCTAATATACCAATAAATGGCTTCTTTGACTTGTCGATAAGTAACTGTTTCCTGCTCAAATAGATTATAAATTTCAAGAAACAGTTCGTTGATGATCGTCATATCAAACAGACGTTGTTCATAAGCAAAAATAATTTCTCCACGTATTTCTGTATATAGAAAACTTAAAATTTTACCAAATGTATCACCAAGTGTTTTGACTGCATAAGTTGGATTGGCATAACTATTCTCATAATGTTCTGGTAAAATATCTTCATAACAACGATAATTGAATGTTTCTAACTGTTCCAAACTCCAAGCTGACAGTTCATCTGTGGATACCTTTTCATATAAATCGGCCATTTGCAGAAGAAATTCTGACATTTCCTGAAAATATGGTCGAAATGTCTCGATGACAGTTTTTTCCTGTTTGATTTCACAAATCCTTTGAATTGACAGATCAAAACGCTCTCTCATTTGCTGATTTTCTTCCTGAAATTTTTCTTTATAATGCATCTGCATCCTCCTGATTATAAGATGGCATTTCCCATCCTTTTATGCTATTCCCCCAATTAGCATTGCCAATAAAACAATCAACATAACTCCATTTAAAATTAATCCCAACACCTTTACGTCAACTCTTCCATTTGGCTGATTTAGTGTTTCAATTGCATAATATCCTCCTACGATTGACATAAAAATCAGCACCCAACCAAAGAACCCTAAATAATTTCCTGCATTTCCTTTCATTTTATAAGAAATCATGATCAAAACACCATACACTAGAATACTAATAATACCACAAGCTACCGATATCTTTGATTCTTTGGAAATGCTTTCACCAGTTGGACGATATTTTTCATCTAAAAAACTTTTTCTCATGCTTTTCTCCTGACTAAAAAATCATCTATAAGATACACTCTCTAAATTTCTGTACTTATGTTGGAAAAACAGGCGATAAAATCGCCTGTTTTCCTTAAAATGTGAGACTCATTTTCGACTTTAAAAGCTTTGCTCCTCCAATAATCGTAAGGGTTCCCAATAAAATGCCCACTACGATCTCAATTACGCCAAGCGCAATACCGGCTCCACCGGCACGTCCTAAAAATTTATATAATTTTTCGTTCATAGAAACCTCCTATTATTTTACGCCATATTGTTCATAATATGCATCAATTGCAGCTTTTAAATCATCATCGATGACTACTTTTCCATTACATTCTTTATTGTAAAGAACTTCGATTACTTCTGGCATTGAAACGATGGCTGCTGTATTAAAATCATACAAATCTTTGATTTCATCCAAAGCAGTCTTTTCTCCACCTTTTCCTTTTTCATTTCTATTTAAAGAAACAATCAAACCTTTGATTTCCACATTTGCTGCGTTTCTTACTTTTGGCACGGTTTCTTCCATAGACTTTCCAGATGTTGTTACATCCTCGATCATGACCACACGATCACCATCTTTTAGAGTTGTTCCTAAAAATCCACCTTTGTCTGCCCCGTGATCTTTTAATTCTTTACGATCAGAACAATATCTTACCTCTTTACCGTATAATTCGTCAAAAGCCATCGTCGTTGCAACAGCCAAAGGAATCCCTTTATATGCAGGTCCAAACAATACATCAAAATCTAATCCATAATTATCATAAATTGCCTTTGCATAGTATTCACCCAGTTTTCTTAACTGCTTTCCATTGACATATGCCCCTGCATTCATAAAAAATGGGGATTTTCTTCCACTTTTTAATGTAAAGTCTCCGAATTTTAGAACATCAGATTCTACCATAAATTCAATAAACTCTTTTTTATATGCTTCCATCTTTATACCTCCATATTTATGGGATTTTCAAAATTTATTCTAATATTATCGTAACGATTCAGAATATTCCGCAAAGGGATAAATCGTCTCCGAACAGTTTCATTCTATCATAACTAATACTCGTTTTCAATGTTTTAAACAAAACCAGACAAGTCACATAGTTGTCCTTTATAAAAATGGTCAAATACTGTGCATACAGATATTTGACCATTTTTGAAATCCTATATTATTTATATTCTTTTTTTTGTTCGATATAAGTAACATAATTGTTGCATCTGATTATATCTCCTAGCAACTTTCGATTTTGTGAATTTCTCATATTATAGAAATATACTGGAAGACGATCAATCACATTGCCGTCAATATCATAAATGTCGTTGACAATTTTATCGTATTCATTTTCGATATTTCCATCACCAAAAAAATTCTCCATCAAATCCACTTCATTTTGTACCTCATCTGGTACTTCATGAATTTCTCCCAAAATCATCTCGTCACCTGGAATCAATGCAGGGTATACTTTTCCTTTTAAAGCATGAAGTTCTCCCTTCACATATGCATTTCCACGAAAAGAATGATATCCTTTATAATATTTATTATAATTATACATCCCCACACGAAGTGTCCCATAAACGAACATCTTTTTCATTAATGTGTCGCACCACCTGTAACTTTGATATCTTCCACTGTCTCAATAATCGCTTCTAAAGCTGCTGTAATTGCTTCTACCATCAAATCTTGTGACATAGATGGCATATCCTTTTGAGTAATCACCTGCTGTGGTAAAAATGGAATATGAATAAAACCACTGCGTTTTCCAGGATATTTCGTTGCAACAAGATGGCATACACCATATGTTACATGATTGCATACAAAAGTTCCTGCTGTATTGGAAACAGAAGCTGGAATTCCCTTTTCCTGAATTTTTTGTACCATAGACTTGATTGGCAATGTTACAAAATAAGCAGCTGGTCCGTCTGGATATACTGGCTCGTCAATAATCTGATTTCCTTCATTGTCAGGAATTCTGCAATCATCTATATTAATGCCGACTCTTTCTACCGTAATATCACTTCTTCCACCAGCCTGTCCAATCGAAAGAATCACGTCTGGATCATATTTTGCAATTGCCTCATCAATTACACGTAATGACTTATGACATACTGTTGGAACTTCTAATTTTATAATCTGACTTCCAGCAATCGTATCCGGAAGCCTTTTTACAGTTTCAATCGCTGGATTAATAGGTTCTCCTCCAAACGGATCAAAACCGGTAACTAATATTTTCATCTTTTCTTCTCCTTTATTAAAAACCTAAAACAAGCATCAAAATAATGTGAACAATAATCATTGTAAGCGCCATCGGAACCTGAGCCTTAATAACAGACCATTTTTCATCTTTTGTCTCTAATACCGCACAAGGTACAATATTAAAGTTCGCAGCCATTGGCGTCATCAATGTTCCACAATATCCAGCCGTCATACCAAGAGCACCGATAATTGCCGGATCTCCTCCCTGCATGATAACAAACGGAACACCAATTCCTGCTGTAATAACCGTAAACGCAGCAAACGCATTTCCCATGATCATCGTGAAAATAACCATTCCTAATACATAAATCACAACTCCAATGAAAATATTTCCGCTTGGAACGACAGAAGCGATAATGCCAGAAATGACGTCGCCGACTCCAGCTTCTGAAAATACACTTCCAAGTGCTCCAAGAAGCTGTGGAAGAAGACACGCTGCACCAACTTGCATCAAAAGACGTGATGTATCTTCTCTTGTATCTGATACTTTCGGTTTGCAAATGGCAAATGCAAGGATTAAAGCAATCACACAGGCAACACCAGTCATAATCGCACCGTTTAAAGCGGTTGGCGTAGGAACACCATCCACATCTACATTATATTTTACGAAAGATAACACTAAAGCGATCACACCAACGGCAAGTGCCGGAAGAAAGATTTTTGTACCAATCCGCTCACTTGCTTCCTGGCGAAATTCTGCTGTAGATTCTGTAAACTCTCCAATTTTTACCTGTTTTGCTGCAGTCAGACAGCCCATAAATACAAGCATAATACCTACAATAACAGATGGAAGCACTTTACCAAACATAAATATAATACCAGTTAATGTCCAAAATAAAATAGTTCCAACCTTTGCCTCTGTGTTCTTTCTGGCTCTATATGCAGTATCAAAGCATACTAATCCACAAAGAACATAGAAAAATTCTGGAAAATAAATACCTAGAAAATCTGTCATTTCTTGCTTCCTCCCTTCACTTTTTTATCAAACATCAATACTTGTACAATGCTTAAAATAATCGAAATGATCATCACGTAAATAGATGAAGCAGCAATTTCTGCGAGAGTAACATCATATCCGGCAAGAGCAAGTCCTGACTGGATCAGAACAACACTGGCAGAAGCCGGGAAACAGTTCTGAGCAAAAAAGTTTCCATAATTTTCTGTTGCAGCCGAAAGACCCTTTACCTTTTCTTCCTCTTCTTCTGTCAATGGTTCACCTTTTGACTTTTCAGCTGCCGCTGCAGTCATAGGAAGAATCAGTGGACGAATAAACTGCACATGTCCTCCAATTCGAATATTAAGTGCTGATGCGGCCGAACGAATCACGATCCAAATTGACAACACCTTTCCAGCGGAAGCATTTTTGATCTTACCGATCAGATACGCCGCACGCTCTTTCATTCCATATCTCTCAATAATTGCGATAACTGGGAAAATAATTAAAAAGATAGACATTAAACGATTATCCACAAACGAAGAACCGATTACTTCTAGAATATGAACAAAATCCAACCCCGATACAAGACCTGTCACAATTCCTGCCACAAGGACAGTTGCTAAAACATCAAGTTTCAAAGCAAATCCCAATACAATGATGAGGATACCAATTAATTTGATATACTGCATGTTAAAACTCCTTCCTTTGATATAGTTATTACTGATAACGATTATTATATCAAAAAATGACACTTTCGACAATCATTTCACTATCACTTTAATGTAATAATGTAAAATAAATAGCATAAATATATATATTATTAAAACAAAAGCGGACAAGTCCGCCTCGAATTCCCTAAATTTCTCAGTTCCTGAAGGACTTGCTTCGCTTTGTGCGCCAGATGCAGACTGCTGTAAGCAGTCACATTACCTTATGCATCTGGTCGCATCCTCGCGGAGCGTTTTTTATTTCATAGGAAATTACAACGTAATTTCCTATGAAATAAAAAAGGCATGCCTCTCGACATGCCTTTACTGACTAAAAGTATCTTTTCTTATTTTACAATTCCGATCAAATCATTGATATCTTCAATTTGATGACGTTTCATGTAATCTGCAATTCCATCGATAACTTCCATGGTAGTCATTGGATTATAGAAGTTTGCCGTTCCCACTGAAACAGCCGTTGCACCTGCCATGATAAATTCGAGGGCATCTGCTGCAGTACTGATACCACCCATTCCAATAATCGGTATTTTAACCGCATTTGCTACTTCATAAACCATGCGCACGGCGATTGGTTTGACTGCCGGACCTGAAACCCCACCTGTCTTATTCGCTAACACAAATGCCTGACGTTCCACATCAATCTTCATACCTGTAAGCGTATTAATCAGCGACACCGCGTCAGCTCCGCCAGCCTCAGCCGCTTTTGCCATCTTAGCAATGCTCGTTACATTCGGACTTAACTTCATGATGATTGGCTGTTTTGCCTTTGCCTTCACCGCTTTTGTAATCTCATACAGAGCATCTGGATTTTGACCAAACGCAATGCCTCCTTCTTTAACATTTGGACAGGAAACGTTGATTTCTAACATGTCAACCGGTTCCTCTCCTAGTCTTTCCACAACCTCTACATAATCTTCCTGACTTCTTCCACAGACATTGACGATAATCGTCGCATTATGTTCTTTTAAATATGGAATATCGCGTTTCACAAATACATCGATTCCTGGATTCTGAAGTCCGATTGCATTCATCATCCCGCCACAGGTTTCCGCTACACGAGGAGTTGGATTTCCCTCCCATGGGACATTGGCAACCCCTTTGGTCGTCACGGCACCTAACTTACTTAAATCAACAAATTCGCTGTACTCTGCGCCAGAACCAAACGTTCCTGATGCAACGGTTACAGGATTTTTCCATGTCACTCCTGCAATATTTACCGATAAATTCATTAGATTTCTACCTCCCTTGCATCAAATACTGGTCCATCTTTGCAAATACGTTTATTTTTCACATGTGTATGATGATCGATGTCTTTTGATTTGCAGACACATCCAAGACAGGCACCAACTCCACATGCCATACGCTCTTCCAAAGAAATCTGCGCCTCAATACCATTTTCCTCCGCAAAAGCTTTGACAGCGCGCAGCATCGGCATTGGACCACATGCATAGATTACATCACCTGTGACACCATATTCTTTGATTGCATCCAAAACCGTTCCTTTGATTCCGACCGTCCCGAAATCACTGGATACATAAACATCTCCATATTGTTCGAACTCCGTTTTTAAGAAATCTTCATCACGATATCCAAGAACGATGCTCTTTTCACAATCCAACTGTTTTGCCAGCTCTAACATCGGTGGAATTCCAATTCCACCGCCGATTAAAATTGCCTTTTTGTCTTTTAATGTATATCCATTTCCAAGCGGTCCCATCACATCCAATGAATCACCTTTGGAATATGTACTAAATTCCTTTGTGCCTTCACCAACAACGCGATAAACAATGCGAAGTTCTCCCTTATCTTTGTCAATTCCACAAATACTAATCGGTCTTGGGAGAAGCTTGCTGCCATCATTACTGTATACAGAGATAAACTGTCCGGGTTTTGCACTAAGCGCCATATCTCCTACCGCTAATCTCATATCATAAATATCGGTTGCAATCGATGTCTGTGATACAATACTGGCTGTTATTTTCGTAATTCCCATTTTATTTCTCCCATGCCTGTCTTAAATCTTCCTTCATATCTAGTACTGCCTGACGAGAAGCATCTGCAAAACCTTCTGCACCGAAAGAAGCATATTTATCCTGTTTGTAAGCTGCAATGATTCCACGAGAAGAATTCACGATCGCACCTAGTCCATCCTCATTAAAGAATGGTGCCAAATCTTTTGCCTGACCCCCTTGAGCACCATAACCAGGTACTAAGATATAAGATTTTGGCATAACTTTACGCAACACTTTACCCATTTCCGGATAAGTTGCGCCAACAACCGCTCCGACATAACTGTAAGTGTCACCCATATGGTCTTCTCCCCATTGGGCAACTTTCGTAGCAACTTTTTCGTATAATGGAGTTCCATCGATCAATTGATCCTGAAATTCTCCACTCGATGGATTGGATGTTTTTACAAGTACAAAGATACCTTTCTTTTCTTCTTTGCAAACATCCACAAATGGTTTTACACCATCGGTTCCCAAATATGGGTTGACGGTTACAAAGTCTTCATCAAATCCACGATATTTTTTGCTTCCGACTGCAACCTGTCCAACATGACCAACTGCATAAGCCGCAGAAGTAGAACCAATATCACCTCTTTTAATATCGCCGATAATCACTAAATCTTTGCTTTTTGCATATTCACAGGTCTTTTGAAAAGCAATCAATCCTTCAATCCCAAACTGCTCATACATCGCAATCTGTGGTTTTACGGCTGGAATCAGATCATAAGTTGCATCAATAATTGCCTTATTATAAGCAAAAATTGCTTCTCCTGCCCCTTTTAACGTTTCTCCATATTCATCGAATGCTTTCTTTTGTACGTGTTCCGGCACATAGTTAAGCATTGGATCTAAGCCAACAACAATTGGGGCTTCTAATTTCTGGATTTTGTTCACTAATTTATTAATCATTGGAAGTCTCCTTTCAATTTGTTTTTAAAATTGTATCATATATAATGCTAATTCTCAAATACTACCTTGCCATCACAAATGGTATATTTGATTTTTCCATATAAGTTTTCTCCGACAAACGGTGAATTTGATGATTTTGAATAAAATTTGTCCACAGTAAATTGCTCATCGGCATTAAATATCACCAGATCTGCTGGTTTCCCAGCCTCAATACTACCCTGCTCCAAATGATAAAGCTTGGCTGGATTGAATGTCATCTTCTCCAGCAACTGCATCATCGTCAAATGTCCTGCTTTGACCAGATTCGTCACGCCCAAAGCTAATGATGTCTCCAATCCGATAATTCCGCTTGGTGCTTGACCTAATGATTTGGCTTTTTCTTCTGCAGAGTGTGGTGCATGATCTGTCGCAATGATCGTAATCGTATCATCCTTTAATCCTTCAATAATCTTTTGTCTGTCCCATTCCGTTCTAAGCGGTGGATTCATCCGTGCAAGTGTTCCGTGCTTTAATACAGCTTCTTCATTTAAGGAAAAATGATGCGGTGATGCTTCTGCAACCACATCTGCTCCACGCTCTCTCGCAAAACGCACCAAATCTACGGAATATCCAGAACTGATGTGCTGAATATCCACAGAGGCTCCTGTTTCCAATGCGATCATAACATCTCTTGCCACCATAACATCCTCTGCCAAGTGGGATGCTCCGCCATAACCAAGTTTTGCGGATATCTCGCCTTTGTTCACTCCCGGGGCATCAATAAAAGATGGATCTTCTTCATGCAAACTAATCGGCATATTACATTCCTTTGCCAATTCCATTGCCTGTTTCAGTTTAGAAACATTCATCATTGGGATACCATCATCGGTAAATCCAATCGCTCCTGCATCTTTCATTGCCTGGAAGTCAACAAGCTCTTCCCCTTTTAAACCTTTTGACACTGCACTTGCCTGCAACATTTTGATCGGCAATGTTTTCGCCCGCTCTAAAAGTTCACGTAATGTATCGACATTATCAATCACAGGTTTTGTATTCGCCATACAGACAACTGTCGTAAATCCTCCAGCCGCGGCAGCCAAACTTCCCGTCTGAATGTCTTCTTTATAAGTAAATCCCGGATCACGAAAATGAACATGAACATCAATCAATCCAGGTGCTACGATACAGCCGCTCGCATCAATTACTTGTTCGTACTCTGCATTTTCATCCTGCTTTCCAATCGTTACAATCTTGTCATTTTCAATCACGATATCTGTCACTTCATCCAATCGCGTTTTTGGATCTATGACTCTTCCGTTTTTAATTAAAATCATAGGTTCCCTCCCAGAAATTATATTTCTTGAATAAGATTTTTTCTTTATTTTATCATATCTATTTTTAGAATACCATAAACAATCCCCTTTGAGACAAAAATATGGTGACAGCTACTCATACGAAACAGAACAAAGGCGGACAAGTCCGCCTCGAACTCCCTAAATCTCTCAGTCCCCGAGGGACTTGCTTCGCTTTGTGCGCCAGATGCAGACTGCTGTAAGCAGTCACATTACCTTATGCATCTGGTCGCATCCTCGCGGATCGTTTTTTGTTTCATGGAAATTATAACGTAATTTCCTATGAAACAAAAAAAGAAGGAACTTTCGCTCCTTCTTTTATCTATCAAAGATAATGCATTATGCTAATTCCTGCTCTAAGTTGGCAATTGCTTCTTTTACTGCTTCATCCGAAATTGTCTTATCAGAATCAATTGTAATCACATAACTCTTGCCAGCTACTGTAACACCAGCAACTACGCTTTCTCCATCTTCTTTGATTACATGATGGAAATATCCATTGTCAAGTGCAACCTCATCACTGACCTCATAGGATTGTCCTTTGTCTTCTAAATCAACAACCTGCTGGGAAATGGTTTCACTGACATCTTCATCGAGAATTTCTCCACCGTCTTCACATTCCATATAGTTAATATTCAATTGTTCCATCACTTGGTCTGGATCTGCAGCTTCTACATAATTCTTACGATTTATGAACAAGCATCCGACTAAACCTAAACAAAGACCCATGCCGACAAATAACTTTTTATTGAAATACTTCATCTTTCTCATAACCATTTCCTCCGTATTCCTTATGATGGTTTTATTATACACAATAAATATAACAATTCAAGGCAAATAGTATTACAATATTATGATGTTTAATTGAAGAATTTATGAAAGTTCTGAAGATTTTCTTGTAACTTTTGAAAGAATAAACTTGCATGGTATCCGTCTGCAGACGCATGGGAAATCGTCAATGTAATCGGCAATGTATAAGCATCATTTTCCCTTGTATACTTTCCAAAAGTAATGATCGGAAACAAGGCCGGTTCTCCCACTGAATAAGTAGAACATCCACTATAATCAAGCCACGGAACACAACTGATACAAAAGAAATTTGCTGGTGTATCTGGGCGTGCTTTTATTCCTTTATTGTTTCCATAAATGTGGATCGTCTTTTCAAATTCTTGATAAAATTCCTCAAAATCAGAATGATATTCCATCCAAATATCACTAAAGGTTTCATCATCCTGATGAAAAACTGTAAAGTTTGGATTTGATACCTCCCAAATTCCAGCCCCGCCTTCTTCTGGTATCATCAAGCGGAGAAAATCCAGTTGATTCACTGTTTTTGAAGCTGCATAAAGGAAACAGGCATAAAATTTCTTTTTTTTCGTTTTGGCATACCCAAGAACATCTGTGACATCCACACGCGAGGTCAATGAATAACCACATTGCAATGTATTTCGATAATATTCAAAATGATGTTTACGTGGCCAAGTCTCCATATCTATTTTTTGATAAGCAGGTAATTTTTGTTGCATAAAATCCTCCATTTTTCTAAAAATGCAAGCCAAGGTGAAGCAATCCGCGATAAAATTAGATAACCTGAGACGTTTTTGCTTTCCTTTTGTCTGCGCTTATATCATAAAACAGGAATCCATCGAAAATGAATTCCTGTTCTATCATAACCTGTTTGTTAAGTTTTTATTTATTAGATAAGTATTCGTGGATACCTTTGGCAGCCGCTTTACCAGCACCCATTGCAAGGATAACTGTTGCTGCACCTGTTACAGCATCACCACCAGCAAATACTGCTGCTTTTGATGTCTGTCCATTTTCCTCATCTGCCACGATACATTTTCTTCGATTCACTTCCAAACCTTCTGTTGTAGAAGAAATCAATGGATTTGGAGAAGTTCCAAGTGACATGATAACAGTGTCAACTTCGATTTCATATTCAGAGCCTGGAATTTCAATCGGACGTCTTCTTCCAGATGCATCTGGTTCACCAAGTTCCATCTTGATAATCTTCATACCACGAACCCATCCATCCTCATTGACAAGAATTTCTGTTGGATTCTGTAATAAATCAAAGATGATACCTTCTTCTTTTGCGTGATGTACTTCTTCTGCTCTCGCTGGAAGTTCCGCTTCACTACGGCGATATACGACATGTACTTCTGCACCAAGACGAAGAGCGGTACGGGCTGCATCCATTGCTACATTACCACCACCGACAACAGCTACTTTTTTTCCGGCTGCAATTGGTGTTTCATAATTCGTATCATATGCATGCATCAAATTACTTCTTGTCAAATACTCATTGGCAGAAAATACGCCGTTTGCTGTCTCACCTGGAATTCCCATAAACATTGGAAGTCCGGCACCAGAACCAATAAATACTGCCTCAAAATCTTCTTCTTCCATTAACTCGTCAATCGTGATTGATTTGCCAATGACGACGTTTGTCTCAAATTTAACGCCTAATTCTCTTACTTTTTCAATTTCTTTTTTTACAACTTTTTCTTTTGGAAGACGGAATTCAGGAATACCATAAGCTAATACTCCGCCTAATTCATGAAGTGCTTCAAATACAGTTACTTCATAACCTAATTTTGCAAGATCACCAGCACAAGTAAGTCCAGATGGACCAGAACCAATTACCGCAACCTTTTTTCCATTTGTAGCATCTGCTTTTTTTGGTTTGATATCATTTTCTAAGGCATAATCAGCAACAAATCTCTCTAACTTACCGATTGAAATCGCATCACCTTTGATACCACGGATACATTGGCTTTCACACTGAGATTCCTGAGGACATACACGACCACAGATTGCTGGTAAAGCGGAAGACTCTCCAATTACCTCATAAGCACCTTCAATGTCATTTTCTTTTACTTTCGAAATAAATTCTGGAATGTTGATGGAAACCGGACATCCCTGAATACATTTTGCATTCTTACAGTTTAAGCATCTTGCAGCTTCTGCCACTGCTTCTTCCTGATTATATCCATAACATACTTCTTCAAAGTTTGTTGCTCTTACTTTTGGTTCCTGTTCTCTAACTGGAACTCTTTCCATCATATTAGCCATTATTCGTCACCTCCGCACAGACCACATCCACCGTGATGAGTGTCACCTTCCTGTAATTTCAATTGTGCACGACCTTCTTCACTCTTGTACATCTGCTGTCTCTTCATCGCTTCGTCGAAGTTAACCAAATGTCCATCAAACTCTGGTCCATCAACACAAGCAAATTTGATTTCATCACCTACATGAATGCGGCAGGCACCACACATACCAGTACCATCAACCATAATCGGATTCATGCTGACAATTGTTGGGATATCTAATTTCTTTGTTGTCAAAGCTGCAAACTTCATCATGATCATAGGACCAATCGCAACACAAACATCATATTTCTTTTCGGCTGCTAATTCTTCCATCTTACCAGTAACCATTCCAGCATAACCATAGGAGCCATCATCTGTACATGGATAATAATTTCCTGCAACTGCTTTCATCTCTTCTTCTAAAATTAATAAATCTTTTGTCTTTGCTCCGATGATAACGTCTACATCTATTCCATGTTCTTTCATCCATTTTACCTGTGGATAAACAGGCGCTGCTCCAACACCACCACCAACAAATAAAATATTCTTTTTCTTTAGTTCTTCGATGTCTTCAGAAATTAATTCTGATGGACAACCTAGTGGTCCTGTGAAATCACGGAATGCATCGCCTTCTTTTAAGTCTACATATCTACTTGTAGAGGATCCAACTGGCTGGAACACGATCGTAATCGTTCCGGCTTCTCGATCATAATCACAGATCGTCAGTGGAATTCTCTCTCCTTTTTCATCTAACTTTACAATGACAAACTGTCCCGGCTGACAACGTTTTGCAACACGAGGAGCTTCAACCACCATAAGATAACTGTTTGCAGATAATTTTTCTGCTTTTAAAATCTGGTACATCCTATTCCCTCCTAGTACTCTCTTTTACATTTTATAATGCCTAGTGTTTTTTATTGTAATCAATTATTCCTGTTCAAGCAATAGTAAATACTAAATTTATTCATATTTCTAGACTTTTCACATTTTCTTTTTCATAATATGACGGTAAAAACTTTACTATATTTATTATGAAAAACAAGGAGCATATGACTATGATATGCTCCTTGCCTTCCCACAAATATTTCTATCTGTCTTTAAAAATCTACTTCTGTATCATAGTAGCAGCATTTCAAAAGTTTTTCCATCTCTTCCTGACTAGGCTGACGTGGATTAGATCCAGTACATGCATCTAAAATTGCATTTGCTGCGATATCTGGAAGTCTTTCTAAAAATACTTCTTCTGGTACAAATCCTGTTTCTGTTGGGTAGCTATCTGCACCATAATTCTTAATACAATGAGGAATATTAAGATCATCATTCATACCACGAAGGTATTTGATCAATAAATCTACTTTCTCATCTAATGTTTCTCCACCTAACTGCATAAAATCAGCAATTTCGCCATAACGAGCTTTTGCTGTTTCATCTTTCGCATTGAAGGCAATAACCTTAGGCAAATACATAGCATTTGCTGCACCATGAATAATATGTGCACCGTAATCCGCAAAAGCTGCACCTGTCTTATGAGCCATAGAATGAACGATACCTAATAATGCATTCGAAAATGCCATACCTGCTAAGCACTGTGCATTGTGCATAGCATCTCTTTTTTCCATATCTCCGTTATAAGAGCCAACTAAGTCTCTCTGAATCATTTTGATTGCATGTAATGCTAATGGATCTGTATAATCGCAGTTTGCTGTAGAAACATAAGCTTCGATTGCATGTGTGATTGCATCCATACCAGTATGAGCAACTAACTTCTTCGGCATTGTCTCTGCTAATTCTGGATCTACGATTGCTACGTCCGGTGTAATCTCGAAATCAGCGATTGGATATTTGATACCTTTTTCATAATCTGTGATAATAGAGAATGCGGTCACTTCTGTTGCTGTTCCTGATGTAGAGGAAATTGCACAGAACTGTGCTTTCTGTCTTAATGCCGGAATACCAAATACTTCGCACATCTGTTCAAATGTGATATCTGGATATTCGTATTTGATCCACATTGCTTTTGCGGCATCAATTGGAGAGCCACCGCCCATTGCTATGATCCAGTCTGGTTCGAATTCCTGCATAACGGCCGCACCCTTCATAACTGTTTCTACTGATGGGTCTGGTTCAATTCCTTCAAATAATTTAACTTCCATGCCAGCTTCTTCTAAGTAGCTAACTGCTCGATCTAAGAAACCGAAACGCTTCATAGAACCGCCGCCGACACATACGATTGCTTTCTTTCCTTTGAAATCTTTTAATGCTTCTAAAGCACCTTTTCCGTGATATAAATCACGAGGTAGTGTAAATCTTGCCATGTATGTAACCTCCTTTAAATTGTGCATATTGCACTAAATTAATCACTTTTTAACAAGTACATTATATCACATTCTCACGAAGAAACAATGCTTTTTCTGTCATTTAGGCAAAATTTCTTAAGACGCTTTTTCCTATAATAAATCAGTTGTACAAATCCGATAACAAGAACCGCACTCAAAGTAAAAAATATAAAGGCTGGCACATAGGAACCATGAAAATGGTCAGCTAATATACCTGGTAAAGAAGAAAAAAGTATCCCACTTGCCGTGTATAATGTTTGAAATCTCTGATTGCATGCATCAAATGTATCTTCATTTGTCCATTCAGATGCCCAAACAACCAGTCCAACTGTTGTCATGCCAAGTCCTGCACTATATAAAAGAATCGCAAATAGCATATGATAAACATTACTTCCAGCAAAACAACTTAAAGTTAAACCACTGACAAGACATATTCCAAATATCCAATTACATCGTATCGTAGTTATCCTTTCCGTCATAAAACCATACAATGATTTGCTAAACATTATGACAATTCCTGACGCAGTAATAATAAGCGCAGCATCTTCTGATCGAATACCTTCTGACACCATAAAAATAGCCAAATGGGAATATGCCACACTTGTCATTCCTCCTAACAGCAGCATTACTGGAACCAATAGAATCCAATCTCTTTTATTAATAAAACTAATTTTCTTTGGAAATATTTCGTCTACATTATCTACATCAGTCCTATAGAATTCTATCAAATTGTTTTCTCTCGGTTTGTTCCTAACAAGACAGAAACATCCAGTTGTCATAATTAAAATAATAACCCCTTCTAATAGAAAGGCAGATTTGAGACTGTAATCTTCAATTATTTTTGTGAGAAAAGACGGTATACCCAATGTTGATAAACCAGTAACGGAAGCACAAAGACCAACCGATTTAGAAGAATGCGAACCAAACCACTGTTCCAAAACCATCGCAATTGGAACCATTGTACCAACACCATATCCAAATCCAACAAAAACCGCAGAAATACAATAGGCAAAAAAAGTTTTTGACAAACCAAATCCAAAAAATCCCATAGCGGTACTTAAACCTGCAACAACCATACCTAGCCTCAGACTACACTTTCGATAATATATTCCTGACAATGACATAAATACGAATCCTGTTAGTGACCGAATAGTCGTAATCATCGAAGTTTGGGTATTTGTAAAATGATTGATTTTTAATATATATGGCAAATAAATTGTAAATGCATTTGTGGTCAATCCACTTGTGCAAAAGAAGAGTAACGCACAACCGAAACAAACAAACCATCCATAATATATTTTTTTCATTCTATTCTACTCCAAAATAAAATCTAATCGGACTAATTTTTTACCATTTGGCAGATGCTGTTCTTGAAAAAATATTTTTTGATATCCAATTTCCCCCATTTTCAATTCAAGTATATATTCATCCATTGGATGATGAACTTCATCTAAGCGGTCAAATGCATGTAAATAAGGAGAATCTGAAACAAAACTATCATCTACATTTATTTGAATAATACAGGAAACATATCTTGGTTCTATTTGCTTTATAGCATTTTGAAAACATTCATATCCAATATATTCAATCAATAAATTTGCAATTACGATATCCGCATGAGGGAGTTTCTCTGATTCATTCATTAAATCCAAACAAACACATTCTAACATTCCATTTAAATGTGAGTAACGTTTTTTCACTTCATTCAGATATTTATCATTAATATCTACACCATATATTTTTGAAAATTTCTTTTTATCTACATGTTGAAGTCCATTTCCTCCTGCAATTCCTAATACCATTACTGTCTCACCTGAGTATCGATAAAATTGATTCTTCATCATATGATTTAACGATTGTAACTGCTGCACAGAATCCAAGCTCATATGATTTTCATAGTCTGTCAAATCTATTTCTTTCCACGGATTTTTCATTTTTTCTCCTCTCTTAAAATTATGATTACTTGTGATTATACTAATATAACATTGTCTAATCATCCAAACAATGTTAGAATTGTTTGGGTAACAATTTTACAAATTCATCTATCAGAGGTGTGCTATATGTCTATTAATACTTTCGACAATTACCCATTAAGTTGGAAACCCGATAAAAGCAAATTATCAAGGCCCTATTACAAATCATTAGCAATTGATTTAGAACATCAAATCATAACAGGAATCCTCCGTCCAGGGACAAAATTACCTCCACAACGAGAAATCGCCGACTATTTGGATTTAAATTATTCCAGCATAACGAAGGTATATAGTATTTGTCAAAAAAAAGGGCTTATCTATGGAATTATTGGGAAAGGAACTTTTGTTGCTGCTCATCCTGTAACAGATTCAACGCTCCTCGTCTCAGATTATACAGATACATTTATCAATATGGGGGCATTAAATATTTTTAGTGAGTATAGTAGTTATGCAGAAAATGCCATTCAAGCAGTTATAAAACGGGGACAACTGCACAAATTTCTTGAATATTCAAACTCAAATGGCTTACCACACCAACTGGCCGCTGGTGTACGCTGGATGGAACAACTTGGAATCCATACCGATATTCAACATACGGTCATTGTACCCGGATCACAGAATGCACTGACAATCATACTTCTTTCTTTATTTTCAAGTGGTGATAAAATTGCAACAGATACATATACCTATGCTAACTTTATAGAATTAGCAAAAATGCTACAAATTACGTTAGTTCCAATTGATAGTGATGAAAATGGCATGATACCAGAAGATCTTTATCGAAAATGTCAAAACAATCAAATAAAGGGACTTTATCTAATGCCTTCTTCGACAAACCCAACTGGTAATTTAATTCCCGAACAAAGACGAACACAACTGGCAAAAATTATTCGCAAAGAGCATCTTCTTCTGATCGAAGATGATATCGCATCATGGCTTTGTTCTGCACAAGGTAATATCATACCGTCCATTCACGACTTAGTTCCTGAACATTGCGTTTATATCTGCAATATATCCAAAGTCCTTTGCACAGGTTTAAGAATTGCTTATCTGGTATTTCCAGACCAGTATCGAAAACAACTACTACATGGCATATATAACATTAGTGTAAAATCATCCGGACTGGATGCAGAAATTATAACTGAACTCCTACTAAATGGTGACGCATTTCATTTAATAAAACAAAAATATAGAGCCTGTCAAAAAGCATCTGAACTATATGAAAAATTTTTCCCTCATGTTTATGAGCAAGAAGACAGACCGAATTTTTACAAATGGTTACCAATCTTTTCAAATAAGCCTTATGAAAAAATTGAACAGGATTTATTAGATAGGGGAATACGCATTTATCACTCTTCGCGTTTTTCCGTATTAAAAGAACAGGAAGTCAATTATCTTCGCGTATCAATCAGCTCTGCAGGAAGTATGGCAAATTTAAAAAAAGGATTGTCAATCTTACAAAAATACATATCAGAATTTAGTGATTGAATTTATATATAATCGAGATGTTTTAAAAGCCCAGAAGCAAGACAACTTGCTCTGAGCTTTTTCTCTTTTATTTATACATCCAACTTCCTTTTATGTAACGAGCAACGAACAAAACAGCCCGAACCAACCAGTCAAGTGTCATCGCTACCCAGACACCAAACACGCCAAGTCCCATCCACTTTCCAAGTACAAAACTAGAAAAAATACGAAATACCCACATCGAAATAATCGAAACCATCATACAATACCGAACATCATTCGATGCACGAAACGTATTTGGTAGTGTAAAAGAAAGTGGCCAGACGGTTACACAACAAATTGTATGGTACAAAATAATCTTTCGCGCAATGGTTGCTGTTTCCGATGACAGATGATATATCTGTAAAATAAATGGCAAAATGCAAACCACGATGATATTTAAAATAATCAGTGAACCATATGTAATCATTAATAATTTTTTTGTATAATAGCGTACACTCTCAATATCACAGGCACCGACACATCGAGAAATCACCGTTAAAACAGACAATCCCAGAGCTAAACCTGGAATAATTTCAAACATCGCAACCATATTACCTACTGCATTTGCTGCTATGGATGCCGTACCAAATCCAGAAACCAAACTTAATACTAAAATCTTTCCCAATTGAAACATACTATTTTCGATTCCATTTGGCACTCCAATATAGAGGATTCTTCGAATCAGCTTCTTATGAAACCGAAAGTGAAACTGTTCACTAAAATGGACAGACAAATTTTTATTTTTTAACAGGACAAGCATAACCATTGCCGCCACCATTCTGGAAAATAAAGTTGGAATCGCAGCTCCTTCCACCCCCATTCCGACACCGTAGATCAAAAACGCATTCCCGGCAATATTGATTCCGTTCATCAATAACGACATATTCATAGCAATTTTTGAATTTCCCATCGTTCGAAACAAAGCTGCACATCCATTATAAATAGCCAAAAACGGAATCGACGCTGTTACGATCAAGAGATACACTCGCGCATTATACATAACATCCGGTTCAATCTGTCCAAACACTCTATGTAATATTAAATTTCTGCATAGATACATACATCCAATAATCACGATTGAAAGAGCGGAAATAAATAAGACTATCTGATCTGCCGTTTTACAGGCCATCTTATTTTCTTTCTGCCCCAAATATTGCCCAGCCACCACAGCTCCTCCCGTTGCAAGCGCTGCAAAAACATTCGCAAGAAGCATCATAATGCTATCCACTAAAGAGACTCCCGATACTGCTGCTTCGCCAACACTTGCGATCATAATAGAATCCGCAAGTCCAACGGTTACTGTGAGCATCTGCTCAATGATCAGCGGAACAATCAATTTCATTAAATCCTGGTTTGAAAACAACCGCTGTTTACTCTCTAATTCCTCCATAATTTTTCACTCTTTTCATATATATTTTTTATTCTATCGTTTTTCATCCAATAATGCTTGAATCTGATCACTCTCTGCCGGCAGATTAAATTCGCTTAAATGGTCCTTCACCCCGTGATCCAATAAATATTTTGTTAAATCGAAATAACTATATACAACTGCTACATTTAATAATCCTCCTTCTGGATCGTTTACTCCTTTTAATTCATCGGTAATATCATTTAAACAAATTCCTTTCGCTTCCATGGCATCTAAAATATCTGTATTTCCCGCATTCGCTGCCCAAAATGCCAAACGAGAATATTGTTCTTTATCATTTAAATCAATTGTATTTAGCAAGTAATTTAACATTTGCTTTCCTGAACTAAAATTAAAATATCCGGTTGGATCTTCCATCGTAATCGAATATCCATATTGCTGTAACAACTGATACAGTTCCACATCATCCCAAGCGGCAAGATATAAGATTGCAGAATCATCCTTTATTTCATCTTTTATATGAATCTTTTTATTTTTTAATAAATATTCCGTGGCATCTTTTTGATCATACATGAGAGTCTGCATAAAGGCATCCGCACCATTATCATTTTTTTGTCCAAGTTTTAATCCTTCTGAGAGATAATAATCCATCATATCGATATTTCCATAAGCAGCGGCAATCGTAAGCACTGTATTACCAATTTGATCCTCTATACGAATCCCCATGTTATCCTTTTTCCATTCGGATGCCAGTTTCGGTGTTCCAAATGCGCTGACCATATATAACATGTATTTCTTATCTTTTTCATCAAACATTGATAAATCAAGTTTCTTTTTCTTTAAGTATTCCAATTCTTGACTATCTTTTAAACAATCATAAATCAATCCATAGCAAAGGCCATTTCTCGAAACCATTTTCTTTCCGAAATTTTCTAGTTCTCTTTGATCTATGTACCCATGTTTACGCATATATTCTAAATTCCTGCGTGCAATCCCTTCGCACTGAAAGTCAACATAACCATAATATAAATCTTCACCAAATCGATATTCCAGACGATTATATACATCAGAAGTCACCTTGTATCCCTGATCCATTAATTTCTTAATCATATCCTGATCTGAAAAACAAATGGCATCTGCCACGATAACGGATTGTTGGATTTTTGAATATTTTTCTCGTTTTGTTTTTTGCAAAATATAGCTCGCCACTTCATCCATTCCTGAATAACAAGCATATGAAAGTGCAGTTTCATTGGAATCTGTTTCATATACATCAGATTGTAAATCATCATAAAAATTAATTCCTTCTGACTCTGCCTCTTTGATCAGTGCCATTGATCCAAAAGAAACACCATCACATAATTTCTCATCTGCACTGACCTTCGGGTCATCATCGGAGTCATCGAATAATGAATTTGATCGAAATTCATAGCCTAATACTCCAATCCAGGCAACCAAAAGCACTACCATCGTCAAAACACTTTTTAAAGTAAGATTTTTTCGATAACGACTTTTTGTATCAGGATCGAAAGATTCTTTTTTCAATGCCTGCAACATTAGGAATCGTAAAATAATGATTTCCAAAACGCTTTCAACAATACCGGAAGCTTCCCCCACAGCTTGGACAAACATATTAGTGGAATTTTGCAAAGATAAACCAAACGAAACAAGCATTGAAATGCTTATAAAGGCAAACAGAAACAATAACAAATAAAAAACTACCCTGCGGATTTTAATGTCTTCATTCAAATTTGCAAAAGCAATTGCCGTATAAATTGCATACAGCATTGCTGCCACAGCCAGGGCTTGCTTAAGCACCATAAAAATAGAATAGGTCCAAATTCCCCCATATACACCATTATAAATACGAAACATATAAGAAAAATAATTTCCACGGGTCATCAATAAAAAGCTAATAATACCTACACCAACCGTCAAAATTAAATATGTCCAAAGACAAATTTCTTTCGCATGAATGATTTCCTTTTTTGATCCATACAATTCCAGATTTTTCTTACGATTTCTTCCTATCACCTCATGCCAAAAATGAGTGGAAAGCAACAGTACAAGTGCCAAACCCAAAATCAGAGCCACTAAATCATAGAAAAACGTTTGAAAAATCAGTGGCATGCCGAAACCAGCGTCCTCCCAGGAAAGGAAATCTTGCAATGACTTGCTCATGCAACAAAATCCACTGAATGACAATACAACAATCCACACAGGACCAATCTTTTTAGCAATTGTTTTCACATCATAAACAATCATATTCCTCATACACTCACATCCCCTTCTATGTAGTTACATCATATCATAAATATAAAATAATTATTTCTCAATTTTCAAAGGAAGTATTATAAATAAGATATAAAAAGAAGAGATTTGAAATCCCTTCAAAATCTCTTCTTAAAAAACTAATCAACTAGAAAGATAAAATTAGTAAGCAAATTTTTCTTCAAAATAAGCTTTCAAATCTTCAATTTTTACTCTTTCCTGTTCCATTGTATCACGGTCACGAACCGTAACAGCACCGTCTTCCTCTGAATCAAAATCATAAGTTACGCAGTAAGGAGTTCCAATTTCATCCTGACGACGGTATCTCTTACCAATGTTTCCACGATCATCATATTCACAGTTGTAATCTTTGCTCAATGCTTCAAATACTTTTGTTGCACCTTCATTTAATTTCTTAGATAATGGCAATACGCCAACTTTTACTGGTGCAATCGCTGGATGGAAATGCATTACCTTACGAATATCACCAGGTTTGATTTCTTCTTCATCATATGCAGAACATAAGAACGCTAATGTGACACGATCTGCACCTAAAGAAGGTTCGATTACGTATGGGATGTATTTTTTCTTTTTCGCATCATCAAAATAGGTTAGATCTTCACCAGATGTGTTCTGATGTTGAGTTAAATCGTAGTCTGTTCTGTCTGCGATTCCCCATAATTCTCCCCATCCAAATGGGAATAAGAACTCGATATCTGTTGTTGCTTTTGAATAGAAAGATAATTCTTCTTTGTCATGGTCACGAAGACGCATTTCATCATCTTTGATACCAAGATCTTTTAACCAATTGATACAGTAACTTCTCCAGTATTCAAACCATTCTAAGTCTGTATCTGGTTCACAGAAAAATTCTAATTCCATCTGTTCGAATTCACGTGTACGGAATGTAAAGTTTCCTGGTGTGATTTCGTTACGGAACGACTTACCGATCTGACCAATACCAAATGGGATTTTCTTACGAGATGTTCTCTGAACATTTTTAAAGTTTACAAAAATACCCTGTGCTGTCTCTGGACGTAAATATACGGTATTTTTAGCATCTTCTGTTACACCCTGGAATGTCTTGAACATTAAGTTAAACTGGCGGATGTCTGTAAAATCATGTTTTCCACAAGAAGGACATACAATATGATTGTCTTCGATATAAGCTTTCATCTGTTCCTGCGTCCAACCATCAACAGAAGATTCTAATTCCTGTCCGCTTTCATGAGCAAAATCTTCGATCAATTTATCAGCACGGAAACGCTCATGACATGCCTTACAATCCATTAATGGATCAGAGAATCCACCTAAGTGTCCAGATGCAACCCATGTCTGAGGGTTCATCAAGATTGCACAGTCAACACCAACATTGTATGGGCTTTCCTGGATGAACTTCTTCCACCAAGCTTTTTTCACGTTATTCTTTAATTCTACGCCAAGGTTACCATAATCCCATGTATTTGCTAATCCACCATAAATTTCAGAACCTGGATATACAAATCCTCTGGATTTTGCTAACGCTACGATTTTATCCATTGTCTTTTCCATTTTTCATTACCTCACAAAATATTTATACATTTTTGTAACAATTTATATTTTCATTTCGCTGACGTCCTGAATGTTACAATAATCTTTTTTATTGTACATAGAATCGTCTCTTTTTTCAATCCCTAATATCCAAAAATTCCAGAGATTTGAAGTTATAATCCACATATACAGCCATAAAATCCCGACATATTTCCTTTAATTGGCGCATCACTTGTGGAGATACCGTAAATGTATACAGTTTTTCCACCGGACTACTGATAATATATTGTAGTGTATACAATGTTGACTCCGCTAACAAAAGACTTTTTTCTTTTTTTCCGCAGTCAGTGCATAAAACGCCTCCTGCATGACTATTAAAATAATGAAGCTGTTCTTTTTTGCCACAGCGTATACACTGAAAACAGGACATTGCATACCCATAATATGCCAATATTTTGATCTCAAAAATACTGCGAACTAATACGAGTGGAACTGTCCCTTTTTCCAACACACGCATTGTTTGATAGAGCAGCTTTAAAATATTGATCTCATCATTATTTTCCCTTGTCAGATAGGAGGCAAACTCACAAAAATAACTGCCGTAATAGATTAACTCCAAATCTTTTTTGATCGAATCAAAATAATTTAGCACTTTTGCACTTTTCAAATTATACGAAGTCCTGCCCTCATACACCATAAACTCACCAAACGTAAAGGGCTGGCATACTGCACCAAAAGAATTATTGACTCTCTTGGCTCCTCTGGCAAAAACAGGTATTCTGCCACGTTCTTTCGTGAGAATTACGATACGCATATCATAATCTCCGACAGAACCCGCAGATAAGATCATACCTGTTACCGTAACCTCCTGACTCATTACTAACTACACTTCTTTCTTATCGTACCCATAGTTTTTCAGTAGAAAATCACTGTCGCGCCAATCTTTCTTCACTTTCACCCAAAGCTGAAGATTCACCTGCATACCAAGAAGATTTTCCATTTCTCGGCGTGCTTGGCTGCCAATCCGTTTGAGCATCGATCCCTGTTTTCCAATGATAATTCCCTTGTGTGAATCTTTTTCACATATGATCGTCGCATCAATATCTATGATATCTTTTCGTCTTCTCGTCTTCATAGAATCAATCACAACTGCAATCCCATGAGGAATTTCCTGATCAAGCAAACGCAAAGCTTTCTCTCTGATCAATTCAGCTACAATCTGGCGTTCCGGCTGATCTGTGATCGTATCTTCGTTATAATACATTGGTCCTGGTTTTAAATACTTGAATATAGACGCTATAACATCATCTGTATTTTTACTGCGCAAAGCAGAAACTGGAATAATCTCAGCAAAATCTAAAACGTTTTTGTATTTCTCGATTGCTTCCAATACATCCTTTTCTTCCACTGTATCAATTTTATTGATAATTAACAAAATTGGTGTCTTTACCTTTTTTAACTGTTCAATGATATACTGCTCTCCCTTGCCAATAAAAGTGGATGGTTCTACCAACCAAAGCACAACATCAACTTCATTTAGCGTTCTCTGTGCTACGGTAAGCATATACGTTCCCAGTTTATTTTTAGCACGATTGATCCCCGGTGTATCAAGGAAAATAATCTGTCCGCGTTCGTCAGTAAAAACCGTCTGAATCCGATTTCTCGTTGTCTGTGGTTTATTTGATGTGATTGCAATCTTCTGACCGATTAAATGGTTCATCAACGTTGATTTCCCAACATTAGGACGACCGATCAAAGTCACAAATCCTGATTTAAATTCCTGCATAATAATCCTTTCTCTTATCGTTAAAATACGTGTCTTACTTCACCAAAGTGTTCTGCACACTCTTTCATCTTATCTTCATTTCCAATCGCACAGAGTATGCCCTGATTTGCAATGGCTGCCACAATTGGTTCTAAATTTCGAATGACCTCCTGGCTACAAGAAAGCACCTCATCTCGCTCTTTTTGTAACATTTCTTCTGTCAATCCTGATAAATAAGCAGAAAAACTAAATTCACCTTTTGCGGATGGCTCCATCGGCACATCCATGTTACTGATTGCTCCGATAATATATTTCAACATGGTACGGTCATCAGCATCAAATGCCGCCACATAATCTTTTGCTTTCTTATAAATTTCATACGTTTCCATCAGATTTGGATCGCGGTAAGAAACAAGGTAACCATCTCCATTTCGCGAAAAGCTGCACATACAGCCATAGGCACCGCCTTTGACACGGATATTTTCCCATAAATAATCATAAGAAAACATAACCTGAAGTACTCGTAACGCACCATGATAACGAAGTCCTGCATCCACAAAGTTACCGGCAGATGCTACATACTGAACCTGACTGGCTGTCGCAAATCCTTCATTTAAAACAGCAGGTGTTAACGGTTCATATTCTAATTTCTCTGCCGATGATAATTTTGAAGTAAATGCAGATATTTCTGTCTCAAATGTCTGTTTCATATCCTGATCGTCTGTGACACTGACAATCAGATTTTCTTTGCTAAAGATTGCATTGGCTGCCTCTTTCAAGCCTGCGATCAACTCATCTGCTTTTTCATCATAATGTTTGAATATGTCATCTAAAAATTCAAAGAAAGTAATTCCTTCCATATGCTCTTTATACAGGCATCCCTCTGAAACATAAGATAATGCTCTTGTCGCCGCTGTCTTATGCCCAACAGAAGAAAATCCCGCTTTTAACTGTGTATGCACACGGGCAATGATTTCTTTTAACCTCTCCTTATTTTCTAAATCAGAAGTAAAAAAGATTTCCTTGATCAAGCGGAATGCATCGCCAATTTTATCATAAAAACACTTTGTCTTAATTTCCCACAGTGGAATCAAGGTTCTCGCCTCATCAACTGTCGGCATAATATGATAATTACAGCTTATACCTCCGGTATAAATATTGATTTCGTTCGATAATTCATTATAACTATACTGCTTGGTATCCACATAACGATAGACTGCTGTCAGCATCGAAGCATAAGGAATCAGGCGAACTGGCAGATTTTTTACGTTAAATGCCAAAGTAATATAGGAGATACCATTTGTAAAAATAGGATGGTGTACTCCTTTTGTGCCTGCTAATTCTACTTCCGTATTGTAAAGTTTTTTTGCCTTTTTCCCTATATCATCCAAGGATAATAATGGAATTTTTTCTAAATCTTCTTTTGGTGTCGGCTCTTCCTGATAGGCTTTTAATGCCTTTGTCGTCTCGACTAGTTCCTTAATTTCTGTTTCTGACAAAGACTCTTTCAATGCAGCTAATTTCTCCTTTGTCGCTGCTTCCATCTTACCATTTAATCCTTTTTCCGGTTTTAAAACTACAATCGTCTTGTGAGTATTTTCGATTAAATAGGTTTTGATCAACTGCTCAAAATAATCACTGTCTAATTTATCACGCAAAATTTCAAATGTCTCATTTGTTTTTACATGGATAAATGGCTTATCATCCGCATATAACCAGCTATCAAACATATTTAATCCATAGATAAGTCCCTTTGGAAATCTACCAAAGTTTCCTTCTTTATACTTGAATTCATAATTTGTCAATGCTGCTTCTAATGCGCGTTTGTCAATGCCATTTTTCACAGCTTCTTTTAATGCATTCTCGATTGTTGTAATAAATTCTGCTTCCTGCTCTAAATTTGCATTCTGAGCAACAATGGAAAAGACTGGTTGTTTGATTCCATTATCATAAGAACTAAACACATCCGCACCAATTCCTTTTTTGATCAGAGCTTCTTTTACTGGTGCACCTGGTGCTCCGATCAACACATAATCTAAAATCTGAAATGCCAAATATAATTCGCGATCTAAACTATCACCGATAATCGCATTATAGGATAAATAGGTCTTATCCTTTTCGTCTTCATTTTCAGAAATAGAATAGCTTTCTTCTACTCTTTTTACTTCTGCAAATGGTTTTTGCGATGCAATCTCTGAATCTACGTATAAATAATCAAAGTTCGATAAATATTCTTCATCAATAAATTGCAGGTTCTCGTCCACATCCATATTGCCATATAAATAAATATAACTGTTAGAAGGATGATAATATGCACTATGGAATTTTACAAAATCTTCCTGTGTCAAGTTTGGAATCGCTTCCGGATCTCCACCAGACTCAAAACCATATGGTGTATCTGGAAGCAAAGATTTCTGGATCACACGCATCAATTGCTGTTCTGGAGAGGAAAAAACACCTTTCATCTCATTGTAAACAACTCCATTATATTTGATTTCATCCTCTGGATTCTCTAAATCATAATGCCAACCTTCCTGCTGCATAATTTTTTCATTTTTATAAATATTAGGATAAAAAACGGCATCCAAATATACATGCATCAGATTATGAAAATCCTTGTCATTACAACTTGCAATCGGATAAACCGTCTTATCAGAATAGGTCATTGCATTTAAAAACGTATTTAAAGATCCTTTCACTAATTCTACAAATGGATCTTTTAATGGAAACTTTTTAGAACCACATAATACAGAATGTTCTAAAATATGTGGTACTCCAGTGTCATCTTTTGGTGGAGTACGAAATCCAATATGAAATACTTTATTTTCATCATCGTTTGAAACAACGACCAAGCGGGCTTTTGTTTTTTTATGCTCAAAAATATAACCCGTTCCATTTAATTCTTCTAAAATTTCTTTCTTTTTTAATTCATATGCCTGATTCATTCATGTCCCTCGTTTCCCTGTTAATTTGTTTTATTATAAACCATTTTCTCATATGCATACCTTTGATGAACATTCTAACACAAAGATAACAGAAAAAGCAATCATTGCCTGTCGAGCAGTAAGCTCTAATACAATGATTGCCTTTATTCTATTCCAATAACATTGCTTCTCGAATCACAACATTTTTATTTTTGTTCCAAATCTCTTTATATTCAGAAATTGGTCCTGGTGCTGACTTTTCACCAATTTCGATTGTTATGCTTGGTACACCAAGTTGATACATATCCCATTCACGGGAATTTCCGATTCCCTTTCCGCCATAAACTTTATCCCCACAGGCATAACCGGTTATACTTTTTGCCAAATTGTACATTTTTTTTGTTGTTGCTTTCACGGATTTCTTTGTACATTTTCCAAAAACAATATTTCCCACCGTATGATAAGATATCGTGGCTTTTAATTTCTTTTTGCGTTTTAAATTCTTTTTCAATTTAAGCAACGCTTTAGTTTCTGGTTCACTGTTTACATTGGGACCAGAATAATCGGAAGAACCTGCTTTCCCCTGTTTTTTCCATTTATAATCCCAATTTTTGTTCAAATCCACTCCTCGGGCATTGGCCTTCCATTTGCTTGTGCCTTTTCCCTTTGTCATTTTCTTTAATTTTTTTCGAAGACTCGCATCTCTTATTTTACTAATTCCAGACTGCGAAATCGTGACACCATCCGGATTCGCCATCGGTACATAATGAATACAAATATGATTTAAAATCGAAGAAACTTTTTTACCTGAAATTGATCTATGATAATTTTCGAGATAATACTCAATCTGATTCATTAGCAATAAAGAACACATATATTCTCGGGCATGCATCGTACCAACGACAAGTATTGTTTTTTTGGCGTTGGGATTACCCAAAATGACATCATAAATATTGCGTTTATCACAACTTTTTCCAATCACCTCATAAGTTACCATACCATTATATTTTTCAGTCAACGCTTTGATATCTTCTGACATTTTAGAATAAGTATATTTTTTGTGATTAGTAGAAACAATTGTCTTATTTGAGTGGGATTCACGAATCACATCTTCACCTTCATTTTTTGAAATTACCTTTATCGTATAAAGTATGCCATATGTGGCCTGAAAGTTCATACAAAGATTCTTGTGAGCAATCATTTCTTTGCATTTTTATCATATTGGTTCTCTACATTCATTTTTATTCTATTTCATTGGCATAATAAGCATCACATTTCTTACAACGATAACTAATACTGCCAGGCATATCTTTTGTTGGCGCAATCTTTTCTACTATTTCAAAATCATGCTTGCCCATAATATCTTTCTGGTTGCGGTAATCTTCCTTCCCACACGCACATCGATAAAGATCATAGCCATAGGCACCACAGGTCGGTTTTACTGTTTCCACATATTGATAATCATGTGTATGAAGGTTAATATCCTGCTCATCACAAAAATTGGCAACATTCGCCGAATCACTGACAATCTGTAAATTTATATTCTCTTGTGGCAATGCATTATCTGCAATTTTTATTTTTTTATCTGGTAACGTAATCTCTGTCAAAGAATTACAATCAGTAAATGCATCTTCCGCAATCCAAAATGATTTATCAGTATCTGAAAATTCTGATACAGTAACGGATTCTAGATTATCAGCACCTTTAAATGCCTCTTGTCCAATTGAGGTGACGTCTGCGCCAATACTCACATCTGTAATCTCCGACATGGAATCTTCCCAAGGGGCTGGCTTATCAGCATAGTTATCCATTGCACCTTGTCCCGAAATATTTAAAACACCATCCTGATATAATGTATAAGATACATTTTTACCACAGCTTCCTGAATCCACACTTTCCGTATCTAAAACTGTATTTTCTGCTCGTTTTAAAGAAGCTTTGCTAGAGGCAATTGGAGTATCTGAGCCATCTATTATTTTTTGGATCGAGCTAACTGTCACTCGATCAATGGGAAAGCTTGTAACACCAGGTACTAACTTCTTTGTGGAACCCTTTTGATACTGATATGTATAGGCTGCGGATTCATAACAGGTATAAAGAGAATCTCCCCCTGAAAAATCAATATCTTCACTCATATTTGGAGTATCATATTCTTTTAACTTCTCACCACGAATCCAATTTTTATTTTCTGTCGTGGTGATACTATATACATATAAATGTGACTTGTTGGTTCGTCCATAAGAACAAGAACATATCATATACGTATCTCCGGCATAATCAACAAACGAAACGCCCTGACTTTTTAACGGCAACATAATCTTTATCTCTGTTTTTTTATGCTTTTCATCATAAGCTTCTACATAGTTTTTGGACTCAACATCACTATTAAAATTGCCGACAAATAACTTTCCTCTATAATAAGTCAAGAAAGAAGGATTTGTTGAAACTGCAAAAGAATCACTATTTTGATTCAAAGAAATGGTATAGGTATCGCGGTTTGAGACAACAGCTTCATTAATTCTATTTAATGATAATATCCAAACCCTTTTTTTGCTGGAATCAGCAATATATACCACTTTCTTTTCACTGTCATAGGCTAATGCTCCCACATGACTTTTATTGTTATTCAAGATGATTGTTGTCAGATATTCTTTTGAATTTTTATCCTTTACGTAAATAACCGAATTATGAACATTTTTCTCATCATAAGAAGAAATCAATTGATAATCTTCGGCAATACAAGTGCCCTGAGGAATCATTTTCGTACAGCCATTCACATTTTCTCCAAAATTAGTATAAAAAAGTCCTGGAATCACACTTGGATCATTATCCGATAATAATTGCCCTGCTTTTGAAAATTTGTCCCACCCATTTGTTCCATTCAAGAAATCACTATACGTATTTTCATATAAATTTACATCAGATGTATTTCCAGCCCATACCGCATATAAAGTAATCGTAGCACCATTAACACTGGTCAATCCTTTTACCTTCACGCCATTCTTGTAGACAACACCTCCATGTTCGGTCGTGCCCCAACCTTTAAAAGTGCAATCACCCAATTTAAATTTATTTTCTGTCAGTGCAAAAGACGCTGTGTACTTTTTACCTGACATAGTACTCATTGAACCACTTGTATTCCCATTGCCATCAAATTTAATAGAATATGTATTCTCTGTCCAATGGGCATATAACGTATGATTTTTGCTAGATGTTACATTGGAAGATTTTGTTCTTTTCGTACCGCCTGTTTTCTTTGTATACCAGCCGGTAAATGTATAACCAGTCCTTGTCGGTGTCGGAAGGGTCCCATAAGTTTTCTTATACGTAACTTTTTTTGATTTCGTCTTTACTGTTCCGCCGTTAGCATGAAAGGTTACTGTATACTTTTTTGCTGTCCAATGGGCATATAGCGTGTGATTTTTCGTAGATGTTACTTTAGAAGATTTTGTTCTTTTCGTACCACCTGTTTTCTTTGTATACCAGCCGGTAAATGTATAACCAGTCCTTGTCGGTGTCGGAAGGATCCCATAAGTTTTCTTATACGTAACTTTTTTTGATTTCGTCTTTACTGTTCCACCATTCCCATTAAATTTAACCGTAACTTTGGTAGCCGCATTAATCTCTGTTTCAGAAAATATAACATTCATCTGCATACTTACAAAAAAACATAGACAAAACACTACCAATTTTTTTAAATATTTTATGTTCATCTCTTTCCCTCCTCATGCATCTGGTTGCATCCTCGCGGAGCGTTTTTTATTTCATAGGAAATTACAACGTAATTTCCTATGAAATAAAAAAATCAGAGGAGCAATGCTCCTCTGGTCTTAACACACTTCTTCTAGTGTTTGAAATGTCTCATTCCTGTAAATACCATTGCGATTCCATATTCATTACATTTATCAATGGAATCCTGATCCCTAACAGATCCACCTGGCTGGATGATAGCTGTAATACCAGCTTGATGTGCCGCTTCTACACAATCATCAAATGGGAAAAATGCATCTGATGCCAACACTGCACCTTTTGTTGCATCTTCGCCAATTAATTCAGCTGCATGTTCGAAACATTGCTGAGTTGCCCAAATACGATTTACCTGACCAGGCCCAATACCAATTGACTGTTTATTCTTAGCGATAGCAATACCATTGGATTTTGTGAATTTTACAACCTTCCATGCAAAACGTAAGTCTTCCATTTGTTCTTTGCTTGGCTGCACTTCTGTTACAACTTTTAAATCCTCTTCTACTAATAACTCAGCATCAATACCCTGTACGATCAAGCCGCCATTTACTTTCTTAAGATCTAAAGCAGTTTTTGGCTGTGGTACAGAGATATCTTCTAACTGTAATACACGAACATTTTTCTTCTGCTGTAATAAAGCAAGTCCTTCTGGATCATATTCTGGAGCAACGATAACCTCTAAAAAGATTTTCTTTAACTCTGTTGCTAATTCTAATGTTACAGGACGGTTGATGACAACAATTCCACCAAAGATGGATGTCTTATCTGCCTCAAATGCTTTTATCCATGCATCCATAATATTATCTGCACTGCCAACACCACATGGATTACCATGTTTACATGCTACAACGGTAGGTTCTGTAAATTCTTTTAATAATTCTAACGCTCCGTTTGTATCGTTGATATTATTGAAAGATAATTCTTTTCCATTTAACTGAACGGCATCAACCAAAGATCCTGTTTTCTTTCCGATTTCACGATAAAATGCAGCTTTCTGATGAGGATTTTCGCCGTAACGCATATCCTGAACTTTTTCAAATGTCATAGTCAATGTTTCAGGAAGAGAATCATCGCCTCTTTCTGCTTTTAAGTAATTTGCAATCATCGTATCATAGTTTGATGTGTGTGCAAATACTTTCTGCATTAAGTAGAATTTTGTATCTAAGCTAACTTCGCCTTCTTCTCTTAATTCTGTTAACACTTTATCATAATCTGCTGGATCAACAACAACTGCTACATCCTGATAATTCTTAGCAGCCGCACGAATCATTGTTGGGCCACCGATATCGATGTTTTCCACTGCTTCTGCGCGTGTCACACCATCTTTTAAAATGGTCTGTTTGAATGGATATAAGTTTACAAATACGAAATCAATCGTATCTACATTCAATTCTTCCAACTGTTTCATATGTTCTGGATTACTTCTCATTGCAAGCAGACCTGCGTGTACATTTGGATGTAAGGTCTTTACACGTCCATCTAAACATTCAGGGAAACCAGTAATCTCAGAAATTTCAACTGCTGGAACACCTTCTTCTTTTAATTTGTTATAAGTTCCGCCGGTAGAAATAATTTCTACACCTAATTCCACTAACTGCTTTGCTACATCAACAATACCTGTCTTGTCAGATACACTAATCAATGCTCTCATAAAAATTCTCCTTTATTGTGTTGTTAGAATGTCAAAACCGCCTAGGTAAACCTATGCGATTTGCCCAGGCGGTCGGCGTACTCACGCTGTGCTCCCTTGTAGTTATCCTACTAATCCGCCAGTCACACAGCCTCTTATATTTAAAATACACTAACAAAATAAATTTGGCAAGAGGAAAGTTAAATTTCATTCATCGCCCAACGACCATATACCTTCTTTCCATTTACCATCGTATACGGGCGAATCCTGATATATTCTGTCTGATTTTGATTTTTCACAGTTGCCTCTCCTGATGTTTTATTGCTTTTCAAATTTATAGTTTTCACATTTTTTGTAAACTTCTTATTCGTACTTAATTTCACCTGATAACCACTGACTCCGTCCACTTTATTCCATTCAAACTCTACCTTTGCCCTTCCTTTTTTGGATTCATCTCGACTAAGCATTTCCACACAAGTCTGATATTGATTAGGTGTAGATTTATAGTAAAACTTCAAACTTTGACAAAAAGAAAATGCTTTTGGATCAATTCCTGAAGTTTTGCCCTCAATAACTACCTTTTTAGCAAAATCATTATTTGCAAATGCGTCTTCTGAAATTTTTGTAACGGTTGATAAAATCGTAAGATTTTTCCAGCTAGTACCGGCAAATGCTGATTTTTGGATTTCCCTGACACTCTTTCCTAAAATAATACTGGTCATCTGATCACAGTTAGCAAACGTATCTTCTTTTATCACAGTTACCTTATCGGGAATGACAATTTTTTTAATGAAAACACCATAAAAAGCTGATTCACCAATCGATTGCACTGAATTCGGAAGTGTCAATGAGGTAAGCCCGGTATACATAAATGCCCGGTCACCAATTGTTGTAACTGTATCTGGAAAAACAACTGATTTTACCGTATCCTGAAAGTAAAATGCTTCGCTTCCAACCATCTTTATCGACTCTGGTATCGTAACGGAGGAATTTTTTCCCACATATTTATATAAAAAACCATCATCAGAAAGATACATATCATTACTTAAATGAATTTGTTTATCTGGCAATTGCCCAGCAATGTCTTCAATCTTTAAAAAACCATTTTCGTCGAAACTCTCTATTACATTGATCAACGTATTAATACTCCAACTATCCAGTTTTGTTGTCTCAATTTTTAACTTTTTCAATGCCAATTCTGCATTTTTGTAATGCTTGGAAGCATATTTGCTATCATTGATCTTTGTTACCGAAACCGGTATCGTAATAGATTTTATCTGACATCCATATACCATATCACCTTCTGCTTCCACAATCTCATATAAGATAGACCATAAATTAAATTCCGTACAATTCTTATCTAATATCAAACTCGTTCTTTTGTATGGCACACGGACAATTCCTTTTCCATTTTTCGTATAAATCACACCATCTATGCTCTTATATTTTGGATCACTGGATGTCAGCTTAAACGCATTTGTATAAAAATAGGTTGCATTTTCCAATTTTAGTTTTGTATTAAATTTTACTGTTTGCAGTTCCTTTCCATCTGCAATACAGTAAAATATCTCATCTGGATTTTTTTTATCTACTTTCAAATTAAAATTTCCAGGTATTGTTAAAGTTTTCAACTTATTACATTGTACAAACGCTTCCTGACCAACAGAAGTCACAGATTTCGCTACCGTCGCGGAGGTCAGATTTTTACATCCATAAAAAGCATTTTTCGGAATAGAGGTAACACCTGATTTAATGACAACTTTTTTAATCTTTTTGTTATTTTTAAATGTCATTTTGGATGGCATAGAACCCTTTCCCTTGATCGTCAAAGTTCCTTTTTTTAAAGTGTAGGTTACCTTTGTCTTTGCCTGCACTTCCTGATCCTGAAGACAGAAAAAGAACAGCATAAAACCCAATACCAAAACCACTGCTAACGGAAATGTTTTTAATTTCTTCAATCTTCTCACCTCTTTAATCTCTATTTTATTCTACGCTCCAAATAAATTTAAGTATAATTCATTATAGCATAACAAAGAGATCAAACAGTCTGTCAGATGAAAAATTCATAATTGTTAAAATTTAATTCACACTCTGTTCATAAGGAAGATAAATGCGAAATGTCGTTCCATAGCCAACAGTACTTTCGACTTTGATTGTACCGCCATATAAATCAACGATATGCTTCACAATCGAAAGCCCAAGACCTGTACCCCCCTGTTTTCTGGAACGACCTTTGTCAACACGATAAAAACGCTCAAATAGTCTCGGTAAATGCTCCTGCGCAATACCGATTCCTGTATCTTTTACCTGAATATGCAAAACATGATTCCATTCAAACACACGCAAGATAATACTGCCTTGAGGTGTATATTTGACTGCATTATCCACTAAATTTAAAAGCATCTCCTTTAAATGAGCTTCGTCACATGGATATTGAGGAATTTCGTTTCCAATTTCCACCATAAAACGCACATCAGGTGCTTTTTTACCTTCTTTTTTCAAGGCTTTCTTGCGTTTTTTCATTTTCATGCGAATAATTTCTTCTACTTCGCCAGCCACTTCCATCACATTACACGAAACTGCTTCTCCATCTTGTTTCTGTTCAATTTCGGATAAAGAAAGCACATCGTTTATAAGACGTGTTAACCGATCCGTCTCAATTCCAATAATGTCCAGGAATCGCATTGCCACTTTCTCATCATTGATCGCACCTTCTTTTAATGTATCGACAAATCCTCTGATCGAAGTGAGTGGCGTTTTTAATTCATGTGTGACATTGGAAACGAACTGCGACTGCATGATTTCATATTCTTTTAACTCTTTATTTTGCTTTTCCAATACTCTTTGATTTTCACGCAAACTTTCTAGCATATGATTTAAAGATTCTGATAATCGATAAATGTGACCACTTCCCATAGGGGAAATCTGTATATCATAGTTTCCACTCGCAATTAACTCCGCTTTTTCTGCAATTTCGTAAACGGGTTCTGTAATCCTTCGTACCATTAAATATACAAATGTCGTTGCCAACAACAGACAAATGACTGTTACAACCAAAATCCAGACTGTCAAACGGTACATCAGTTGGTTGATATTTTTTTGTGGCATCGCAATTCGAATCACATATTCCATCCCATGATTCTCCATTTTTTCGGCTGTATAATAATAAGAAATTCCCGTAGTCGCTGAACCTCGCAAATCCTTTCCTATTTTTCCTTGCATTGCTTCACGAATTTCTTTTCGATGTTTATGACTTTCTTTTGTATTGATTTGTTCTGAATCGGCAATGATATATCCCGCTTCATCAATAATACTAACCCTGGCATCAATAATATTTGATGTCTTTTTTGTAAATTGATTTAAAAAAGCCTGATCCGTCATATCTTGATTTTCCAGTTCGGATGCCAAAAGGGCAACTTCCTCACCAAAACGATTATAATTCTCTTCTTTTAAATAGCTGTATCCCAAAGAACAAAAGGCAATACTCGTACCAAGTATTGCCAGAACCATCACCGCCAAATACGTATAACCTAATTGTCTTCTCATATTTGTCTCCCATCTAACTCTTTATTGCAACCGAATGAAACATCTGTAAGTTTCATCGATTCACATGCAGCGGCAAATATTCATTCCGCAATCATATGCCACTTCTATACAAATTTATAACCCACACCGCGAACAGTTTTGATATATGCAGGCATTGTATCATCTTTTTCAATCTTTTTGCGAAGATTTCGCACATGTACGTCTACAGTTCTCGTCTCACCGTAATAATCATAACCCCAAATCGTATCCAAAAGCTGATCTCTGGAAAATACCTGTCCACGGTTGCTTGCCAGCAAATAAAGCAATTCAAATTCCTTCAAAGATAAATGAACCGATTCTTCCCCGACTTTTACTTCTCGCGTCCTCCTGTTGATGATCATATCACCAATGGTTATTTGTTGTTCATCCTCTTTTTTTACCAGTTGTCTCTTGGTACGACGTAATACTGCTTTAATTCGTGCAATCAATTCATGCACACCAAATGGCTTCGATATATAGTCATCTGCTCCGAGTTCCAAACCTAGAACCTTATTGATTTCCTCTCCTTTAGCAGTCAGAATAATGACTGGAAGATCCGCTGTATTCTCAGACTGTCTTAGTTTTTTTAATACTTCTAATCCATCCATACCGTCCATCATTAAATCAAGTAGTACCAGATCAACGTCTTGTTTTTCGATGATTTCCAGTGCTTCCTCTCCACTTTCTGCAGTGAGTGCATGAAAACGATTTTGTTCCAAATTATATTCGATTAATTCTAAAATATGTACTTCATCATCAACTGCTAAAACGGTTGTCTTCTTACTCATAAATGAAATCCCTTTCTCTCAACATAAAAATAAAAGAATTTAAAAGCTATAGCTTCCTTCATTATAAAAGAAACTGTAGCTTTTTTTGTTAAGATTATGTAAATTTTATGATATAGGGTAAAACATATTTTTCATTTACCGATTTATTCCTAATTAAACTTCCAACAATTCTCCCGTTACAATATAGCGAATCCACTTTGCAATATTAATCGAATGGTCTGCCATACGATTTATACTTCTGGCAATCATTAAATAATCCACAAGCTGCGGAATCCTACTTGTGTGCTCCTGCATTTGTAACACCAATTCATCACGCAGTTTACAAAAATACTGATTGACTGCCTTTTCCTGATCGATAATTTCTTTATTTCCCTTCATATCTTTCGTAATGAAATTTTCAATTACATCTAACACCATTTTTCTAGTCAAGTCAATCATTTTTTGTAATGTCTCTGGTGTCTCGATTTCTTTTTGTTTACAAAGCATAATGATATATTTACAAATATTTTCACAATGATCCGCCATTTTTTCAATTTCTTTACTGGCTCTCATAATCGCTACCACACTTCTGACATCTTTAGCAATTGGCTGCTGTTTTACGATCAACGCAATACAATCTGTCGTAATTTTTTCATTTTGATCGTCAAAGGCATCATCTTTTTCAATCACTTCACGAGCAATATCTTTATCGAGCATATCAATCGACTGTACTGTCATATCAAAAGATTCCTCAAGTAGTTTTCCGATTGCAATAAATTCCTTATTTAATTGTTCTAATTCATATATAAAATTGATTCTTGTCATTTTCTACTCCTTACTCCATCAACCAAAACGTCCGGTAATGTATTCTTCTGTCTTCTGGTTCTGTGGATTTTGGAAAATATCCATCGTCTTGCCGTATTCAATGACCTCTCCTGTCAAGAAAAAAGCGGTATGATCAGAAATACGACTTGCCTGCTGCATGTTATGTGTAACCATAATAATGGTATAATCTTTTTTCAGTTCAACCGCTAAGTCCTCAATTTTTAACGTGGAAATCGGATCCAAAGCCGAAGTTGGTTCATCCATTAAGATTACATCCGGTTTTACCGCGAGTGCACGGGCAATACAGATTCTTTGCTGCTGTCCACCAGACACACCTAATGCGCTTTTCTTTAATCTGTCTTTGGTCTCTTCCCAGATGGCGGCCTGACGAAGCGATGTCTCTACTATTTCATCTAATTGTGATTTTTTCTTGATACCATGAATTCTTGGACCATAAGCAACATTATCATAGATGGACATTGGAAAAGGATTTGGCTGCTGAAACACCATACCGACTCGTTTTCTAAGTGCCACCACATCAATATCACTGTAAATATCAATTCCATCCATGCAGATTTTTCCATCAATGCGGACGCCATCAACTAAATCATTCATACGGTTAATTGTTTTTAAAAAAGTAGATTTTCCACATCCTGAAGGTCCGATAAAGGCAGTAATTTGCTTTTCTTTAATGTCCATATTGATTTTCTTAAGTGCCTGAAAATCACCGTAATATAAATCCAGATCACGGACTGTAAATTTATTTTTTTGTTCCATTTCTAACTCCTATCCTTGTTGTTTTTTCATAAAACGAGCCGTTACCAGCTTTGAAGCAAGATTTAATACAATAATCAGTACAATTAATATGACTCCAATTGCACAGGATGTCGATACATCTCCAGTTTCTTTCAAAATGGTATACGCTTTAATCGTCAAAGTCGCTGCAGAAGCTCCTTCTCCTGTCAGCGCTTTTGGTATTGACGCCACCGTACCTGCTGTCAATAAAAGGGCTGCTGATTCTCCGACGATTCGTCCAATGCTTAAAATAACTGCCACTAAAATACCCGAAAGTGCATTTGGCACAACTACTTTCATCGTCGTCTGTAATTTTGTCGCTCCAAGTCCCAAAGAAGATTCACGGATTCCAGGAGGAATCGCTTTTAAACTTTCTTCTGTTGTTGAGATCATGGTCGGCAGCAAAATGATAGATATCGTAAGTGCCCCGGCCAAAATTGAATATCTCATATTTAAAATTTGGACAAATACTAACATACCAAATAAACCATAAATAATCGAAGGAATACCAGATAAATTCTGGATTGCAAAACGAATGACTGTGAGAACTTTTCCCGGTTTTGCATACTCATTCAGATAGATTGCAGATAAAATCCCAATTGGCGCTGCCACTAATAAAGAAAGTCCAATTAACATTAAAGTAGAAATTAGCATTGGCTTGATACCACCACCAATTTTTGTTAATTTCATGCGTACATGATTTATATCTATCGACTGTACATTAGAAATGACATCCCCTTTGGAAATCTTTTCGACATCTCCTTTTAAATTTTCAACATTCTTTGCCGTAGAATCTGCGGTAAAATCTGTTACGACCATGCTCTCTCCATCTTCACCAAGATCATAATAAACTCCAATTTCAGGAATCATTTCTTTATCTTTTTTTTGCTGACTCTCTGGAATTGTCTCGGCTGTTACATATACCGTCTCATTATCATAATTGGCGGTTAAAAAATGTCCGTTTATTTTTGGTACTCCTTTTACAAAGATAAAACCAATGATAAGCACTAAAACTAATACAGTACATGCAGATGATAAATAAATGCATCCTTGTAGCAAATAATCTTTTATTTTCTGACTTTGTCTCATTTAATCGTCACCTCCTCGGTTCGTAATCGAAATCATCGCTAAATTGACGATCATAATGAAAATAAATAATACAACTCCTGTTGCAAATAACATTTCCTGTTGTTGTCCCGATGCATATCCCATTTCAATCGCAATATTGGTCGTAAGCGGTCTGATCTGATCCCAAATCGAGGACAACATTCCTGATTCCGGATTACCAGCCACAAGCATAACTGCCATGGTTTCTCCGATTGCACGCCCAACGCCAAGTACTGCTGCCGAAAGAATTCCTGATTTTGCTGCCGGAATTGTTGCTTTAAAAATTGTCTGTGTGGGAGAAGCTCCAAGCCCCAACGAAGCTTCACGGTAGCGATTCGGAACTGCCCGCAATGCAGTTTCCGATAAGGTAATGATCGTTGGTAAAATCATAATTGTTAATACGATCATCACCGCTAAAATGGATTGTCCCTGTACCTGAGGTGTGATTTTTTCGATTGCTGGTACGATTACCCCGACACCAAACACTCCATATAAAACGGAAGGAATACCTGCTAGTAATTCCACTGCAGGTTTTATCATCTTAACAAGTCTTTCGTCTGCAACTTCTGACAAAAAAACTGCTGTCAGGAGTCCGATTGGGACTCCGACAACAATTGCTCCACAGGTTGCCACAATAGATGCGACAATCATATGTAAGATTCCATAAATTCCTTCTCCTGGAGCCCATTTGGTTCCTGTAATAAAATCAAAGAAAGAATACGCATTCGCCCCAAAAAACGGATGAAGCCCTTTATAGAATACAAATACAATAATAGCAACGACAGAAACCACACCAACCAAAGCACTCAATAAGAAGATTTTTTCAATTATAAATTCATAGATATCTTTTGCCTTGTTGCGTTCCATAATATTTCCTTTCACGACTTGGGATTCGTCTTATTTTTGCTGTGCTGCTTCTTCATCTGCAACAGTTATTCCATTATTGTCTTTGACACATTTTTGTCCATCCTCAGATACTGCAAATTCTAAGAATTTGTCAGCCAAATCATTTTTTGCATCTGATTTTACAATAAAGGAAAACGGTCTAGATAATGCATATTTACCATTTTTGACATTTTCAACATTACCTTCTACCCCTTCGATTGTAAGTTGTTTAATCGTGTCATCTATATAAGCAAAAGATACATATCCAATTGCATTTTTATTCTTTGCAACAGCTAACTGTACAGGCCCATTTCCTTCCGAAACAGCAGCAGAACTTGTCAGTCCTTTTGTCTCATCTAATTTAATCAATTCTTCAAATGCACTTCTTGTTCCTGAACTTTGTTCTCTGGATACAACATAAATTTTTTCGTCTTTACCGCCAACTTCTTTCCAATTTGTAATCTCACCAGAATAAATTTTCTGTAACTGTTCGATTGAAAGGTCTTTGACATCATTCGCTGGGTTGACCGCAACTGCAATTCCGTCATAAGCAAAAACTGTTTGTTTTAAGTTTTCGTTTTTTTCTTCATCCGTTAATTCACGGGAAGATGCACCAATGTTATTGACATCATTGATCGTATCCTGAATACCTGCAGAGGAACCATTTCCTGTGTACTCTACTTTCACATCCGGATTTAATGCCTCAAATTCTGTCTTCATGGCATTGACAATTGGTTCTACTGATGTGGAACCGGTAATTGTAATTGTTCCTTTTGCATCAGCGGATGAAGCACTGTTATTATCCTTATCATTTCCTTTGCTTCCGCCACATGCTACCAATGAAAAAGTCATGGTTGCAAGTGCTGCTGTAGCTAATAATTTTTTAAGTCTCATTTTTAAGTCCTCCTAATTTTTCTGCGAAGCATTTTTTCAGGAAAAGAATTTCTCATTTTCTATGAAAAAAGAGACTATCGCTTGTTTTGCCTTTCTTAAGTACAAAACAAACTATAGTCTCTAATTATTAAAAAAATATATGTGTCATGTTAACTTTTGTAAAGATATTGTTATGCGGTATTTTATATGTAAAATAAAAATACTATCCATTATGCCTCGGTTTCGTATGCTAAGTATTTCTAATCGCTCCTTTCTTTTATACGACTGCGAATCAGCCAATTCGACGCTCACGCTTCGGCAAGGATTCGCAGTTTTTAAAACAGACGAAAACTTCTACTTGCTACATAAAAATATCATTTGTAAACAAGCTTCCAATGATATTTTACTATGTAGCTGCATCCAGCTAACGCTGTCTGCAGAAGTTTTCTGATTATGAAAGAAACTCGCAAAGAAATACATAAGCACACTACACATGTCATAATGGACAGTATTATATTTTTCAAATATTATATCCCTACAAATTAAGTATAAAATATTTCACTTGAGCAATATTGGAAGAGCTTTTAGAATGTCTTAGCGTTTTTGTTCTCAACCAAAAAAATCTCGCAGACAGCTGGTCTGGCTGCTGCTCGTTTAAGCAAAGCGAAGCGATTGTGGTGAATGCCAAAAGGAAACAAAAACGGTTAGTCATTCTTAAGCTCTGGAACTTGATTGCGAAAGGAAATATTTTATATCTACCATAAATCTTTTTTCTTCAATATGTAAACAGCAATTAAACACACTACAAAGGAAAAGATAGCAATAATCGCAAATCCATAACGTGACGTGGAAAATGGCATACTCGATGGTAATAAGTTCATACCATAAAATCCACCGATCAATGTTGGCAATTCTACAACAATTGTGACTGCCGCTAAAAGTTTCATAATCTGGTTTAGGTTATTGTCAATCACAGAACCAAATAATGACATCATGCTACGAAGAATGTTGTGATAAATATCCGTCATTTCCATCGCCTGTTTATTTTCAATAATGACATCCTCAAGCAAATCTTCATCTTCTTCATAATGACGAATACTATTTGTCTTCAATAGTTTTTCCATGACAACTTCGTTTGATTTTAATGATGTCTTAAAATAGACAAGACATTTATCCAGCTCATATAACTGGATCAAATCTTGATTTTCTGCCTTTTCTAAAAGAATCTCTTCAATCTGATCACTTTTTTTATCTATGACACGCAGATAATACAGATATAAAGCTGCATTATTATATAGAATCTGATATACAAAACGAGTCTTTTTATATGTACAAAAACCAGGAACCAATCCATCCATAAATTGGTTCAGGATTGGTGTTTCTTTTAAACAAACGGTAAAGATAACTTTTTCTGTCAGAATAATACCCAACGGAATCGTCTCATACCAATCCTTTTCATTTCTGCGTTCGATGATTGGAATATCCACAAGGATCAACGTATAGTTATCTTCTTTTTCCAGACGAGATCCTTCTTCTTCATCAAGAGGCGCTTTCAAATCATCAATATCAATATCAAAATCTTTTGATATTTTCAAGATTTCAGTTGCAGAGGGGGCTGTCAGCGCGACCCACGATTCACGCTCAATTGTATCGATCTGATCTGTGATTCCAGTTTCTTCATCTGTCTTATATATATTAATCACGATTTCTACCTCCTCTTTCGACATTGATTTTTGCAATTCAAAGTACTTTTATGATATAAAAAATTCTTTACATTATAAAAAACGCCTATTGCAACACACATGTGTTTATTATATCGTAGCAATCGACGTCTGTAAATAAGAAAGATTCTCTTTTATCTTTCCTTAACTCTATTCTTCTGTACTCTGCTTTTCCAATAAATGTTTACTCAGATATGTAATGGTATCCTGATTCTCTTTGTTCAACCGGTAATAAAATTCTAGCCATTCACGCAAATCTGGATCTCTATTTTCTTCTACTAACTCACTAAACCGATCTTCTGTTACCCCAAGTAAATATGCAATCGATACATGAAAATATTTTGATAAACGCAAAATTACCTCTTCTGTCATCGACGACTCACCATTTTCAACTTTACTAATGTATTGCTGGGAAACGTGTATATCCATTGACAATTTTCGTTGCGTCAGTCCTTTTTCTTTTCGAAGATTTCTCACACGATTCATATCATCACCTCTACATTTTATTTTAGCTTTTCCATAAATTTATGGTACTA
>JAUNIX010000023.1 GCA_030523275.1 Lachnospiraceae bacterium
TAGTCTGTCGTAATGCTACAAATAAAAATGTAAAAGAAGGTATGCAATATGAAATGGAGTATTTGATCGCAGGAAAAAATTCGGATCAGAAGAACTTACAATATGTAGTCAATCGTTTGCTGTTATTAAGATTTGGTTTAAATTACAGTCATTTGCTTTCAAGTGGCAAAAAGCAGGCAGAAGCATATGCACTCGCTACACAGATTGCAAATATTACAGCCACAGTTCCCGGGGTTGTTGAGGGAATAAAATTATTAATTATGGCTGCCTGGGCTTATGGAGAATCCGTAATTGATCTTAGAGGATTGCTAAAGGGAAATAGAATTGCCGTAATAAAAAATGAACAAAACTGGCAATTATCTCTATCAGGGCTTGCAAATTTATCTGCTCAGGAAAAACAGTCAGAAAATGGAATCACTTATCAGGATTATTTACAAATTCTATTGCTTTTGCAGTCAGAATCAAAAGAAAAATATAAGAGAATGATGGATGTTATTGAACAGCGAATACAAGAACAGCAAAGTGATTTCTTGTTGTCGGAATGTGTGTTTTCTTTTCAAATGACAGTTGGAATGAAAGTACCATTGTTATTTTATGATACCTCTTATGAATTAAAAAATGAGAGAGTATATGTTTATTAAGAGAGTAAGCCATAATTGCGGATTGTCAAGCAATTGCAAACGGAAATGCATTGAAAAGTATTTTCGTTTGCCTTTGCATCAAAAGGAGGTGAAGCAGCATGCTCTCATTCTTTTTCAAAATAAAAAATAAAATTTCTCTCCAAGTTACATACACCTGCACAAATAAAAAAATTATAAGTGTAAAAAAATAGAAAAAGGAAATGCAATTGGTGTTAGGGGAGCATGCTGTTTCCCCTTCTTAAAGGGAAGTATGACCTTAGAAACGAGTTTGGTTCTCCCGTTATTTTTGATTACAATGATCGTTTGCATGTTGTTTGGGGAGTCGTTGATCATAAGAGGAAAGATGCATCATGGTTTATTGGAAGCAGCCAATGTGATTTCGAGTGAACAGTATCATTATCAAAAACAAGGAAAATCTTTGAGTATTTCGTATGCAAAAATATTACAGAAAAAATATGCGGATGTTGAATGGTTGTCAGGGGCTATTACCATCAATAATATTTCTTTTGCCAATAGCAAGATTGTAAATAGTCAGAGGGAAGTAGAACTTCATATGAGTTACCAAATGACGGTCATGAATCCTTTTTTTGGTCCCCAAAAAACAAAGATAACAGAGAGCATTTATAAAAAAGCATTTACTGGGTATGAGCCAACTGCATTTGAACTTGGGAATGGTTATGCGTATGTTACACAATATGGATCTGTATATCATACATCGATACAATGTAGTCATATTATGCTAAAAATAACGGAAAGTTCTGATATACAGGACTATATTAATGGAAAAACGAAGTATAAAGCATGTTCGAAATGTGCAAAAAATTGTGTTGGTAATGAGAAACAGTTATTTGTAGCAAAAGAAGGGGATTGCTATCATACATCCTTAAGTTGTAGCGGTTTGACAAGAATGATTCAAAAAGTGACGATATGGGAAGTAGAGGGGATGAGAGAATGTTCAAGGTGCGCAAACTAGAAAAAGGAATGATGACAGTAGAAGCGTCATTATTGCTACCAGTTGTATTTTTTGTATTGGTTTTAATTTTATATTTTTTCTTTTATTGCTATGAATCAGGGACAGCAGAAGGTATTTTAAGGCAGGAAATGACGAATTTAAGTGATACGGTAAAGACGTCTGCGAATATTAAGACAGGGGAGTATGATCTTGATATATTAAACCAGAGGAAATTAACATATCTTCTCAATCCTTCTATTAAAAAATTGGAATCTCAATGTGCCAGTAATATAAAAATGCAACTTTCTAAGAAATCATTGTTTGGAAGAGACGCAAAGGTGTCAATTAAAACAAAAAATGGAGCTATTCAAGGAAGTATTTCGTCTAAGGTTTCTATTCCGATTTTAGGAAGCATAGAAATTGGAGGATTCTCTTTCTTTTCCGTTCATCAGGAGGTAACGACACAAATAAGAATGCCAGCTGAACAGATTCGGAGGTGGCAGCAAATTGAATGATTATTATTTAAGAGAGGGTTTTTCAGCCTATTATGTGGCAAAAAGAGAACAGGGATATAACTTTGAAGAAAAGATTATGCAGGAACAAAAATGCAGATCCATTCTTCCTTTTGACATTAGAAGAGTTGATGAAGAGAGTTTTTACTATTTTAAAATATCGGGATATTTATCATTATATCAGAACTTTCAGGATAAAAAGAAATCTGTCAATGATTATAAGAAAATGTATCAGGATATTTTTCAGGCAGTTGAGGAGTTAGAAGATTATTTGCTTCCAGCGGAAGGTATTTTATTAGAAAGTCGAAATGTTTTTTATGATGAAAAAGAAAGCAGAATTTGTTTTTGTTATTTGCCATCAAGAAAGACTGATTTAATGCAACAATTATTGGACTTAACAGAAGAGCTATTAGAAATAATGAATTATGAAGACCGTGATTTGGTTGAATATTTATATCATGTACATGGAAGCATCTCTCGAGGTCAGTTGCCGAATTGTCAATATGAAAAAGAAAAGAATATAGAATCTTCAATTGAAGATGAAGAAGCAATCTTAGAAATAGAAGATAAAGAAACGCTTTTTTTGGAAGGGGAAATGGAATCAAAACAATCAGACAAATGGTATATAGAAATTGCAATTTCCGTGTTCATTAGTGCAGCGTTGATGTTTTTCATAGGATATCAATTGGTTGATATTTACCAATTAGGATGGAGAGGGGAAAAAGGAAAAATATTAGTTTTTCTGACAGTTACATCGGTGTGTAATTTGGTATATTTAATTCGCAAAGTGAGATTAAAATCAGATCATGAAAAAGACACAATAATATTGACGGATGAAGAAAGCATTGATAAGATAGGAGAAATATAAAAAGTGAGGGTACTACGAATGTATCAAAGTTTTATCAACCTCTTATCGGAGGCAGGATATAAAAAGTTTATGAGTGAAATAGGACCGGTCTATCTTTTAGAAGATGGTGAAAATCGACAGATTGTATTTGTGACTTATCATAAAAATCAGATTCAAGAACCGGTGTATTTGCTAGATTATAAAGATAGTCTATTAGAAATTGGGGAAACTATTTTTCCGGGAAAAGAATCAGAAATTTTGTGTATCATGATTGTTGATGATGGTCTACTATTGGAAAATCAGATTGAAGACAATCCATATTTTTCCGTTTGGATTCAAGATGAAGTTTCGGGAAAACTTTATATGAGCAAAGGATCTGAAGAAAAATTCAGACAACTTTGGCATTTGATTCAGGTACTTAGTGAATCTGCAAAAGAAGAAATGGAGCAGATAGAATCCTCTGAAAAAAATCAATGGCAAGAATTAAAGGACTTTTTTACCCCTATTAATCTGGGTTTGATTATAAGTAATATTATCATATTTTTATTAGGTAAATATGTATACACTGATATTATGGAAAAGGGTGTTATGGAATGGGTGTCCGTGATTTCAAATCATGAATATTATCGATTTTTGACATCTATATTTTTACATTTTGATTGGGAACATCTTTTAAACAATATGATCGTGTTATTTTTGTCAGGAAGTTTTGTAGAGAGATATTTGGGTTCTGTGAAATATTTAATGTCATATCTGATATGTGGCTTATCAGGGAGCATGCTTTCTTTTTATTTTCAAATTGGTGGTCAAACGACAGTTTGGTCAGCAGGAGCGTCAGGAGCAATTTATGGCGTATTAGGAATATTGGCTGTTCTTTTAATAAAAAAAAGAGAGGCATTAGAAGGAGTTCAGGGGCCGGGCATTTTTATCTTAGTGATTGGAAGTATTTTTCAAAGTTATCAGACAATTGGGACTGATAATTGGGCGCATTTAGGTGGATTGGTATCAGGAGTTATTCTGGGAATATTGTTAAAGAAAAAACAGAAAGCAGAAAAATAATACTCTGCTTTCTGTTTTTTGTTATAAAGGAAATTTTAAAAGGACAATGGTTCCGCGTCCTGGTGAGGAAAAAATTTGAAATTTTCCATCAATGGATTCCATAATCTCTAAAACTAATGGTAACCCAATTCCATGTCCATTCTTTTTATAAGTGATACCTGGATTTAAAACATGGGAGAGTTGGTGTTGATTCATGCCGCATCCAGTATCCTGAATTCTGACCTGTAGATTTTTTGGCTCGAGTTCCGTCTGTATAGTGATGGAATCAGCATAATCACTATTTTTATTTTTTTGGCATATGGCATCATAACTGTTTGTTAGAATGTTATGGAAGATATGTTCTAATTGATACTCGCTTACTGGAAGTTCGACCTGTTCGATTTCTGAAGGGATCTGAAAACGTATATGTTTCTCAGAAAGTCTTGGATTCCAAGATTGGTATAAATGCTCTAGAAAATCAGGAAGTGGTGTCGATTCGGCAGTTGCACAAATAAAATTTTCTTCTTCCATAGCTTGTTCCAAAAGAGGAAAAATAGAAGAAAAATCCTCCTTCATACGAAGCCAGTGATCATCTTTTGATAGATATTTGTAGAGGTGTTCAATATGTTGCAGTTGACTATAAACAATTGTTAAATAGTTATTTATCTCGTGTGAAAGGGTTGGCGTTGAATGTAACATTTGTTTCATTTCTGAAATCTCCTTTATTCCTTTCGATTCTGCGTAACTGTTTTGATTTAATTTCTGAACAATTATGATAGACTTAGTTTAGCAAAGAAAAAATAGTGATTCAATCAATATCGAGGGTAAAATTTCGATGGATTTTTCCCATCTAATTAGAAAGTCCTATAAATAGGCGATTTTACGGGCTTTTTAGAGAAATTAATAGAATTTTGTTGTGAATTTGTTGTGAATAATTTTTAAAACGGTCAATACATGGAGATATTGGCCGTTTTATCTCGCTAGTTTGAGTTCAACAATATCGGCTGTTTTCTTTTTACTGGATGCCAGTACATCCGTATAAATATTTGCTGTAGTGCTAATATTCGAATGGCCAAGATGCTCAGAAACAATCTTTAGATCAACCCCCTCATTTAGTAACAGAGTAGCGTTACAGTGTCTTAAACAGTGAGGAGTTATAAAATCAAGAGGTGTGTTCTGTAATCTTTTTTTGAAAGCTTCATCAAAATGGCTGTGGTTTATATAATTACCTGTGGATGTAGTAAATACCATTTCAGGATACTTAAATTTGTCCCCTGCTGCCATTTGCATAAGTATCTGGTGTTTTCTGTGTTCCTTCAACGCTTCTTTTACAACAGAACTCATAAAGACATAACGTTTACTGGTTCTACTCTTTGGTGTTTCACGGTAGCGTTTTCCTTTGATTTTTGCCAGTGTGTGGCTTATATAAATAATATTGTTGTTAAAGTCAATATCTTCCCATTGCAATGCGATACATTCGCCTGATCTCATTCCGGTATAGAGAAGAATTTTTACAATGGTATTTAGAGGTGAATATCCGTCAAACAATTCAAGGAATAGAGGTATTTCTTCCTCTGTGAGATAACGCCTTTTTTCTTCTTCCTGCGTTGCTGGAAGTATTACATTCTTGCATGGTGTTTCTTTGATATAATTCTGTGTTTCTGCATAATGAAAAATACTACGGAGTGCAGTATAGATATTTTTGACCGTATTCTTTGCAGCAGGAGCTTTTTCTCCATTCGCATGTGTTGCTGTTATAGAGTTTAAAAAGGCAGTGATAGAACCGTTAGTGATCTCCTTTAGCTTTTTATTGCCAAAGTGAGGAAGTAAACGGTGATTAGCAATGCTTTGATAAGAGTATGTGGTGGTTGCTTTTAATTTGTTTGGTGCGTACACTCTGAAATACTCGTCAGCAAGGTCAGAAAACCTCATATTCTCGTTTAATGATACCATACCGTTACAATGTCCCTTAAATTCATAATATGCCTCTATGGCCAATTTATCGGCTTTTCCTGGGGTGACATTTTTCGGCGGGTGCCATGTTGTGGTTTTCCTGATCTGTTTACCTTCTGGGGTCATGCCCATGGCGACAGTAAAAGTATAGCTTTTGCCACGCTGTCTTATGCCGGGGGCTACTGTTCTTGATTTTGTCATGTTACCAGTCCTTTCCTTAAATTTGAGTATAAAAAATAAAGCCTGCTGCAATCCTGTTTTTAGGAGAACAGGCATTATTGACAGTTTTTAAAATATCACATATAATATACTTAACAGGAAACCGATAACCATGGTAAGGATGGCTACCTGGTTTTCGAGTTACATTTTCAGAATTAGAAATAGCGCTCTACTTTACCGGGTAAGGGCGCTATTTTTTGTGATTTAAAACTAGCGTAATTACTGCACATAGCATAATTACAAATGTAAATAGATTTTCATATGTAACATACATGGCATTGACTCCCTTCTGTAGTGAGGTAGCCAAAACATACGCCCTATCGGTTCCCAGGTAAGTATATTATATTGTCAAGTCGTCGCGATTCACGACACCCCATAATAGCGTGGAATCCTAAATCAGGACTCTCCAATTTTGCGTTGTCTAATCTGGTCCTTTGTTTTCGTCATAAAATTCAATACAACACTTGTTATTGCTTAACAGAATAATCATTCTCCACTTCTGGGGAAAGAATATTTCGACTCTCCAATTTTGGATTCTGCTACCAGAATTTTAGGGAGCCGAAAATTCGGCACCATTCTTTGGTGTCTTTTCTGCGATTCGTCCTAAAGGACGAAAAACTATTCTTTGGTGTCTTTTCGATATTTTGGATTTTCTACAATATCAGAAGCATAATCAACAATTTTCTTTTTTCCTTCTATATTGGCTTTTTTAAAATTATTATCTAGTTTTTCTTTTTCTTTGTGTTCAATCCATTGTTCAGTAATTTCTAAATTCTGCGGTTTTCCTGTTTGGGCATCTTTAAATTCATAATTGCTTACTTTTCCACGCAATATATCTGATGTCGTATCAAGTGTAAAGGCTATTTTATCGAGAATGTCAATTTTGGGTTCTCTATTGCTCTTTCCTTTCATTTCATATCGACGTATGCTCATCAATGATATGCCAACTGCGTCGGCAAGTTGTTGCTGAGTCATTCTTTTTTGTTGTCTATACCATTTTATATTACGTGCTAACATGTCGCTCATTGTTCCTACCTCCTGATCAAAGTATAACATAATTTTGTTCCGAACGGAATGTTTTTTTGAAAAATATTTGACAAGTGTTCCGAAAGGTGTTATCTTAAATATATAAAATGTTCCAAATGGAACGAAAGAAGGAGAAAAAATGAAACTTGATAGAAAGAAGTTTGATATTGCTAGAGCTAGAGCCTGTGTAACTCAAGATGAGTTGGAGAAAGCTGGTGTACATAAATGTACATTATCGAGAGCAATTAACGGCAAAGATATAAAACCAATAACATTGGGGAAAATAGCTAGAGCACTAAATATTGATGTAACTGAAATTATTGAAGATTAGAAAGCAGGTGATCAAATGAAAATTATGTGTGGAATCAGAGAGGCATCAGAATACACAGGGTTATCTTATGAGTGTATTCGTAGATTATGCTTAACCAAATCAATCAAGTTTGTGAAAAGTGGCAATAAATATTATGTGAATATGACATCATTACTCAAATATTGCGGTGAGGATGTGGAAGAAATAGAGGTTATCTAATGTATGGTATTCCAGTACCAAAGGAAGAAACTGACAAGATGATTTATATTATGGATCATATAGCAGAGCCTTTTGACAATCTGATCAAAGAGCCATATCACCCACCAGTGCCACAAACACCAAACAAGCAACAACTGCTTGATAGTATCAACCCCAATATGAAGCTTACAGAGAGTTTTTTTAAAAGAATTTATGCTTATGAAATAACTTGGCCAGGATTCGCGGAAATGGCATTGAAAAAACTAGAAGAGGCGGGCAGTACAAGGGCAAGAGGTTATTATGAGCAGTTTTCCCGGAAGTATGAAGAAGAATATAACAATGCAATGAAAGCAGGTGGTGAATACCTACTTAAACAACGGGAACAGGAAAGACAGCAAAAAGAACGAAAGAAGGTGAGAAAATGGAAAATGACGGAATCCTTTCAGAAGGAGAGCGACGAACAATTATTAATGCGTTGGCAGAAGCTGAATCAATCCATCCAGGAATAACAACCGTAAAAAATGGAAAAATTACAGCAAAAAAGCCAATAGAAAAATTATCATTGATATGTCTGGATGACGTAGAAGAAGAAAACGTATCCTTTTTATACGAGCCCTATATACCAAAAGGAAAGGTAACATTGATTGGTGCTTATCCTGGTGTGGGAAAAACTTACATGATGTGTAAATTGGCCGCTTGCGTTTCCACTGGAAGTACTTGGATGTCATGCCCTAAAGAATCACCTTTTACAGAAAAAGCAGGAAAAGTAATTTATTTGACTGCTGAGGATGGTATAGGAGATACCATAAAAACAAGACTTAGGGTGTGTGGTGCTGATATGAAAAATGTTTATACATTACCAGAGGGCATTAATTTAACGCTTGATGATCCTGACATTGAGCGGTTTGTAAAAGAAAAGTGTGCGGAATTATTAGTAATTGATCCATTACAGGCATACATAGGAAAAGATACTAATATGAATGCAGCCAATGAAACAAGAGAAAAATTAAATCCGATGATAAAGCTTGCTAAGGAATACAATGTTGCAATCGTAATTGTATGTCATTTTAATAAAAATATGAAAGGTGATGCTATTACTAGAATATTAGGTTCTACTGACATAGTTGGAGTTTGTAGGAGTTATTTAGCATTAGGAAATGTACCGGATGAGGTCGATATAAAATATATGTCACATGAAAAATCAAGTCTTGCTAAAAAAGGCAAAACAATACTTTTTGAAATTGACCCGAATCATGGTGGTATTCGTGTAATAGGTCAAACAGATCTGACAGCCGATGACTATACAACAATGGCAAACAAAAATAAAAAACGTAGTTCTCCAGTATTGGAAGAGGCAAAAGAATTTATTATCCGAAATATCCCAAATGGAGAAAGGGGCGCAAAAGAAATGATGGATTTAATGAAAGCAAACGGATTTTCGGAAAGAACAATAAAAAGGGCAAAGGCTTCTGCTGGTGTGATTAGCAAGAAAAAAGGATATAAAAACGAATGGTATTGGATGTTGCCGAGACAAGATTCCTAGATGGCACTCTTCAATAAAAAATGGCTTAAATAAGCCATTTGTACGAAGGGGGTCATTTGGCACTCTTGGCATACTTCAAAGGGGGTCATTTGGCACTCTTGGCATAAACCGCATAAATAAGCCAAAGTTTACGAAGAATGCCATCTAGTAAAGTTGGCACAGTACAGTATGGAAGGAGATCAACGGCTTTATAGAAGTTGACAAAGAAGAATGTAAAAAATTACCGTTTTAGTCAACTAACTAAAATGAAAAAGAAGATGATTGACATATATCATTGACACGGCAAACGGCTTAAATGTTAGGGTTATTACTATATGTCAACAAGTCAACAAATAAAAAAATAATAATAAATAGTGGGGTAAATATAGGGTATATATAATAAAAAAGTTTGAACCCCCTTGTTGACGCTTTTTTGTTGACATCAAGAAAAGGAGATCAAGAAAATGAAAAGAAAAAATATTAGTTATGATGAATTTGAAAAACTGGGCTTTAATATAAAATGCGTTGAAAAATTATTAGAGGGTGTAAGTGTAGATTGCTATAGCCTAGGCGTTAAATATGGAGACGAAATCACTAAAATGAGGAATACAATATCTGCATTAAAATCACAGTTAGATGAGGAATTAATAGACAGATACCCAAATGAGTATAATCAATCAGTATTTTACGGAAATGGGGTTATGGAATTATATAATTTAGCAAATACCGAGATATATTTATTTGCGGATAAAAATTAAGAGAAAGGAGGGCATAGACATGTTTGATAATAGTAAGCATTATGTGGATGGAGTAAGGGATGATCTTAAACGATTAATAGATTTAGGCTATCCACCTGATCTTTCAATAGAAATACTCAAGATTGCGGAATTAAGATTGATAACTAGTTGTATAAATTATAATTCATATCGTGGAACAAATGATTTTGCTATATGCGGAACGGTAGGAACGCACGAAGAATAAAAGAAAAAAGCCCATAACAGAACGGCCATTCTGATATAGGCAAATAGTGGGATATGATAACCCATTCAGTCAATTTGAGGTTATCATATTTCCCGCCAGAAAGGAAGGGATTTTATGAATAATATAAAAAAAGATGCAACTGTTTACAAAATTAATGATATTTTTGAATATGCAAAAAAGGAATATGGAATTGATAAATGGGAACCTTTGAAAATTGCAGCCTTGTTTTTTTCACTGGGTGTAATGTATGGAAAGGATAAGAAAGAATGATAAAACTAAAAGTATCCTATGAAACATCTGACGAACTTCAGAAACTCATAAAACTGCTAAAACCTTACATAATATCTTGTAAGAATAAACAGAAAACGGGACGTTTTTATAGAACTTACATAGCATTGGATGTTAAGAAATGTTAACATAAATTGATGATAAAAACCTATTAACTGATGAAATGATATAATCTGAACTTAAGCACGGAGAGAACCGACGCAATATTGCGCTGGTTCTTTTTGTTTCCACAAAAAAATGGATGCACACAAAATGGATTGCACACAAAAGCGAGCGTGTTCGGTAACGTTATCAAACCGAGCGTTCCGAACGTTACTAAACGTTCCATACGTTGTATGACTGCCTTAATGCGGAGTCATAGTGCCGTAATCCTTGTATTTAAAGTGTTCCCAAAATGCTGGGAATAGAACAGATGATTAGAAATGACAAGGTAATTTAGCTTGGTCCTTTTTGTGTGCAATAAATTTATATAATGCATCCTTTACGAATATCATAAAATTTGATATAATTGTCATAGAGCAAATATAATATATAAGTACCGCATCTGTATTCTTTACGCAGATGCAAGCCTTTGACGGCGTGGGAATTACAAAACGCAAAATTGCGTTCTGTTGTTTCTGCGTTTTTTATTTGCTTAAGTTTTTTCCTTTTTGGTGTACTGTATATCATTGTGCAGGCGGTATGCTGTGGGGTGTTTGTGACAAGATGTGACGGGTGCACAAACGTCATGGAGGGTTACGGCAAAATGCAGTGGACTGCCTGCGAATGGCCCAGAAAGAATATTTGTAATAATTAAAACAGCATTTATTGAAACGTTGACGAACATTAAACGGATAGGAGAAAGATACATGGAAAACATGGAACAGGGGGAGACAGCTACCCAGGAACAGACAGCTGGAGAAGTTCAAGGCCAGGAAAAGAAATATACCGATGACGACCTTGATAGGATCATCGGAAAACGATTGGCTAGAGAGCGAGAAAAGGTTGCCAAGGCCCAGGAAGAAGAAAAGAGGGTAAGCGACCTTGATATTAGAGAGAAAGAATTAGAAAAACGCGAATTAAAGGCGGATGCAAGAGATGCATTATCTGAAAAAGGCCTGCCTAAGAGTCTTGCGGATCTGCTTGATTACGGAAGTAAAGAAAGCTATGAGGCTGGTTTGGCCAGAGCAGAGGAGATCGTGCAGGAACTTCACGACCTATGGGAAATCAAGCGTGCAACAGGCAGGACACCGAAAACGTATGATAACAGCAATGGCATAGACCCGATTGGAGAAGCCTTTAGATCGCGGTAAATAAAGAGGTGATTTAATTGGCTATAGAATTAGTAACAGAATTTAAGCCCTATGTTGATGAAATGTTTGCAACAGAGAGTAAAAAGTCTCTGTTGACCAATAATGATTTTGATTGGACGGGAGCACATACAGTTAAGGCGTATAAAGTCAGCACTTCAGAAATGAACGACTACCAGAGAAATCCTGTTGCGGGTTTCACAGGTTCCAGATATGGAGAGATCAAAGATCTTGATGCCACTACAGAAGAATTTACTCTAAAAAAGGACCGTTCATTTACGTTTGTCATTGATAAATTAGATGCTGATGAAACGAAACGACAGGTGTCTGCCTCTTCCGCCCTTGCAAGACAGCAAAGAGAGGTTATTATTCCAGAAATAGATCAGTATGTGTATGATGTGATGTGCAGCGGTGCCGGAACAAAGCCGACAGCAATAGAACTGACATCTGAAAATATCTATGATGAGATTATTAAGGCGAGTGCTGTTCTTGACGATGCAGAAGTACCAGACAGCAGCCGTTATTTAGTTGTAACACCGCAGACACTGCTACTGATGAAGAAAAACGCTATTATCGAATCAAATAATGATGTTGGTAAGGAATTACGCTTGAAAGGTGTTGTATCAATTTTAGATGGACTGACCGTTATTAAGGTACCGGCATCCAGAGTACCAAAAGGCTTCGGTTTTATGTTGGCTCATCCAGTGGCAACGATAGCACCTACCAAATTGGAAGATTATAAGATCCATGAGGACCCGCCGGGAATCAGCGGATCACTGGTAGAAGGACGCATCGTGTATGACGCATTTGTCTTAGACAATAAGAAAAAAGCAATCTATTACCAGGCAGTTACTACAGCTTAGATCTGTTAAAAAAGGCTCTGTGCTTCCTATGCTGGGAGTATGGGGCTTTTTCTGTATGGAGGGGCAGATAATGACCAATGAATTACTTGTGAAGGAAATACAGAATGGAATTGATGTGAAAAACAACATGGCTCAACTCTACGATCAAAACAGAGGCATGATCTATCAACTAGTCAAGAGGTATCGAAACATTGACAGAATGACGGATATAGACGATCTGATGAATCAGGCATATATTGGATTGGTTGATGCTGTAGAACATTATGATTCGGATAAGGGTGTGTTGTTTATGACGTATGCACCGCACCGGATCATCAGAAGCGTAAAGCTTTATTTAGAGAATTGTGGTCGTTCTATGAGTCTGCCAATCTATGTGCAACAAAGGATCTATAAATATAATCAAGTAACCAGCTATTTTCTTGCTAATTTCAATAGGGAACCAATTGACAAAGAATTACGCTGGTATCTGGAATTATCACAAAAACAACTGGATTCCTTACGCAATACTATGCACATATCTGCCATGTGTTCCATTGACAGCCCGATTGATGAAGGGTTGACCATAGCTGATACAATCAGGGCAGAAACGGACGATATAGAAGCCCTAGAGGAATCTATTGACAGAGAATCGCTCTCTTTTTCTTTATGGGATGTTGTGCATGAGGCAGTCAAGAATACGGCCGAAATATCGGCTTTAGAACTCAAATATAAAGACTGCTGCACAATGAAAGAAGCTGGTAAACGGATGGGAACCACAGCGAGCAGGGCAAGGACCATGCACGACAAAGCTATGAGAAAGTGCCGAAATAACCGAAAAATCCGAGAAATTGGAGAGGCAGAGGGGCTATATCCTCCGTCATATACAAGAAAAAAGGTCGATTATTCCCGGATAAATAGTTGGTATGATGATCTGACAGATGATGAGATGCAGCAGCTGAAAGCCGTGTTGTGATTGTCGTGAATTTGTTGTGAAAAGTTATATAAAAATAGAAAAAACAAAGTAAAACAGAAGAAAGACCTTTCCTATAGCGCCAAGATACGCGCAATAGGAAAGGCAAAAAAGACATAAATTCCATAAGATAGATTCGATGGATTTTTTTCTTTTCCAAACCACATACTTATGGTAAAATACACTAGTGGAAGGAGGGAGAAAAGATGTCGTACATGGCTCTGTATCGTAAATTCAGACCAGATCAGTTCGAAGAAGTAAAAGGACAGGAACATATTGTCACAACTTTGAAAAATCAGTTGATGGCAGATCGTATCGGACATGCATATCTATTTTGTGGTACGAGAGGAACTGGAAAAACGACGGTTGCAAAGCTTTTTGCAAAAGCTGTTAATTGTGAGCATCCGGTAGATGGTAGTCCCTGTGGAATTTGCAAAAGTTGTCAGGCGATTGCTGATGGTAGTTCTATGAATGTGATTGAAATCGATGCTGCATCGAATAATGGTGTGGATAATATCCGTGAGATCAGAGAGCAGGTTCGATATTCTCCAACAGAAGGGAAATATAAAGTTTATATCATTGATGAAGTGCATATGCTTTCTATTGGAGCCTTTAATGCATTATTAAAGACATTGGAAGAGCCACCTTCCTATGTTATTTTTATTTTGGCAACAACAGAAGCACATAAGATTCCGATTACAATTTTATCACGATGTCAGAGATATGACTTTCGCAGAATTTCGATTGATACGATAGCAAATCGATTAAAAGATCTGATGGATCGAGAACAGGTAAAAGTTGAGGATCAGGCAATTCGTTATATTGCGAAAGCAGCAGATGGCTCAATGCGTGATGCGTTAAGTCTTCTTGACCAATGTATTGCCTTTTATCTGGGTCAGGCGTTGACATATGATAAAGTCTTAGATGTACTGGGTGCTGTTGATATAGAAATATATCAGAAACTTTTGCAAATGATTCTAGGTCAGGATATAATAAATGTGATGAATTGCATCGAAGATATCATTTGGCAAGGGAAAGATTTGTCACAATTTATCACTGATTTTATGTGGTATTTGCGAAATCTACTTTTGATCAAAAGTGGAGAAGTACCAGAGGATGCATTGGATATTTCAAGCAATCAATTAGAAGAAATGAAAAAAAATGCTTCTCAGATTGATACATCGACTTTGATGCGTTATATTCGTGTGTTATCAGAATTGTTAAATGAGATGAAATATTCCACATCAAAAAGAATTTTAACTGAGGTAGCACTGATCAAACTCTGCAAACCGCAGATGGAACAAAATTATGACAGTATTCTTGATCGACTAAGACAGATGGAACAAAAATTAGTAGAATTAGAACAACGTCCCGTTATGGTAGCAAAAGCGCCGCAATCAGTTGTCGATTCTCCGGAACAAAAAGAAGAAGTCGTTTCCCTTAGTACAGCCGAAGAAATTCAAAAAAGTTTTAAACCGGCAACTATAGAAGAATTAGAAAAGATTTCAGATGGATGGAATCGTATCAAACATCAATTATCACCACGGTTAAAATATTTGGTTCAATTTTCTAAGATGGTAGTGAAAAAAGAAAGTGAGCAAATTTGTCTTCTGTTTCCAAATACTCCAGATGGCGAAGATGGTAAGAAAACATTCGAACGTGCGGAGCGGATGCAACAATTAGAACAGGAGATTAGCAATTTAGTCCATCGAGAAGTCAAAATTGAGTGTCAGTTGATGGAAAAAACTCAGGTGGAAAATCGAGATTATTTTGATTTAAGTAAAATTAAGATGCAGGTAGAATTTAAAGATGATTAAATAAAGGATATTGCATATCATATGCAGTTAAGGAGGTTAATTATGGCAAAAAGAGGCGGATTTCCAGGCGGAATGAACATGGGAAATATGAATCAGTTAATGAAACAAGCACAGAGAATGCAAAAGCAAATGGAAAAGACACAACAGCAATTAGAAGAAACTGTTTATGAAGCTAGCGCAGGCGGTGGTGTCGTAAAAGTAGAAGTATCAGGTAAGAAACAGTTATTATCTGTTTCTCTTGCGGAAGAAGTTGTAGATCCAGATGATATTGAAATGCTGGAAGATTTGATTATTGTGGCTGTTAATGATGCATTACAGAAAATGACAGATGATGCAGAGGCTAAGATGGGTGGTTTTGCTAGTGGAATGGGCGGAGGCATGCCATTTTAATGAATTACTATAGTGATGCGATTACAAATTTGATCGAGGAGTTTAGTCGTTTGCCGGGAATTGGTGCAAAATCAGCACAAAAGCTGGCATTTCATGTGATAAATATGCCAGAAGATCAGGTGCAGAAACTTGCAAATACCATTGTATCAGCGAAGCAAAATATTCATTATTGTAAGCAATGCTGTACTTTAACAGATCAGGAAGTATGTCCAATCTGTGCCAGTTCAAAACGAGATCACAGTATTATTATGGTTGTTGAAAATACCAGAGATTTGGCTGCTTATGAAAAGACAGGAAAATACAATGGTGTTTACCATGTATTACATGGAGCAATTTCACCAATGCTTGGGATTGGTCCCAATGATATTCGTTTAAAAGAGTTAATGGCAAGACTTCAAGGTGATGTAAAAGAGATTATTCTTGCTACAAATTCTAGTCTCGAAGGGGAAACAACAGCGATGTATATTAGTAAACTGGTAAAACCAACAGGAATTAAAATCAGTAAAATTGCCAGTGGTGTTCCAGTTGGTGGTGATTTGGAATACATTGATGAAGTAACCCTTTTAAGAGCGCTGGAGGGTCGTGTAGAAATTTAGAATTAAAGGGAATAAAAGTCTGGTTAGATAGTCTGAACCGGGCTTTTTTATTTCATTGAAATGAAAAAGCGCCGTGAGGGTGCGTACAATCAGATACATTTAGCAAGGATCTATAATCGTAATTTGCATAGTAACATATAAGGTGGTAAAATATCTATAATAAGGTGGTGGTATTATGAGACCAGAAGTAGGACAAATATTAACCCAGGATCAAGTGAATTATATTCGTTTTGGTGATTATGATAGTCCACAAAAAATTTTAGGAAGACACTTGGTAGATGAAGGACAGGTAATTAGTTTTTATCATCCATATGCAAGAGAAGCGAGAGTGGAATTTTCAGATGAAAGCTATGAGATGGAAAATATAGAAAAGACAAACTTTTTTTCTGCATTTGTGCCACATCAAAAAGAAAAACCGTACCATATTCATTTAATTTTAGAGAATGGTCAGGAATTGGATTTAAGAGATCCGTATTCTTTTAAAGTACAACTAAAAAGAAGACAGATTGAACTTTGGGAAAAAGGTGAATGGCAAGATGTATATCGTTATTTAGGAGCTCATCCAATGACTCTAAATAACATTTCAGGAGTTCATTTTGCAGTTTGGGCACCAAATGCTAAAAGAGTGAGTGTTGTTGGAGATTTTAATCATTGGGATGGACGGATAAATCCAATGATCAAAAGAGGCATTGGTGGCATTTTTGAATTATTTATTCCAGATGTTAAGAAGGGCATGTTATATAAATACGAAATTAAGACCCAGATGGGGGAAGTGTATTTAAAGGCAGATCCATTTGCGAATGAATATGAAATACCACCCAAAAATGCATCTGTTGTTACAGATTTTCAGAGATACCAGTGGAACGACAGGCGTTGGATGGAAGATCGAAAATATGTAGATCACTATCGAAACCCTGTTGCTATTTATGAAGTGCATTTGGGTTCGTGGAAAAGAGAAGGTTTGTATGGAGAACATTACCTGTCATATAAGGAATTAGCACATCAACTTGCAGCCTATATATTAGATATGGGTTATACGCATGTGGAGCTATTGGGAATTTTGGAACATTTACGAGATGAAACATTGGGACATGAAATTTATGGATTTTATGCACCAACATCACGTTTTGGAAAAATCAAAGAACTAAAGGCTTTTGTTGACTATATGCATCAGCATAATATCGGAGTGATTTTGGATTGGACACCGGTAGGAATGACAAAAGATCCCGCTGGTATGTCGAATTTTGATGGTACACCACTATACGAATCGACTGATTCAGGAAAACAAAAAATCATGAATTGGAATAATGTTCCATTTGATTATTCCAAAAAGCAAGTATGTAATTTTATGCTTTCAAATGCAAAATTTTGGATGGAGGAGTTTCATATTGATGGATTCCGAATTGCGGCTTTAGATGGTATTTTATATGAAACATATTATAGTGAAAATAGAGCCGGAATAAAATTTATGCAAATGTTTACAGAAATGGTCAATGCTCAGAAGAATGGGTGTATGATCATCACGGAACATATTCCAAGAGCATATCGCTCCAAGATCAAAGTTACATTTCAATGGACTGGAGATCATTTAGAACCACTGATCGAACATTTGCGTAAAGATGGATATGCTGAGCGGGAACTGGAAAATCAAGAGATAAATCGATTTAAAAAGATTGATTACAGTGAAAAACATATTATCAAGATTTCTCATCGTTTTGGTGAAAATTATGGTTCTATGATTACACAGATGCCAGGCGATTATTTCGCAAAATTTGCAAATATAAAGACATTATATGGATTTATCATTGGAATGCGTGGCAAAAAGCATATTTTTATGGGACAAGATATCGGACAATGGAATCAATGGGATGTTCATAAAAGTTTAGATTGGCATATTCTTGGAGAAGATTCTAATAGAAACTTACAAAGCTATATGATGGATTTATTGCATTTTTATCGTGAGCATAGTACTTTATATGAAACTGATTACGAGGAAGATTCATTCCAGTGGCTGGTTAAAATAGGTGCGAGTGAGATTGTTTCTTTTGCCAGACAAAATAAAGAGACTAATGAAAAATTAGTTTTTGTTTGTAATTTTACACCAATTGATCATCAGGTATTTACCATTGGGATGACAGAATATGAACAATATCGTCAAGTCTTTTCAAGTGATGCGACAGAATATGGAGGACTTGGAACTTTAAAAAATGACGTACTGGAAACACAAAAAGAAATGTGTGATGGATTTCCATATTCATTGACATTGCAACTGCCAAAGCAGTCTTGTATTATTTTACAAAGGCAAGATTTGCAATAAAACGGAAGTGGGAAAGATAGAAAGGAAAGAAAAATGAAAAAAGATGAATGTATTTTTTGCAAAATTGCAAATGGAAAAATTCCTTCAGCAACATTATATGAAGATAGAAATTTTAGAGTTGTTTTAGATGTAGGTCCGGCTACAAAAGGTCATGCATTAATTCTGACAAAAGAACATTTTGATGATATTTTTGATATTGACGCGGAAACAGCAGGAAGATTATTTTCTTTGGCATCTGTTGTTGCACGTGCAATGAAAAAAGTATTACATTGTGACGGCATGAATGTATTGCAAAATAATGGCTCAATTGCAGGACAGACAGTTTTCCATTTTCATTTACATTTGATTCCTCGTTACGAAGGTGATTCTGTCCAGATTACTTGGCCACAGGGAACCCTGGAGGAAGAAACAAAAGAAGAATTAATTCAATTGATCAAGAAGGAAATTTAAGATGTCAAAAATCTCTTGGAAACCGGGAAATATGATTTATCCGCTGCCGGCAGTTATGGTAAGCTGTAGTAATCAGGCAGGGGAAGACAATATTATAACGATTGCATGGACAGGAACGATTTGTACAAATCCACCAATGACTTATATTTCGGTGAGACCAGAACGCCATTCTTATCATATAATAAAAGAGAGTAAAGAATTTGTGATCAATCTGACAACAAAAGATTTAGTCAAAGCTGTTGATTACTGTGGAGTGCGTTCTGGAAAAACGATTGATAAATTCAAACAGATGAATCTGACAAAAGAAAAAGCAAAAGTAGTAAAGGCACCAATGATAGCAGAAAGCCCAGTTAATATCGAATGTAGAGTTATTGAGATAAAGAAACTGGGCTCTCATCATATGTTTCTTGCTGAAGTAGTCAATGTGAATGTAGATGAGTCACTTATGGATAAACAGGGGAAATTCCATCTTTCAAAGTCAAATCCACTTGTGTATTCGCATGGTGGATATTATGAAACTGGAAAAGAAATCGGAACATTTGGTTATTCTGTTCGTAAGAAAAAGGTAAAAAAGAAAAAGAGGAAAAGAAATGAATAACATTACTTTATTAGGAATGCCAGGGGCTGGAAAAAGTACCATTGGAGTTTTGTTAGCAAAAGCCTTGGGATATGATTTTTTAGATACAGATTTATTGATACAGAATCAGGAAAACATGCTCCTTCGTGATATCATTGCACAAAGAGGATTAAAAGAGTTTAAGAAGATTGAAGAAGAGGTCAATGCCTCTGTGAAAGTAGATAGGACTGTAATTGCACCGGGTGGAAGTGTTATTTATGGCGAAAAAGCAATGGAGCATTTGTCTGATATCAGTAAAGTCATTTATCTTGAATTGTCATATGAAGAATTGACAAAACGACTAGGTGATCTGACACAACGTGGAGTTGTGTTTGAAAATGGTCAGACATTAGAGGATTTATACGCGGAAAGAGTTCCATTATATGAGAAATATGCAGATTTGTCTGTGAAGACAGATGGCCTTGATATTGGCGAAGTTTTGGGAAAAGTATTACAGAATCTTTAATTTTTAAAGTTAGAAGAAAAATTAATTTACAAAAGGAAATAGTATGGTATAATTATATATGTTTTAGTATGAGATTTTATGTGATTATACACATTTGAATAGTTAGATTTTGAGTTAGAGAATTAGAATAGATTTTGAATAGATAAATATTGAGGTGTAAAATGGAACAGAAATACGTAGTAAAAGGTGGAAACCCTTTAGTTGGAGAAGTGGTAATCGGTGGCGCTAAAAATGCAGCACTTCCAGTTTTAGCGGCGGCAGTTATGACAGATGGATGCTGTCATATTGATAATATGCCAAATGTAAGAGATATCAACGTTTTGTTACAGGCCATGGAAGGCATTGGAGCAGGAATTAATAGAATAAATGATAACGAAGTTGTAATTACAGGAAAAGGAATAAAACCGGAAGGAATTGTAGACAATGAATTCATCCGGAAAATTCGTGCATCCTATTATTTGATCGGAGCTTTATTAGGAAAATATAAAAAAGCTCAGGTTGTTTTACCAGGTGGTTGTGCTATTGGTGCAAGACCGATCGATCAACATATTAAAGGATTTGAGGCGCTTGGCGCAAAAGTAACAATTGAACATGGAATGATCAAAGCAGAAGCGGATCATTTGGTTGGATCTCACATCTATATGGATGTGGTTTCTGTTGGTGCGACCATTAATATTATGATGGCTGCATCGCTTGCAGATGGTAATACAGTGATCGAGAATGCAGCAAAAGAACCACATGTTGTTGATGTAGCTAACTTTTTGAATTGTATGGGTGCTGATATTCGTGGTGCTGGTACTGATGTGATTCGTATTAATGGTAAAAAAGCGTTTGGAAATTGTGAATATTCCATCATTCCAGATCAGATTGAAGCGGGAACCTTTATGACAGCAGCGGCTGTGACGAAAGGGGATATTACAGTAAAAAATGTGATTCCAAAGCATTTAGAATCAATTAGTGCGAAATTAACAGAAATCGGTGCAGAGGTAACAGAATTTGACGATGCTGTGCGTGTAGTCGCGACAAAACGATTAAAACCTACACAGATCAAGACATTGCCATATCCTGGTTTTCCTACGGATATGCAGCCACAGATGGCAATTACCCTTGCTTTATCTGAGGGCATCAGTATGATCACAGAAAGTATTTTTGAAAATCGTTTTCGCTATGTTGATGAATTGACGCGTATGGGAGCCAAAATTCAGGTAGAAGGAAATACAGCACTGATTACCGGAGTAGAGAAATACACAGGAGCAGAAGTAAGTGCACCAGATTTACGTGCAGGAGCTGCCCTTGTAATTGCTGGATTGGCAGCAGATGGAATTACTCAGGTAGATAGTATTGGTTTTATTCATAGAGGATATGAACGATTTGAAGAAAAATTACAGGGACTTGGAGGACAAATTCAGTTAGTAGAGACCGAGAAAGAATTACAGAAATTTATCCTTCAGGTAAGCTAGAATCATAGGAGTATGCCTATGGGAAATCGAAAACATTTAAAAGATAAGGTATATCAATCGGGACAATGGCTGGAATTGATCATCTCTATTTTGATTGCGATTGCAATTTGTTTTTATGCAATTGTATTGGCTTTCGAATTGATACAGTTGATCGTGGGGAAAAATCCTAATATTGAAGATTTAAATGGATTTATTAATCTTGGATTTGGATTAGTAATCGGCATTGAGTTTATTAAGATGCTTTGCAAACATTCACCAGCGATTATTGTGGAGGTTTTGGTATTTGCAGTGGCACGTCAGATGATCGTGGAACACACGACACCAATTCAGAACTTAGTTTCAATAGGTTGTATTGCAATGCTATTTGCTATTCGCAGATTTTTATTTTTTGAATTTGATGCGACAGAGCATATGATTTTTTCGCCAAAAGAACCAGCGATTGAAGTGAATCATTTATTAAATGTAAATATTCCAATTGACAATGTAGAAGATACATTGTATGATGTGTTTTGCAAACATTGTGCAGCAGAACAAATAACAAAGGGCGTATGTGTTTATTTTAGTGGATGTGCGTTGAGAATTGCCAAGGTAGATGGCAAAGAGATTTCAGAAATTGAAGTCGTACAAGGAGCACAGACACATCTTATGCCTGATAAATAAACAGAAGTATCTTATTAAGAGCGACGGAGGTTTAAGGGCCTGTGAAGTCGCGGCAACCCCAGAGAGTGGAAGGTGCCGGCCGGAGCCACAGTGATGTGGAGCAATAAGATAACTTGTCATTGCAAGTATGAAATCCGGTAAACTTTACCGGATTTTTTTTGTTTCATACCAAATTGCTTTGCAATTTCTATGAAACAAAAACGTCCCGTGAGGATGCGATCAGATGCATAAAAGAATTTTGCAAAATGCAAAACACAGAAAGGAGATTATTATGGAAAGATTATTATTTACTTCTGAATCTGTTACAGAGGGCCATCCAGATAAGATGTGCGATCAGATTTCAGATGCAATTTTAGATGCATTATTAGAAAAGGACCCAATGAGCCGTGTTGCCTGTGAAACATGTACAACTACAGGTTTGGTTATGGTAATGGGTGAAATTACAACAAATGCCTATGTAGATATTCAGAAAATTGTTCGCGATACAGTTACAGAAATTGGTTATACACGAGGAAAATATGGTTTTGATGCCGAAACTTGTGGTGTATTAGTGGCTATTGATGAACAGTCCAGTGATATTGCAATGGGTGTTGATAAAGCCTTAGAAGCAAAAGAAAACAAAATGTCTGATGAAGAGATTGAGGCAATTGGTGCTGGTGATCAGGGTATGATGTTTGGTTATGCGACAAATGAAACCGATGAGTATATGCCATATCCAATTTCACTTGCACACAAACTGGCAAGAAAATTGACAGAGGTTCGTAAAAATGGAACCCTTTCCTATTTAAGACCAGACGGAAAAACACAGGTAACGGTTGAATATGATGAAGAAGGAAATCCAGCAAGATTAGATGCAATCGTATTATCTACTCAGCATGATCCAGATGTAACACAGGAGCAAATTCACGAAGATATTAAGAAATATGTTTTTGAACCAGTTTTACCGTCCAATTTGGTAGATGAAAACACAAAAATCTTTATCAATCCAACCGGACGTTTTGTCATTGGTGGCCCTCATGGTGATGCGGGTCTTACCGGACGTAAAATTATCGTAGATACATATGGTGGATACGCTCGTCACGGTGGTGGAGCGTTCTCTGGAAAAGACTGCACGAAAGTAGACCGTTCTGCAGCTTATGCAGCACGTTACGTTGCCAAAAATATCGTTGCAGCCGGGTTAGCAGAGAAATGTGAAATTCAGTTATCTTATGCTATTGGTGTTGCACAGCCAACATCGATTATGATTGATACATTTGGAACTGGTAAATTGTCAGAGGAAAAATTAGTTGAGATTGTACGTGACAATTTTGATTTGCGACCAGCGGGAATTATCAAGATGTTAGATTTGAGAAGACCAATTTATAAGCAGACAGCTGCTTATGGGCATTTTGGTAGAAATGATCTTAATCTTCCATGGGAAAAATTAGATAAAGTTGAAGATTTAAAACAATATTTATAAAAGATAGAAATGTTTGATAAAACGCTCAGTCGATATCGATTGAGCGTTTTTATGATATAGGAGGTGCTATAACAAATGAGCACAATTGCAGTGATTGATGATGATGTTTATATTGGAGATTTGTTGGAGAAAATTTTAACCCAAGAAGGATATTCTGTTTTACGAGCGTATTCTGGGACAGAAGCAGTTCTTTTGTTATCGCAATGTCATCCGGATTTAGTTTTGCTTGATTTAATGCTACCAGGACTTTCTGGTGAAGAAGTTCTTCCCAAAATTCGGGAAATTCCAGTGATTGTGATTAGTGCTAAAATTGATGTGGAAGATAAGGTGAAAATGTTGATGGATGGTGCAGATGATTATTTGACAAAACCTTTTGATATTCAGGAACTTCTTGCCAGAATCATTGTTCAGCTTAGGAAAAAGTCAACAGTAAGAGAACAACAATATTTATATTTTGATGAAATTTTGTTAGATACACAATCGCGTGATGTAAGGGTAAATGGTAATTTTATAAAATTGACAAAAACGGAATATGCAATTTTAAAATTGCTGATGCAAAATGAAAAACAAGTCATTACAAAATCGGTGATGCTTGATCGTATTAGCGAGGATACTCCGGATTGTATGGAAAGTTCTTTAAAGGTCCATATCAGTAATTTAAGAAAAAAATTAAGGGAAGTAAATGGGAAAGATTATATTGAAGCGGTATGGGGAATCGGTTTTAAATTAAGAGCATAAATCTTAACTCTTTCTTTACGCTTCTCTTTACCGGGTACTTAACTGATAGGATGTATGATAGAGATATCATATAAGGAGGTAATAAAATGGAATATGTATTAGAAACCAATGCTCTTACAAAACAATATGGGTATTTTAAAGCGTTGGACCACCTATCAATGAAAGTACCCAAAGGTTCTATTTATGGATTTATAGGGAAAAATGGTTCTGGTAAGACAACGCTGATTCGCTTGATTTGTGGCTTACAAAAACCGACAGATGGAGAATATACCCTGTATGGAAGAAAGAACAGCGAAAATGATATTGCCAGATCAAGAAGGCGGATGGGAGCGGTGGTAGAAACTCCATCAATTTATTTAAATATGTCAGCCAAAGATAATTTAAAACAGCAGTATATGATTTTAGGGTGTCCATCGTTTGATGGCATTGACGAGTTACTGGAAATGACTGGGCTTTCTCACACAGGAAAGAAAAAAGCGAAAGATTTTTCTCTTGGGATGCGCCAACGATTAGGAATTGCGATTGCCCTAGCAGGGAATCCAGATTTTCTTGTTCTGGATGAGCCAGTTAATGGCTTAGATCCACAGGGAATTATAGAAATCAGAGAATTGATTTTAAAGTTGAATCATGAACATCAGATTACGGTTCTTATTTCCAGTCATATTTTAGATGAACTTTCAAGATTGGCAACGCATTATGGATTTATTGATCAGGGACATATGGTAAAAGAAATGAGTGCGAAAGATTTGGAAAAAGTATGTCGGAAGTGTGTGCATGTAAAGGTATCGGATACAAAAGCTTTGACATCCGTTTTAGATGAATGGGGTGTGGAATACACAATTTTATCTAATACGGAAGCGGATATATTTGCACAGATGAATGTAACAAAATTAACGTTAGAATTATCGAAGCGAAATTGTGAGATTCAATCCATTCAGGAAAAAGGAGAAAGTTTAGAAAGTTACTATATCCGTTTGATAGGGGGTGGCCATATTGCTTAGACTTTTACGAGCCAACATGATGAGGTTAAAGAAAGATAGAATATTTTGGATAGAAATATTGTTAGTTGTTGCATTTGGTATTTTTATGTGTATGATGAACTATAGATCTATGATACATTTTCATAATATAATGATGGTTGATAGCATCTTGTTTACATCTCTTATTTTAAGTGGAATTCTTTTGTCTATCGCCATCAGTATGTTCGTGGGAACAGAATATAGCGATGGAACGATTCGCAATAAAATCGTAATCGGAGACAAAAGAGCGCATATTTATTTTGCTAATTTTTTCACTTGTTCGTGTATCGCAATATTTATATATATGACCGGAATTCTTGTTATAAGTGTGATAGGAATTCCAATGTTTGGCATGATTCAAATGAAAGCATCTTCTTTTTTGATCTTATTTTTAGACGGTTTTTTATTGTCGATTGCTTACGCATCTATTTATAATTTAATTGGGCTGTTAAGTTCGAATAAAGCTTATACAGTAGCAATTAGCATTTTGATTGGATTTGCACTTTTATTTTTGGCTAGTTGGATGCTTCAGGCAATGGGACAACCTAAAATGATAGACCAAGCACAGATTATTGATGGTAAAACAGTAATTGAAACAATAAAAAATCCTCATTATATCACTGGAATCAAAAGAACAATTTATCAAATCCTCATTGATTTTAATCCAGGTGGACAGAGTATGCAAATTGCTAGTTTAGAAATGCCTCATCCATATCGGATGGGAATTTATTCGATGATTATTATCATTGTTTCCAATCTTGCAGGAATGTTTTGTTTTGCTAAAAAAGATATAAAATAGAGGAGTTGTTATGATCAGATTACTTTGTGCCATATGTATCATTTTGTGTATAATCCTTTTGGTTTTCATTTCTAAGATTGTGTTAATGCGAAAAGAAATACAAAATCTAAGATTAGAATTTGTGCGAAGATTAAAAGAAGATACTAATGTAGGAATTGATGTATCCGTATCGGACTCTAAAATAAGAGAATTAGCTGTCGAGTTAAATCGGCAGCTAAAGCTGCTTAGAAAAGAACAGATTCGATATCAACGAGGAGATCAGGAAGTGAAAAATGCCATTACAAATATTTCCCATGACCTCCGTACCCCATTGACTGCTATTTGTGGATATATGGATTTACTTTCGAAAGAAAATGTTTCTGACACTGTAAAGGATTATCTTTCTATCATTGATAATCGTGTACTGGCATTAAAGGAATTAACAGAGGAGTTATTTCGATATTCCATTGTGATATCATCGGATGAATATAAAGAGAGAAAACTAATTTCTCTAAACAGTATGTTAGAGGAATGTATTGTTGCGTATTATGGTGCATTAAAAGAGGTAGGGATAGAACCGGAGATTACAATTCCAAAACACGAGATTAAAATAAATTTGAATGAAAAAGCTTTGATGCGCATTTTATCAAATATTATGAGTAATGCGATCAAATATAGTGATGGGGATTTAAAAATTGTTTTAGAGGATAACGGAAAAATTTATTTTTATAACCATGCAAAAGATTTAGATGAAATACAGGTTGCTAATTTATTTGATCGATTTTATACAGTGGAAAGTGGAGCACATTCTACTGGAATGGGTCTTTCGATTGCCAGAACATTAACAGAAGAAATGCATGGTTATATTGGAGCAGTATATGAAAATGATATTCTTTGTATTGAAATTGATTTTACAAGTTGTATGAAAAAATAAACATGATTTTCCGTGTTATTTTGTTTACATTTTGACACCGATTTGATATATTACTTGTGGATGGTATTCTGAAAAGAAACTATACCCATGATATTATTTTATTTTCAAATTTAGAAGCTTATATCCCAAAGGAGGAATAAGACTTAGAGTATCACCTAAAAAAGAGGTGATCATGATGAAGATTGGATTTATCGGAGCTGGGAATGTTGGCTGTTCTCTAGGTAGATATTTCAAACACAATCAGAAAAATGTTGTTGGTTATTATAGCCGCACAAAGGAATCTGCATATCAAGCAGCAAAACTAACAAATACAACACAGTTTGACACAATGAAAGAAATTGTTAAAATGTGTGATACTCTATTTCTTACAGTTCCAGACGGACAGATTTTGGAAGTTTGGAATCAGGTAAAAAGTTTTCCAATTGAAGGGAAAATGATATGTCATTGCAGCGGTGCGATGTCCGCTGAAATCTTTTCAGGAATCCATGAGAAGAAGGCTTATGGATATTCAATTCATCCAATGTTTCCATTTAACAGTAAGACAATTCCATATGAGACGATGCAGACCGCGTTTTTTACTGTCGAGGGCGATGAAGAAAAAAGAAATGATCTGGTTTCTATGATTCAAGGTTTTGGAAATCAGGTGAAAGTCCTGGATAGTAAAAATAAAACAAGTTATCATGCTGCATCTGTCATGGCTTCTAATCAAGTAGTAGCACTTATGGAAATGGCGGTAACATTGTTAAAAAAATGTCAATTTTCTGAACGGGAGGCACTTGATGCATTAAGACCATTGGCGCTGAAAAATTTAGAAAACATTTTGACAGTGGGAACAACGAAGGCATTGACGGGTCCTGTGGAACGAAATGATGTCGAGACAGTAAAAAAGCATTTACGAGATTTGGACGAGGAACAAAGAGAAGTTTATCAGGCATGTTCGAAAATGCTTTTGCACATCACCGACCGAAAGTATCCAGACAGGGACGAATATGAATTGAAAAAAGTATTGGAGGAAGAGTAAATTGAAAAATACGGTATCAACATTTCAGAAGATGAAAGACGAAGGCAAAAAAATTTCCATGTTAACAGCGTATGATTATTCTACCGCTAAGTTAGAAGACGAAGCAGGAATTCACGGAATTCTTGTTGGAGATTCTCTTGGAAATGTTATGTTAGGATATGAGGATACAATCTCTGTTACGATGGAAGATATGATTCGATATGGTTCTACAGTAACCAGAGGAGCAAAAAACGCTTTAGTTGTCATTGACATGCCATTTATGTCTTATCAGACTTCTGTTTATGATGCAGTTGTGAACGCAGGACGTTTAATGAAGGAAGCAAGAGCAGGTGCAGTTAAATTAGAAGGTGGAGTTAAATTTGCGCCACATATTAAAGCCATCGTAGATGCTTCGATTCCAGTTATGGCACATATTGGATTAACTCCTCAGTCTATCAATGCATTTGGTGGATTTAAAGTACAGGGAAAAACAGAAGCAGCAGCAAAACAGTTAATTGAAGATGCAAAAGCAGTAGAAGCAGCTGGTGCATTTGCAGTCGTAATTGAAGGAGTACCAGCTAAATTAGCAAAGCTTGTAACAGAAGCAGTTCATATTCCAACAATTGGTATCGGAGCAGGTCCGGATTGTGATGGACAGATTCTTGTATATCAGGATTTATTAGGTATGTTTAGTGATTTCACACCAAAATTTGTGAAACGTTATGCCGATATTGGAACGATCATGAAAGATGCATTTTCTACTTATATAAAAGAAGTAGATGAACAAAGTTTCCCTGAAGAAAAGCACTGCTATACAATAAATGAAGAAGTGATTGAAAAATTATATTAGTTGACAACGGCTGTCCAGATATGTAAAATGCATATCTGGACAAGTCTATAAATGCTAGAAAACAGATTTTTAGGAGAAAAGAAAAATGAAAATTGTTTCTACAGTAAATGAAGTTAGAGAACAGGTAAAAGCTTGGAAGAAAGAAGGATTGAGCGTTGGTTTAGTGCCTACGATGGGATATCTTCATGAAGGACATGCAAGTTTAATGAAGAAGGCAACAGAACAGTGTGACAAAGTAGTTGTCAGCATTTTTGTAAATCCAATGCAATTTGGACCAAATGAGGATTTGGATTCTTATCCAAGAGATTTAGATAAAGATGCAGCATTATGTGAGAGCATCGGTGTAAATTTGATTTTCCATCCAGAAGCAGAAGAAATGTATTCACCACAATTTTGTTCTTATGTGGATATGAATGTATTAACAGAAGATTTATGTGGAAAATCTCGTCCTGTACATTTTCGTGGTGTATGTACAGTATGCAATAAATTATTTAATATTGTACAGCCAAACAAAGCATTCTTTGGACAAAAAGATGCACAGCAGTTAGCAATTATCAAACGTATGGTAGAAGACCTTAATATGGATCTTGAGATTGTAGGATGTCCAATCATCAGAGAAGAAGATGGACTTGCAAAAAGCTCTAGAAATACGTATTTAAATGAAGAAGAAAGAAAAGCAGCACTGGTATTAAGTCAGAGTATTTTCTTAGGTCAGAAAATGGCAGAAGACGGTGAGACAGATGCAAAGAAAATCATTGCTGCTATGACAGAAAAAATTGAAACCGAACCAATGGCAAGAATCGACTATGTGAAAGTCGTAGACGGATTGACTATGCAGCCAATCGATGTCATTGATCGTCCGATCGTAACAGCCATCGCTGTTTACATCAACGAAAAAGCAAGATTAATCGATAACTTTCACTACAGTCCCGAAATGCAGTAGAGAAAATTACTGAAAGTTGAACGGATGCTTGCATACGGGCAACTAGAAGTAATTTTCTCTAATATATGAGCGGGACGCTCATAATCCTCAGACAGGAGCTGCAAAGCAGTGAGTCTGAGGACTGAGGACTGCATTTCGCAACAAAGAGGAAAAGGAACGGATGCTAGCATACGTCGCTTCTGGAGTCCATTTTCTCTAATATATGAGCGGGACGCTCATAATCCTCAGACAAAAGCTGCAAAGCAGCGAGTCTGAGGACTGCATTTCGAATTAAGTGGTAAGAAGATAGATATATTTTTAAAGGAGAAAACCAATGCATATTAATATGTTAAAAGCTAAAATTCATCGTGCAACTGTAAAACAGGCAGAACTCGATTATGTGGGAAGTATTACAGTAGACGAAGATTTATTAGATGAAGCAGGAATTTTAGAATATGAAAAAGTTCAGATCGTGGATGTAAACAACGGAAGCAGATTTGAAACTTATACAATTGCAGGTGAACGTGGAAGTGGAATGATCTGCTTAAACGGTGCTGCCGCAAGATGTGTTTCTACTGGTGACAAAATCATTATTATGTGTTATGCAGATATGACTCCAGAAGAAGCAAAAGAACACAAACCAAAAGTTTTATTTGTAGATGAAGAAAATCACATTTCACGTATTACAAATTACGAAAAACATGGTAGACTAGAGGATATGTAGTATATAGTTAACAAATTGTTAGGATAAATTGGCGCATTTGGCGCCATTGTACCAGGAGAGTATCATGTTAAAAGGAAAGACAGTCGTATTAGGAGTTACCGGAAGTATTGCAGCATATAAAATGGCAAATGTAGCAAGTATGCTGATCAAAAAACATTGTGATGTTCATGTCATCATGACGCAGAATGCAACACATTTCATTAACCCTATTACATTTGAAACATTAACGAATCACAAATGTCTGGTAGATACATTTGACCGGAATTTTCAATTTCATGTAGCACATGTATCTTTGGCACAGCAAGCCGATTGTATGTTGATTGCCCCGGCTTCTGCCAATGTTATTGGGAAAATTGCTAACGGAATTGCGGACGATATGTTGACAACAACGATTATGGCATGTGATGCACCAAAATTGATTTCTCCAGCCATGAATACGCACATGTTTGAAAATCCGATTGTGCAAGATAATCTGAAAAAATTACAAAGTTATGGCTATGAAATTATTGAACCTGCAGCAGGTAGATTGGCATGTGGAGATACCGGTTCCGGAAAATTACCAAGTGAAGAAGTTTTAGTTGATTACATTGAGCGAACCATTGCAAGACCAAAAGATTTAGCAGGGAAAAAATTATTAGTAACTGCAGGGCCGACACAGGAAAAAATTGATCCAGTACGCTATGTGACGAATCATTCCACTGGAAAAATGGGATATGCAATTGCAAAAGCAGCGATGCTTCGTGGCGCAGAGGTAACACTAGTAAGTGGAAAAACGAATTTGACACCACCGCCGTTTGTAAATGTTGTACCGGTCGTTAGTGCACAAGACATGTTTGAGGCTGTCAGAGATCATTTTGAGGAACAGGATATTGTTATAAAATCGGCAGCCGTTGCGGATTACCGTCCGGCAAACGTTAGTGACGAAAAGATTAAGAAAAAAGATGGAGATATGTCAATTGCAATGGAGAGAACAACCGATATTCTCCAATATTTAGCAGGACATAGAAGAGAGAATCAGTTTATTTGCGGATTTTCCATGGAAACGCAGAATATGTTGGAAAATTCAAGAAAGAAATTAGATAAGAAAAAGTTAGATATGATTGTAGCAAATAATCTGAAAGTAAAAGGAGCAGGATTCGGAACCGATACCAATGTTGTGACTTTTATAACAAAAGAGGAAGAAAAGACATTAGAGATTATGACAAAACAAGAAGTGGCAGATAACCTTCTTGATTTTATCTTATCCAAAATGTAAATTTATATCGTTAGTTGTAATTGTCAAGAGACCAGTTATGAATTGGTTTTGATTAGTTACATCCATACGACCCGATGAAACTCGCAAAGGTGAATCATCGGGTTTCTTTTTATAGAAAGTTTATGAAATAAAAGACAACATTATGTTATAATTAATTCATAGACTTATCGGAGGGAAGAGCGATATGAAAGTTGTAAATAAAATACGAATTATATTTTTACCGGCGATTGTATTACCTTTGACTTTGATTGTAATATCAATCGCCATTCTTAGTTATTCTTACACGAAATCCGTCTATAGTACAGGAACGGGTATTGCGATGATCGACAGTTTTATGAATACAACACAGACGATGAATGAACTGACGAGTGATACCTTTGAGGAGATTAAGCGAATTGCCAGAGAAGCACCAGAATCGTTTGAAAATGTCGATTATATTGACAGAGTAAATGAATCATTAAAGAAAAAAGATTCTTATCTGATTATTCGAAAAGATGATACCATTGTTTATCGAGGAACAAAAAAGAAGCATGACAAGATAGAACGCATGTTGCCGTCTTATGGTTCGACCGCAGGTTCCGAGGATAGTGGTATTTTGGTCGGAAATCCAGAGAATTTTTTGATCAAACAGCAGGATTTTCTTTTTAGTGATTCTTCGAAAGGCAGTATTTTTATTATGACGAGTCTGGAAAATATCATGCCACATTTTCGGAAAATTGTTGTACAATTGATTTTGTCTGTTATTTTAATTCTCTTTATGACCAGTTCTCTTTTGACTTGGTATATGTATTATGAATTTGTGCGTCCGATTAATTTGTTAAAGGATGGAACAGATCGTATACGTGAAGGTGATCTGGATACCGATGTAGAGGTTATGAATAAAGATGAGATTGGAGATCTGTGTGTATCCTTCAATGAGATGAGAGCAGAACTTAAAAAATCGATCAATGATCGTCTGAGGTATGAAGAGGAGACAAGAGATTTGATCAGCAACATATCACATGATCTCAAAACTCCTTTGACTGCGATTAAGGGATATTCGGAGGCAATCATGGATGGAGTGGCCGATACTCCAGAAAAGATGGATCGTTATATCCGTACGATTTATAATAAAGCCAACGACATGGATGCTTTGATCAATGAATTATCGACTGCATCGAAAATAGATTGTAATACGGTACCATATAATTTTGTGAAGATCGATATTGAATCTTATTTTGATGATTGCATGGATGAAATTAATTCTGATCTGGAACAAAAAGATATGGATTTTGCATATTTTAACTATTGTGAAAATCGATGCTTTGTCATGGCAGATCCAGAACAATTGAAACGTGTTATTATGAATATCATCAGTAATGCATGTAAATACAGCAGCAGTGGAAAAGGTCATGTAAATATTCGATTAAAAGAAATGGAAAATTATATACAGGTTGAGATTGAAGATGATGGCATTGGTATCAGTGCAAAAGATTTGCCAAATATCTTTAATCGGCTGTATCGTGCAGATGCTTCCAGAAGTAGTTCTGGCGGCAGCGGTCTGGGTCTTTCTATTTCCAAAAAGATTATTGAAGATCATGGCGGTCATATTTGGGCCAGTAGCAAATTAAATACTGGAACAACCATTTATTTTACATTAAACAAAGTGAATGAGGAGGATGAAGAATATGAGTAGAATTTTAATTATAGAGGATGAATTGAGCATTGCAGAACTGGAAAAGGATTACCTTGAGCTTAGCTCTTTTCAGGTAGATATTGAGACAGACGGGAGAAGTGGATTAGAAAGAGCATTGAGTGAAGAATATGATATGATCATACTTGATCTGATGCTTCCAGAGATGGATGGTTTTGAAATCTGTAAAAAGATTCGTGCAGAGAAAAATATTCCTATTTTGATGGTATCAGCAAAGAAAGATGATATTGATAAGATTCATGGATTTGGGCTTGGGGCAGATGATTATATTACGAAACCTTTTAGCCCAAGTGAATTGGTTGCAAGGGTAAAGGCGCATCTTGCACGTTATGATCGTCTGGTCGGCAGTAATGCTCAGGAAAATGACATTATTGAAATCCGAGGAATTAAAATTGATAAAACAGCTCGTCGGGTTTATGTCAATGGGGAAGAAAAAGCCTTTACAACAAAAGAATTTGATTTGTTGACTTTCCTTGCAAGCAATCCAAATCGTGTATTTAAAAAAGAAGAATTATTTAATAAGATTTGGGATATGGAATCAATTGGTGATATCGCAACTGTTACCGTTCACATTAAGAAGATTCGTGAGAAGATTGAATTTGATACGTCAAAACCGCAGTATATTGAAACCATCTGGGGTGTTGGATATCGTTTTAAAATTTAGATTGTGTCCGCCGAACTATTAAATAATTACATATAGATCAAAGGAATTTGAAAAGTCTCGGTCTTTTATAGATTCGAGGCTTTTTATGATATAAGAGTTTTAGGTGGACTTATCTGTTTTGTTCTGTTATGATGGAATTCTACTTGGAGAAATTAGATAGGAGTAAAAGAGGGAAATCGAATGAATAACAGAAAGAATAAGCCGGAAATTTTATATATGGATGAGGCTATCATTGTATGTGTAAAGCCTCAGGGAATGCCAGTGCAAAATGATAAAACAAGAGCACTTAGTTTGATTAATCATCTGAAAAATGAATTGGCAAGAAAGAATAAAAATGAGAAAAATCCAGAATTATTTGTGGTTCATCGTTTGGATCGTCCTGTTGGTGGAGTCATGGTATTTGCCAGAACAAAAGAAGCAGCTGCACATTTAAGTAAACAAATACAGGATGGAAGTTTTGATAAATATTATCAGGCAGTATTAACTGGATTTCTTCCAGATGACAGTGGTGTTTTAACAGATTATTTATTGAAGGACGGAAAGAAAAATAGTTCTGTTGTGGTTGATAAGAACACAAAGAATGCGAAAAAAGCTATTTTGGAATATGAGGTTTTGGATATTTTAGAGACGGATCAAGGTGATTATACATATGCTTTGATTCATTTGTTGACAGGAAGGCATCATCAGATTCGAGTGCAATGCGCAAATGCAAAAGCAGGCATCTGGGGAGATACAAAATATAATCCTAAATTTCAAAATGTAAAAAAGAAATATTATCAGATTGGACTTTATTCAACTAGAATTAGTTTTATCCATCCAATCACTGAAAAAGAAATGGTATTTAAAACCGAACCAGAGGGGGAAGCATTTGAAATTTTAGATGCAGAAGAATTTTAACGCAAGTTTTCTACCAAAATATTGAAAAATATAGAAAAATACTTTATAAGATATTTTTTTTCATTTATATGTGTGCTAAAATAAAAGCTAGGCACAGATTAATATATAGAGGATATCAGATAAGTGAGGAGGGAATATGGAAGAAAAAGAGTTTCGACGTATAGCCAGCTATTTTATTATCATCTGTTTTGTTCTAGGCAGTTTATTTATAGTTGGTGAAAAAAATGTAGCAGCTTCTTATACTAGGTATGTAAAAGCAGATTCCTTGAGTATCCGTAAAGCTGCAACTACATCATCTGGTGTTGTTGGACACTATACTTATGGTACAAAAGTTACATGTTATGGTACAAGTGGAAGTTGGACAAAGGTGAAATATAAGGGAAACTACAGATATGTAAGTTCTAATTATCTGGTAACAAAGAAACCAGATACGATTCAGGTATCTGCATCATCATCAAAAAACACCCAAAGTACTTCTAGCTATACCCGCTATGTCACAGCAAGTTCATTGACGATTCGTAAGAAAGCATCGGTAAGTTCTGCATCAGTTGGTACATATCGAAAAGGCGATAAAGTCACATGTTATGGTACAAGCGGTAATTGGACAAAAGTAAAAGTGAGTGGTACAATTTGCTACGTGTCCACAAATTATCTATCAAGTAGCAAACCATCATCATCTTCATCAAAATCATCAGTGAGTGGGACAACCATTGCGAATTCTGCAAAGAAATATGCAGGAAGACTTCGCTATGTTTGGGGTGGAGAGAGTTTGACAAAAGGAGCTGATTGCTCTGGATTTACGAAAGCTATTTATGCACAGTATGGATATAGTCTTCCACATAGTGCATGTGGTCAAAGAAGTAGTGGTAGATCTGTAAGCAGTTCAAACCGACAACCAGGTGATCTGGTTTGCTACACAGCAGTAAATGGAAATTACCATGTTGGTATCTATATTGGAAATAATCAGGTAGTACATGCAAGCAGTCCATCGACAGGCGTACGTATTTCAACATGGAATTATCGTAAAGTTTATTGTGTAAGAAGAATTGTTAAATAAAAAAGTTGCTGGTATTTTAAAGAGTCATTTAAGACGACTTATTTTACCAGCAACTTTTTATATTCAGAAACGATTATACAATATCTCTGCCAACGATTTTGGCAATGCTTCTTGCCTTTTCAATTAAATTGTGGAATTTATCAGGTTTTAAGCATTGTGCCCCGTCAGACCATGCTTGATCTGGATTTTCGTGAACTTCAATGATCAAACCATCTGCTCCAGCTGCAACGGCTGCAAGTGACTGTGATTCTACTAACTTCCAGTCGCCAGTCGCATGAGAAGGATCAATGATAATTGGTAAATGAGTTTTCTCTTTTACGATTGGAATCACACTTAAATCTAAAGTATTACGAGTAGCTGTTTCATAGGTACGAATCCCTCTTTCACAAAGGATAACATTCATATTACCATTTGCCATAATATATTCTGCGGACATGATCCATTCGTCAATAGTATTGCAAAGACCACGTTTTAATAAAATTGGTTTTGTAGTACGTTTTCCAACTTCTTTTAATAATTCAAAGTTCTGCATATTTCTTGCACCGATTTGGATTAAATCTACATTATCTTCGAATTCTTCGATTTTGTCGGCACTCATAAGTTCAGATACGATTGGAAGACCTGTCTGCTTTTTCGCCTCTAACATTGCCATGATACCTTTTGTTCTCATACCTTGGAAAGCATATGGGCTGGTACGTGGTTTGTAAGCACCTCCGCGGAGCATATGACCACCCGCTTCTTTTACTTTTTCTGCAACAGAGCAGACCATTTCTTCACTCTCAACGGAGCATGGACCGCCAATGATAACAAGCGGTTCTTTGCCACCAACTTTGATTCCGTCAACATCAATAATAGAGTCTTCTGGGTGGAAAATACGATTTGCTAATTTGTATTGGGCAACAATACGAACAGCATCTTTGACAGCTTTATTTGCGCGAATTGTTTTTACGTCTAAACGGCTGGTATCGCCTTCAATACCATATACAGTATATAAATCTCCGATGCAGGCGTGAATCCTACATCCGGCTTCGGCAATTTCTTTGTGTAATCGCTCCACATCTGGCTGTGGTGCATTCGGCTTTAATGTAATAACCATAGTTGAATACTCCTTTTTGAAATATATATTGGTTTTTAAATTTTATTGTTTTTTAAAATTTCCAGTATTTCTTCTTGTGGAAGATCTTTAATATAGGATTTGCCAGGTTCATCTACCCAGACGGTACTGATGGAACCTTCGGCTGCTTTTTTATCCATTGTAGTGATTTCATATACCTTTTCAATATCATAGTTAGCAGTAACAGGAAGTCCCAGACGGATACAAATATTCTTAAGTCGTTCTTTTACTTCATCAGAAGTAATAAAATAGAACATTCCCATTGTCACAGCTTCTCCATGTAAATATGTTTTTAGATCATAATAGGTTTCGATTCCGTGACCAATGGTATGACCAAAATTCAATAATTTGCGCAGATTTGCTTCTTTTTCGTCTTGCTGTACGACATCTCTCTTCATGCAAAGTGAACGATAAATGATTTCTTCTAAATGATCTTCATAGTTGTCTTCTTCAAATAGTTCAAATAATTTTGCATCTCTGATCAATCCGGCTTTGATCGCTTCTGCCAGTCCATTTATTTTCTGTCTTTCTGGTAAGGTAGAAAGGGTATCAAAGTCGATCAAAACTAATTTAGGATGATAAAAAGCTCCAACAATATTTTTTACTTTCCCAAGGTTGATTGCGGTTTTTCCACCGATACTACTGTCTATTTGCGAAAGCGTTGTAGTTGGGATTGACATAAAATCGATACCTCGCATATAACTTGCTGCGACAAAACCCCCGAGATCGCCGATGACGCCTCCACCAAGGGCAATCAGTAAATCTTTTCGACTCATATGGAAATCTAGACAGGCTGATAATACTTCTTCAAAAGTGCTCATGCTTTTGCTGTCTTCCCCGCCCGGAACACGATGTACATAAGCATTTGGACATTGTTCTTTGACTGCATCCACCCAAACAGAAGGAATATTTTGATCTGTCAGGATAAACACTTTACGGTCTAAATTAATATAAGAAGAAATTTGTTTGATACATCCACGTTCTAAAATAATATCATATCCTGCAGTTTTGGTTTGCATGGTTAGTTTCATTTGTTTCACCTTCTCTTTCATTCGTTAATTTTGTTATATCATATATTCTTAATTTTCGCAAGTTAAAGTACAACACTTTAAAGTGATAAAGTGATTATATTATGCGATAAGATAAAAGTCAATAGGAAAACTTGATAAACACGTAATTATTTTGTATGATATGTTTTATCAAAGAAGGGAGTTTATGTTATGTCGAAATTGTTAGATTCAGTCAAAAAAGTGGTTGATATTACATTATTAAAATTTATCATTGTCGGGGTCATTAATACCATTGTAGGAACGGCGATCATGTTTACCGCATATAATGTTCTGCATTTTAATTACTGGGTATCTTCCGCGTTAAATTATATTCTTGCAAGTATTTTGAGTTATTTTTTAAATAAATATATTACATTCCAAAATAAGAATAAGAGTATCAAGATCGTATTAAAATTCATCTTAAATATTACAATCTGTTATTTGCTTGCATATGGAATTGCCAAACCATTGGTTGGATGGCTGTTAGCTGATGCAGGACAGGCAGTACAGGATAATGGTGCGATGCTTGCCGGAATGTGCTTTTTTGTTGGATTTAATTATTTGGGACAAAGATTTTTTGCATTTAAAGAATAATGCCTGTAGTCTGGGTGACAGGTCGGTTGGTCTGTCGCTAGACTATAATTATTATATTGACAAATATTGGCCCTTATTTTAAAATAAAATTTGACTATGAAGAGGGATAGTATATAGAATCTTTTGTTTCCAGAGAGGAAGTCAGATGGTGTGAAACTTCCAACAAAAATCTGTAGAACCTGCCTTGGAGTCTCCGTTAGAAATAGCGGCGCAGATCAGCGTTACGGATCATGAGAGAGAATTCTTATGAATTAATTAGAGTGGTACCGCGGAATATATTTCGTCTCTATAGGAGATAAAATATGTTTCGCGTTTTTGTTTCAAATGAAATTTTTTTGGAACAAAAATGTTCTGTAAGGATGCGACCAGATGCATAAGAAAATTTGACGATATAAAATGAAAAAAATGGAGGATAAAAGATGAAACTAAATCATTTAGTAAGCCAGAGATTTAAAGAAAGACCAGCCGATTGTGTGGTTGACAGTCATGCATTGATGATTCGCGGTGGGTATATGAAGTATGTAGGAAATGGTATTTTTTCTGAATTTCCAATTTTAAAAAGAATCACATCTAAGATTGAAAATATTATCCGTGAAGAAATGAACAAGATTGATGGACAGGAAGTTTTATTTCCAGTGACAATGCCAGCTGATCTGTGGGATCAGTCTGGTCGTTATGAAAGCGTAGGAAGTGAATTATTAAGATTTACAGACCGTAATAATTCAAAAATGGTGCTTGGTATGACACACGAAGAAGCTGCAGTACATCTTGTACGTGAATACGCACAGTCTTATCAGCAGTATCCATTCATGATCTATCAGATCCAGAGAAAATTCCGTGATGAGGCCCGTCCACGTGCCGGTATGATCCGTGTGCGTGAGTTTACAATGAAAGATGCGTATTCTTTCCATACGTCTCAGGAAGATTTAGAAAAATATTATGATAAATGTTATCAGGCATATAACCGTATTTTCCAGAGAGCCGGTGTACCGGAAGTGGTAACCGTTGCATCTGATTCTGGTATGATGGGTGGTAATGTATCCCACGAATACATGTTATTAACAGCAGCAGGAGAAGATTCTATTGTTATCTGTGAAGATTGTGACTACAGAGCCAATATGGAAGCAGCGCCAACAACTGTTGATAATATAGCTGGTGATGTGGAAGAATTAAAATGCATGGAAACACCAGACTGCAAAACAATTGAAGATGTGTGTGCATTTTTAAATGCGCCGGTAGAAAACTCTTGTAAAGCAGTTGTATATCAAAGAAATATGGATGATACCTTTGTAGTTGCATTTGTACGCGGTGATTATGAAGTAAATGAGACAAAACTTCGCAATCTGGTTGGAGAAGAAATCCATGCAGCGGAAATCACAGAAGATTCTCCATTGGTTGCCGGATATATTGGACCATATGGTATTTCTGATAAAGTAACTTATTATATTGACAATTCTTTAAAAGGAATCAATAGCCTGGTAGCAGGTGCTAATAAAGAAGGATATCATTATACAGGTTTAAATTTAGAGAGAGATTTAGACTCTGTGGAATATGCAGATATTTCCAAAATCCAGGAGGGTGGTATCTGCCCTTGCTGTGGTAAAAAGACGATTACGATCAAACGCGGTATTGAAGTAGGTAATATATTCCAGTTGGGTACAAAATATACAGAAAGTATGGGAATGCTTTACACAGACAAAGATGGAAAGACACATCATCCAATCATGGGATGTTATGGTATTGGTATTGGACGTTTAGCAGCATCTGTCTGTGAGGAAAGACATGATGACTATGGCCCAATCTGGCCAATCTCTATCGCTCCTTGGGAAGTAGAGCTTTGCTGTTTACGTCCAGACAATGAGGAAGTAAAAGCAGTTGCCGACGATTTATATGATCGCTTACAAAAAGCCGGAGTGGAAGTGATTTATGATGACAGAAAAGTCCGTCCGGGAGAAATGTTTGCAGATGCCGATTTACTTGGTGTGCCAATTCGTGTTGTTGTGAGTCCACGTAATTTAAAGAACGGATGCATTGAAATTTCTACAAGAGATAAATCTGTCAAAGAAATGATTGCGTTAGATGATGCATTTGATTATGTGACAGGATTAAAAGAAAAATTATTTGCAGAAATCAACGAAAAAGTAGAAGATTATAAATAGGTGTGAAAATGAAAATTGATATGCCGGAAGCTGCCAGCTTCATTATTCAAACATTAACAGAACATGGATTTGAGGCCTATATCGTAGGTGGCTGTGTACGTGATTCCCTTCTTGGAGCAGAACCAAAGGACTGGGATATTACAACTTCTGCCTCACCTGCAGAAGTAAAAAGTTTATTTCCACGAACGATTGATACAGGGATCGAACATGGTACCGTAACGGTTCTGATGGGAAAAGAGCCTTACGAAGTGACAACCTATCGTGTCGATGGGAAATACGAAGACCATCGTCGGCCGACGGAAGTGACGTTTACGAAATCTTTAAAAGAGGATCTTTTGCGCAGAGATTTTACGATCAATGCAATGGCATATAATGACCGTGAAGGTCTGGTTGATCTGTACGGTGGCGTGGAAGATTTAGAAAAAGGGATGATCCGTTGTGTCGGTGTGGCAACGCAGCGATTTGATGAAGATGCCCTGCGTATCCTTAGGGCACTTCGATTTGCGGCACGGCTGGACTTTCAGATCGAAGAATCGACAAGACAGGCAATGATTGAAAAGAAAGAATTTCTAGGACAGATCAGTGCGGAGCGGATTCGGGAGGAACTGACGAAAATCTTGACTTCACCACATCCAGAGTTATTGTTGACGGCATATGAATTTGGTATCACTAACATTATTTTACCGGAATGGGATCGGATGATGGAGACATCTCAAAATAATCCACACCATAAATATTCGGTTGGAATGCATACGTTAGTGGGTATTCAAGAGGTTGCACCCACGGTTGTCTTGCGTTATACAATGTTGTTACATGACACGGGAAAACCAGACTGTAAGACGACAGATGCAGATGGGATCGATCACTTTAAAAAGCATCCTCTGCGAAGTAAAGAAATCGCCAGATTAGTTTTACGTCGATTAAAGTTTGATAATGATACGTTAAAAAAAGTTTCGACTTTGGTGGAATGGCATGATTGGCGTTTTATGAGTCAGAAAGAAATCAATAAGAAATCGATACGTCGATTGGCAAACAAAATTGGAGTTGATTCCTGTTATCAGTTGTTTGAAGTGCAAAAGGCAGATATTTTGGCACAAAGTGACTATCAGCAGGAAGAAAAGCTTACGATTCTTAAACAGACAAAGAAATTGCTCGATGAAGTTGTAGAGGCAGAGGAATGTTTGACCTTAAAAGATTTAAAAATCAACGGTAAAGACTTAATTGCAATGGGCATTGCTCCAGGCAAAGAAATCGGACGAATCCTAAATGGGTTATTAAAAGAAGTTTTAGAAAATCCAGAATTAAATGATAGAGATATTTTACTAGAAAAAGTTAAAATGATAAAACCTGTTGAAACATGCGATTGATCTTGCTGTTATAAAAAACTTAAAAAATGGACATAATTATCACAATAATATATGAAAGAGGTGTTTCTAATGAAATATTATGTAAACGAAGATTGTATTGGTTGTGGTATGTGTGCAAATACTTGTCCAGAAGTTTTTGAATTAAAAGACGATGGATATGCAAGGGCAATGGATGTTGATACCGATTCACCAGAAGCTGAAGAAGCGATGAATGGATGTCCGGTAAACGCAATTGAGGAAGCAGAATAGATATTTCATCTGGTAATGAAGTTCCAGAGTTTAAGAAAAACTAGTAACGGTCTTTGTTTTCTGTCAGAAAACAAAGACCGTTTTTGGATGCACAGCTAATTTGTTCGTATAAACTCTGTCATGTGTTTGCGATACCAGAGTGGAAGCATGTTTCTTTGGCATCGTGGATTTTTTCGTTCTTTGATGCCGATGGTATCAAAAAATGTTTTCCATAAATCAATGAAAGGATCATCTGTTTCTTTTGACAGACGCTCCAATTCTTCTTTTGTTAATGGAGTTAAATAGTAGTTGTCATTGCACGGATGTATAACTGCTATCATACGTGTGTCATCAATGATCATCCAGTTTTCGGATGGCATACGGTCTGCAAAATGAGGGGCAATGAGGGTTAGAACATTGCTCTTGGGTTCTATATGGCTGACCAAAACATTTTGTTCCATGTTGGAAAAACGAATGAATTCTGTATGATAATGTGCTTCGTTGCCGACTTTGCGATTTAATTCCATCATTCGCATAATGACAGGCTCTTGCAAAAAATCAATGACGGATGCGCCATAATGAAATCCTGCAATTAAAAAGCGGTAAATCGTATCAAGTTTATCTGCTTGATCTGACATAGCAGCGCGGTATATCATGCGATAAGCTTGTGTTGAGATTTTATTTTGAATGGAACGAATCACGCTCTGCGTCTTTTTCTCATCAGTTTCGATATGATGATAAGTGCAAAACAATTCAAAATTACCAATAGGTTCTGTCATCAAACGGACATTGGAATGTCCCAACTTGGAAGCCCATGCATCGTATATACAAGTCATCATGGCATCAAATTGATCTTGACAGGTAAAAACAGTCGTAGGATGGGAAACAGGTTCTAACATAATACACCTCTCTATGATTATAATTGTCCAAGACATGTTTTCTGCGTGTCTTCAAACGTCGTATCAGAATGAAAATGAAAATCATCAAATAAAGACAGTTGGCGGTAAGTCTGTGGGTGTTCTATATCCCAGTTTTGTTTTGCGTCTTCGCCAAGCAATTGTCTGGTAATAAAATCTTCGTGTATCGGAATGGAATACATCATTCTGCCATTGCAAGTGATAAAATATTTTGCTCGTTTTAAAACAACACCGATTTTCTTTAAATGAGAAAAATCAAGTCGACTTTGTCTGCGTGCTTTGACGATTCTAGCGGCTGATTTCGTGCCAAGACCAGGAACCCGTAAAAGGGTGGCGTAATCAGCAGTGTTGATTTCAACCGGAAACAATTCTAAATGTCTTAATGCCCAGTCGCATTTTGGATCTAATAAGGTATTAAAATTTGGATGATCTTCATTCAACAATTCGTTCGCATGAAATCCATAAAATCGTAATAGCCAATCTGCCTGATAGAGACGATGTTCTCGAAGAAGAGGTGGAGCAGTTCCTAAAGCTGGAAGTGCAGAATCTTCATTTAGAGGAACATAAGCGGAGAAAAAAACTCTCTTTAAATCATACTGTTGGTATAGTTTTTGTGTCGTGGTAAGCAGTTGCAAGTCATTTTCCCCTGTTGCTCCAATGATCATCTGAGTACTTTGTCCCGCTGGAACAAAAGAGGCTTGTTGTTGATAAGTCGCTGGCATTTGTCTGGATAAGCCAATGGATTTTTTTCCTTCTAATCGTTTATAAGGATTGTCCTTAAATATGGTATGGTGTAAATACCGGTTGCTGGTCGAGCGTTCCATCTGAGCGTTTTTACCAATCAAAAGACGATGTTCAATAATACCGTCTTGAATCTGCCTGATTGGTCGAACCAAATTTTCCGGTTTCTTATGAGGAGCTAATTTTTCCAAACTATCTTTTGTAGGTAATTCGAGATTAACACTCATACGATCTGCAAAATAGCCGGTATTTGTGATTAATTCTTCGGATGCTCCGGGAATGGCTTTTACATGAATATAACCGTTAAATTTATAAACCGTACGTAAAAGGTAGACAGTTCGATAGATTTGTTCCATCGTATAATCAGGACTTTTGACGATACCAGAGCTTAGAAAGAGCCCTTCAATATAATTTCTGCGATAAAATTCAATCACCAAAGTACAGATTTCCTCAGGAGTAAAGGTTGTACGGAGGTGATCATTGCTTGAGCGGTTCAGACAGTATTTACAATCAAAAATACATTCATTACTCAATAATATTTTCAAAAGAGAAATACATCTGCCATCGGAAGCAAAACTATGACAGATACCATCGGCAACGGTATTTCCAAGATAACCTTTTTTGCCCTGACGACTAGAACCGCTGGAAGTACATGCTACATCATACTTTGCGGCGTCAGATAAAATCTTTAATTTTTCATTTAGAGATAAAATTTTCTTTCGCATTTTTACATAATCACCTCGAACATGTGTTTGTGATAATTATAGCATAGGAAATTCATATGTGCAATACAAAATACAAACAAATGTTCGAAAGTAGTAATTGCTTTTCAATAAAAAAATATGTTATACTAAAAATCAAACAGATAAGCTCAGGCAGTAGAGGAGATTATGCATGAAGACAATTAACGAGCATATAAAAAAACATGAGTTTGTTCCATTTTATTTATTGTATGGAGAAGAAGATTATTTAAAAAAGCAGATGAAAGATCGGCTGGTACAGGCGTTGGTAAATGATGGAGATAATATGAACTTTACCAGTTTTGAAGGGAAAAAAGTCAATCAGGAAGAGATTTTAGACTTGGCCGAGACACTGCCATTTTTCAGTGAAAAAAGAGTGATCGTTCTTGATAATACAGAACTTGGTAAGAAGTGCGATGAGGTATTTCTAAAGAGACTTGGTGTACTTCCGGATACGACGATTATGATTTTTATTGAAAAAGGAATTGATAAACGTTCTAAGATTTATAAATTTATTCATAAAAATGGATATGCAGCTGACATGGCGATTCAAAATGAAAAGCAGCTAATGCTTTGGCTTGGTTCGTTGCTTAAAAAAGAAGGGAAATCGATTACAAATGCGAATGCGTCTTATTTCTTGCACAAAGTCGGTACAGATATGAATTTGATTCGCAATGAGCTTGATAAACTGATTCTTTATACGGCTGGACGCAAGGAAATTACAAAAAAGGATATTGATGATATATGTTCGGTAGAAATCACAGGAAAGATTTTTGAAATGTTAGAAGCGATTGCATTAAAACAGCAAAAAAAGGCATTGAATCTTTATTATCAGCTTTTGGAATTAAAGGAACCACCGCTCAAAATATTGGCATTGCTTGTGAGACAGTGCAATCAGCTTTTGCTAGTAAAATCCATGTCTGCACAGGGAATGCAAAATCGTGACATTGGCAGGACTGGCGGGATTCATCCTTTTGTCGTTGGTAAGTTAAAAAAGCAGACTCAGGATTTTACGATGGATCAATTAAAATATATGGTCAAAATGTGTGGGGAAATGGATGAAGGCATTAAGACAGGGAAATATGTGGATCGAATCGGTGTGGAACTGTTGATCGTAGATTTCTCGGGGAAATAAAAAATATTTTAAAGCTACAACATGATACAGATTATAAATGGTGATAATCTGTATTATGTCGTAGCTTTTTGTTTTTTCAATATAACTGATTGCTTTTATATTAGCTTTTGTGATGATATTTACTTTCATAAACTGGTAGGGAGTAAATATTCAAGATATCTTGGCAGCAATCGAAGCAAAGAAACCGATTCCGGCGGATCAGATAGAGGTATCAAAAGATGATACGGTAGGGTCTGATAAAAATCGTCAGTATCCAGTTAAGATTGACCCAACACTTACATGGTTTGGTACAGATCAGTTAAAAGATGTCTATGTTTGTAACGGGTCGAATTATAAAACAATGAATTTTTATAACTCTGATATCGTCATTACAATGGCAGGAAAAGCTGCACAGGGTGTTTACCGTAGTCATATGAAATTTACTGATTTAAAGACTTTGCTGGCAAACTATTACATTGATTCTGCTTCTTTGACACTTTATGAGGCAGCAAACTCTCAGTCAGGTCAGACAATCACAGCTCATCAGGTAACAGCTTCTTGGACTATGGATAAGATCACCTGGAACAATCGGCCATCGTATAACACGACAGCACTTTCGTCCTTTACAACGAGTGGAAAAAGTGGTACGGCAAAGACTCTAGACGTAAAGAAATTGATTACCAATATGATGGTGAATGGCGATGCAAATTACGGTCTTATGATTCGTAATAAGAGCGAAAGTTCCTCTTATGGTAAATTTTACGGAACGAGAAACACAACGTCTTCGAAAAGACCAAAACTTTCCATTATTGTTTCAGATAAGCCCGCTACACCTTCCAAATTAACGGTTTCTCCAACAATCGGGAAACCAGGGGACAACGTAACCGTCAAATGGGAAGGTATTAGTTCGAGTTCTCTTTCTAGAGTAGAATATCGTATCTGTCGACTCGATGCTGCTGGTGTGGATCAGGGAAATATCGTCAATTACACCGACACTGTCGTGGAAACTGGTGGAAAATAATTTGCAGTCATTATCGTATACGGTGACGTTAAATGGCAAACAGGTGGCAAATGGAAATCTGTCAACAGCATTGACAGGAACATCAACTCTTCCAGCTTCTTGCTTTGGACAGACAGGAGATTATACGATTACGTTAAAGGCAGTAGATAAGGCAGGCAACACAGCAACAAGCAGTGCTTTGCACTATTATGTCGGTAAACTGCCTGTGGATCTTTCTGGATATGTACCAGGTTCTGGTAATTTTACGCTCAGACAGCAATATGGAAAAAACACACTTTCTTGGAACTGTAATGCAGCTTCAATTCCTAATAACATCAGTTATTGCATTTATAGAGGAACAACGTCTGACTTTGCTATGAACAGCAGCAGTCTGGTTGCGGAAGGTATTCGTGAAAAACATTGGACCGATATGAAGACTGCGGATGGAAAGGCATATTACTATAAGATACAGGTAGTTCAGACTTCCTCAAGTGGCAGTGTAGTGGCTTCGAAAAACGGACCGGATACGGTACATGCAGATGCCGTGAATGAAAGTTTTTATGGATCTCATATCGGAAGCAAGGACTGGAAATCGTATTTTTCCTTTGATAATGCAGCGGGCAGCGGCACAGTAGATGAGAGCAGTGGAAATCTTACCTATAGCCAGAGCGATGTCACGCTCCCGGCGGCTGTTGGCGGTCTGGAATTGAAACGTACCTATAACAGCCAGTCTGATTTTACGGGAATGTTCGGCAAGGGATGGAGTGATTCGTTCCACAAAGAATTAGTGCAAAATGCAAGCGGTGACTTTTATTTTACCGATGACAGCGGTACAGTGACCAAATTTAAAAAGAATGGAAATACCTATACCTGTGAGGAATCGGCAGACTATGAACTGTATACGGTCGATTCGGCAAATGCCGTGATCGTATCAAGTGCAGGCAATGCGCAGGCAGAGGAGACGGCATCGAGTACGCTTCTTGGCTATGTCAAATATCCGGTTACGCAGGAAACGACAAATGCAGACGGCACGCTTGAGCAGACAACGACAGAAGTGTTGTGGTCAAGCATTTTTGTAACGCTTGTGGCTAAAAAAATCTTGGATTGCTATCGAGATTCTATCGGATCAGCCGGATTCCATCAAGGGTGCTTTGCACCGCTGAAGTGGCTTTGCCCTTGACGAAATCCGTCAGCTCCGATTTTGGGTACTCAAGCAATCCAATCCTGCCCTGCAGTCTGCTGCAACAGCCATTACGCAATTCTTGCCTCATGCGGTGTCTGGTATCCGTTTGATTATATCTTATTAGCCACTCCTGTTACAACTATAGTATAGCACTTCAATATCATGTTTAACAAAAAGGAATTGCTATCACGCTGCAGGGAAATGAATAGTCACCATAGAATAAATTGGGAACCTTTAGAGTGCGAATTTAGAAAATCAATTAACAAGGGTTAATTAGAAGATAAGGATAGCTGGAAACAAATTTGGAAACTCACACCAGATAAGAGAAATTGCCGTGATAATATGGATTCATAAAATAAATGAAAGAGGTGATGTGAGTGAAAGAATTACATTTAGGACAGAAAATTCGAACGATATCGGGAGGTGAATTGGAAGTTCTGGAAAAATTGGGAGAAGGCGGTCAGGGAATTGTTTACAAGGTGGAATATAATGGCAGACAGCTTGCTTTAAAATGGTATTTTGTAAATAAACTAAAAAATCCAAAGCGTTTTTATAAAAACCTTCAAAAGAATGTCCAAAAAGGAGCGCCAACCAGCGCATTCCTGTGGCCGTTGGAAGTAACAGAATATTTCGAAGGTAGTTTTGGGTATTTAATGGAGCTTTGTCCTTCAGAGTACAAAGAATTTTCAGCATTTTTGCTTGCCAAAGTTCGATTTAAAAGCATCGGAGCGGTGGTAAATGCAGCTCTTTGTATTACAAATGGTTTTCGTGCATTACATAATGCAGGTTTTA
>JAUNIX010000049.1 GCA_030523275.1 Lachnospiraceae bacterium
TTGCAACATCTGCTCTTGAAATGTCTCAGAACAGCGAAAGATTAAGCTGGACATTCGAAGAAGTTGATGGAAAATTAAAAGACATCATGGTTAACATCTACCACAACATTGATGATGCTGCAAAACGTTATGGTTTCGAAGGAAACTATGTTGTTGGTGCTAACATCGCTGGTTTCGAAAAAGTTGCAGATGCAATGCTTGCACAGGGTGTTTGCTAGGCATTGAGCACTTAATGATTGACAAGCCAAAGGCGCAGTCAGAATTTAGTGCGAAAGCCCATCCCGAACCTTAATGAATCCGAGGCTCTGCCGATGGATGAATTTAGTTGAGTGGATGTTACCCCACACTTAATGATTGACAAGCCAAAGGTGCAGTCAGAATTTAGTGTGAAAGCCCATCCTGAGACTCAATGAAAACGAGCATTTGCGAAGTTTGAATGCTAGTCGAATGGATGCTACCTTTTATTACTTTAAGTTAAATCATAAATATTGAACGCTTAGCAATTTTATGATAAAATAAATGAAAGACAAAGGTGTCGCAAATTGCGACACCTTTTTGTATATCCACACATTTATGTAATCAAATGAATAAGGAGTGACTCATATGGCAGAAGAAAAGAAAATACCGGAAACCAAAGAAAAAAAAGAAACAAAACCATTAAAAGAAGAAAACTTTGAAACAAAAAAAGACTGGGCTGAGGCAGCCTATCAGGAATTGGCTGATTACATCGAAGAACAGGGAATTTATATTCGATATTAAATACAAAATGCTGGGAAAAACCCCAGCATTTTTTTATTCCTCTTTTTCATTATGAAAACTTTCCCTCATTCTTTTCTTCCAACGCATAAATCATATGATAAAAAATTTCATTATAAGGAGTTGCTACTCCAATCTCTTGTCCCATACGAATGACATCTCCCGCAAAAGTTTCTACTTCTGTCTTTCTGCCTGCTTCTATATCCTGAAGTGTCGAAGGCTTTCCATCTGGAATCAAACCACGAACAATTGGTATTCGATCAACCAAATCCTGTTCACTAAGATTGATTCCTTTCTTCTGTGCAATTGCAATGACCTCTCTGGCTGCATTTTCACGCATATACTCGATATGATCTAGGCTGACGGCAAATCCCTTATATGGCACTCCTAAAATCGCACACAACTGATTCTCGCTGACATTAGACATATACTTTAACCACATATTTTTCAGCATATCATTTGGAATCTGATAACGAATCTGTGCCTTATCAAACAACCTTTTGACTGCTTCTACCCTTGGCGATAACTTATCATTCTTTTCCTCGCCAAATGAAATCATACCACTACTTTCTGGATAGCTTATTTTTCCATTTTGGTTTAAAGATGGTACACGTATTACCGATGTTAGAATATTTTCTGGATAAAAAGCCTGTCCAATATGTATTTCACTTGTCACACCATTTAACAAGGACATTACGATCGTATCTGGACCAATTTGATTTTTCATATCAACGATTGCCTGAGAAAGTTGTGTGTTTTTCACTGCAAAAATTGCAAAATCCGCATATCCTGTTTTTTCTTCTGGCTCTACAATAGGAAACTTATAGGAAATATCATTAATAATAACTCCTTGTTTTTCTAATCGCTTTTTTCTCGATCCACCTGCAATAACTCTAAAATTATCACCCAGTTTTTCTTGTAATTTGGGAGCTACAAAAGCTCCGATTGCTCCAAGCCCAATTAATGATACCGTTTTTATTTCTTTCATGTCCTAATTCCTTTCACATTGTCTAACTTCTTGTCTGTCATTCTATAATGCAATAATTAATATCACAATATCCTTTGTCATCTTTTTTGCTTGTATTTGCCCCTGGTACAATTCCTTTGCTTGTGTATTGCCACATATCATAATGGTATGGATAACTTGGACCGCTATCTTCAACACCGTAATGTGCAACCCATATTTTATACTTCTTGATTGTACTATGTTTAAAATATTTCATCAACGAAGACGCTGAAGAATATACCATCGGTGTATATCCAGCTTTCTTAATTTCGTCACAAAATGTTTTCGTAATATTTGTGACATTATCTCTTCCTGTTGCGAAAATACTTTTCTCTTCTACATCATATGCAACCGGTAAGGCCAAATCATTGGGTTCAATCTCATATTTATGTAGCAGCTTTAAGCAGTAGTCTGCTTCTTTTTTTGCTTCCTTTATCGTCGTTGCATAAGAATAAAAATACACGCCCATCCGCATATTATAATATTTTCCACTTCGATAATTTTTTATAAAATACTGGTCCTCTGCCATCGATCCTTTACTATTTTCTCCTCTTCCAATACGGAGCATTGCATAATAAATATCTTGTTTTTTTACTTTGTTCCAATGAATTCTTCCATTCCATACAGATACATCGATGACTTGTACTTCATCTCCGGATTCTACCTCAATACTTGATTTTTGCATATAATAAACCCCACAGATCAATAGAATAGCTACTATCACTAACAATTTTAATTGTATCGTATTTTTCTTGTTTTTCCTGCCTCTTCTTTTCTTTTTTGTCATAATCATTCCTCATTTTCTGTTCCATATCATAACGAATCAAAAAATCTAACTAGATTTTCCTGTCCTCAGCTTTTATAATATAATTAATCACTTACATGGGAGTTTATTTATGATTTCAATTATTTTATTTTTTATTTCTGTTTTTTGTATAATTTATTACGGTATTGTCATTCTTTATTCAGGTATCCACACATCTTTTGTTAAATTTTGGCCTGTTGCTGCTATGATTACAGCTTTTTTCGCTGTTTTTTTGCAAAGCAATTTTTATCTTGGATTACCATCTATCATACATTTGCTATTCAAAATTTTTGTTACCCTAATCACCATCTTATTTCTGATTTTACTTACTATGATTGCCACAACCCGTTCAAAGGAAAACGAGGAAGCGGATTATCTGATCGTATTAGGGGCAATTGTTCGTGGTGAAAAGCCTTCTAACGCCTTGAGAGAACGAATCCAAACTGCTTATAATTATTTAGCAACACACGAAAAATGTATTGCAATCTTAAGTGGATATCAAAATCAAAATGCATCCATTTCTCAGGGAAAATGTATGCAAAAAGAACTTCGGAATATGGGAATCCCTGCATATCGTTTATTAGTAGAAAATGATGCTCGTACTACTTTAGAAAACTTTCAGTTTTCCAAAGAATATATGACCCGTTTACAACCTAAAGTTCTCGTTGTTACCAGTGATTTCCATCTGTATCGTTCATTAAAAATTGCAAAAAAATGTGGTTATACAAATATCAAAGGGATCAGTGCCAAAACACCTGCACCTTTAATTATTCATTGTTATATACGAGAACTGTTTGCCATTATAAAAGACTTTTTACGACAATAATCCTATTATATCCTGTATTTTATCTCTCACGGAAAGAATAACAACATTTTTATCATACCATTATTTATAAAAAGAAAACAGATAAAAGTCGAATTTTATGCTATAATATTTATAAATAAGATTTGGAGTGATTTTCATGGGAAACATAGACATTAATTTGCTAAAAATGAATCAAACATATACTGCAAAACAATTAGCTGGACTTTGGGGATACAAAAGTCATCATGCACTTGTAAAAGGTGTCTTCCATCCAAAGAACTCGGATATCATCATTTTATTTGTCACCAAACAGCGTCAGCCTGGAACTACGCAATTCAAAAATGAATTGCGCGGAAATATAATCAAGATTGAAGGTGCGGATAAACATGGAACAGACCAGCTTCTGCAAAGTAATCTTGGAAATCCAAAGGATAAGATTTATCTCTTTTATCGTGAAAAGCATACTCTACCATTCACATTTCTTGGCAAAGTACATTTGATCCAAAGTTGGATCCACTCTTCGAAATCCAGTGAGTTTGAATTTTTTATCGAAAATTTCGAATCCATTGAAGATGATATGGCGCTCTTGGACTATATCATTCATTATGATGAAAATCTTTCTATCAGTCTTGATGTTATGTGTCAGGCAGCAAAAAATCTCACCTATCATTTAAAATGCGAACGTGATATCAACACCCGTGAGAAAGTGATTCAAATTCATGGAACAAATTGTGCAATCTGTGGATTTAATTATGCCCGTACATATGGAAAAGATATTGCTAAAGACTTTATTGATATTCATTACATTGGTAATCCAGAAGCAAAAAAAGCCCCTGATATCATCAGAGACTTTATTCCTGTCTGTGCAAATTGTCATCGTATGCTTCATCACAAAAGAAGTCATAATATTGATGTAAATGATTTAAAAAAACGTGCTGACTATTATAAAAAGGAACCTGATTATGAACAAATGACCTTTCATTTTGATCAAATTTAGCGTCTTTTTTTCATGCGTTGATGCCGCCTTCTCTTCCTTTTTTGTGATTGTACAACTTTAAAAATAACACTTATGCATAAAATAACAAATATAACAACTGCAATTTTAAATGCCAGAATGACTGTTTTTAATTTTTTACTTCCTTGTTCGTATAAAATTTTTTCCATTTCCGTTGATTCTACTATTTTATCAACTGTTTTCTCTTGATCTATTGTTTTCTCAAACACGCTAAAGTCTGCATGATCTTTTACATAATCATAAAGCTTGATCGAGTCCTCATAAGCACTTACAGAATTTGTGCTTTTTAAAATAATACATTCCAAAACACGACCATTAATCTTGGCATAGGTAACGAGTGTACCACCCGCAGCCATTGTATATCCTGTTTTTCCACCAAGACATGGTTCATAGTAATATTCACTGTTGATCATCCGATTCCCATTAATCCACGGGCGAACAGTGGAATTCTTATTTGTCGCTGGCAGCTCATATCTCTCAGTTTCCATGATCGTTCTTAACGTTTTATTGTCGTAAGCCGCTTTTGCGATTTTTGCCATATCACTTGCAGTTGTATAATGATTGCTATCATTGAGACCACTTGCATTCACGAAATGCGTATTTTTACATCCCAGTTGTACGGCTTTTTGATTCATCATATCTGCAAATCCAGCTAAATCTCCACCAACATCATAAGCCAGGCCATGTGCGACATCATTTGCCGAATGAAGCATCATCACATACAAACTTTGTTCAATTGTCATTATTTCACCTGGTTTTATATATGCTGCACTGCTTCCAGATTCGATTGAATTAAGTGCTTCTTCCGAAAAAGTTACTTTATCATCCAGATTTTTTTCCTGTAAGACAACTAGTGCAGTCATAATCTTTGTAATACTTGCCGGATATAATTTTTCATTTATATTTTTTTCATATAAAACTTTTCCAGTTTCTACATCTTCAACAATCGCAGAATTTCCTATAATATCTACTTCATCATTTTTTGCACTAACTGGCGTACTCAACATGGTTAAAAATACAAAACAACTTAATATATAGATAATTTTTCTCATTTAGATTCCTCCAACCAATTAGTCATCATTATAACATTTTTCCTATTAATTGAAAAGAAAGTTGCTTAAAATCTATACGCACAATCTATCACCATTTCGACTAATTTCTCTTATTATTTTTCCTTTTTAATCGTACACTTCATACATGAAAAGGATATTAATTTCATGTATTTTATTTTCATTTTAGGGTATATTAATTCCAAAGGAGGAATTCATTTATGAAATTAAAAACATTTGATTATATTACTTTAACCATTGCTATCATTGGTGCCATTAATTGGGGATTAATCGGATTCTTTCATTTCAATCTCGTTTCTGCACTTTTTGGCAGCATGTCATGGCTTTCTCGCGTTATCTATATATTAGTTGGTTTATGTGGTCTATATTTAATCACATTTTATGTCAATGGCAACCATGATGATTCTTCTGATGTATAGCCATACAACAATTTAATTCCATTTTTATTGTACCAAAACAGTGCTCCATTTTTTCACAAACTTTTCAATAATAGTTCAACATGGAAGTATATCCTAGTTGAGCTATTATTTTATTCTTTCTCATAATGCTCCGTCTTCGGCGAATCACTTTAGTGACAAACATCTTTACCAACGAAGTGCGAGCCTGCCTGGAAAACTTTTTTTATTTCAAGAAAATTATAACGTAATTTCCTATGAAATAAAAAAAGCAGTTCTTAAAAATAAGAACTGCTTCACAAAGCGATCAGTACACCATTAGGGATTCGAACCCTAGACAAATAGATTAAGAGTCTACTGCTCTACCAACTGAGCTAATGGTGCAAACCTTTATACGCTTTTCAACGCAAGATTTATTATATCTCATCATCTCACAAAATGCAAGTCTTTTTTTCAAAATACCATAGAATAATTTATGATTTCGAGATTTCAATCTTGATTTTTCCTAATTGTAATTTATCGTTTCTTCCCCTTTAATATGTTTTCCACTTCACATAATGACTCAATAAATCTTCTCATTTTACGATTTTCATATGTAAATTGAATCCACCAAAAACGAAATTTTCTTTTCATACAAATCCTTTTTTATTATTTTATGAATCAGTTTCACGATATGCCACCAATCTGCAGATTGGTTTTCCTTCTTCCACAAACTTTGTTTCATATTCTGTCATAATATTTCCTTCTATATATTCGCTATGATGAAGATCATATGTATAATTTTTTAATTTCCATCCCGCAAGAGGTACTTGTTCCAAAGAAAAATCAAATAAATCTTTATTATCAGTTTTAAAAATAACCTCTCCCTCTCTTTTTAGTATCTGATCATATCTTGCAAAAAATTCTTTCGATGTCAGTCTTCTTTTTGCATGCCGATCTTTTGGCCAAGGATCAGAAAAATTCAAATAAATCTGATCTATCTCACCTTGTTCAAATACATCTGGAATATGTTCTGCATCCATACGAAGAAAATAAATATTTTCTCCTTCATATTCTTCTCTTTTTTGCAATGCACGAATTAAGACACTAGAATACTTCTCAATACCAATATAATTTATTTCTGGATGTTTTGCTGCAAGTTGTAACAGAAATTTTCCCTTTCCCATTCCTATTTCTAAATGGATCGGGTTAGAATTGCCAAATAGTTCTTTCCATTTTCCTTTTTGTTCTGTTTCATTTTTTATAACATAAATATTATTTTCTATCGATTCTCTTGCACCTTTTACATTTCGTAATCTCATGATTATCTCCCTTTCTGATTTTGTGACAGTATTTATTATTCTAACATATAAAAAACGAATTGAAAATGCCTCTTCATTGACTTTTTCGGACAGATTCTTTACAATATGTATAGACTATACAAAGGAGAAATTGAATAATGAAAAAAATAAGTTTTTTTTTGGTGCTGATTCTGACACTTCAATTAATGATTCTTCCTGTTTTGGCCCAAAATACTGGTACCTCTATCGGTGACTTAAGTACTAGTAAGAAACCTTCTGTAACTGCAAAATCAGCAATTCTAATGGATGCAAATTCTGGTGAAATCTTATATGAAAAAGATATTTATAAAAAGCGTTATCCAGCAAGTATTACTAAAATTATGACGACATTGGTCGCAATTGAAAACTGTGATTCTCTTTATGAAACAGTTACCTATTCAGAACATGCAATTAACAGCATTGAACCGGGAAGCAGTCAGATTTATATCAATCCTGGTGAAAAACTATCTTTAGAAGAAAGTCTTTATGCAATTATGTTGGAATCTGCTAACGAAGCTTGTAATGGCGTTGCAGAACACATTGGCGGTTCCATTGAAGGATTTGTCGACATGATGAATGCCAAAGCAAAGGAGCTGGGATGCAAAAATACACATTTTATGAACCCAAATGGTCTTCATAACGATAAGCATTATGTCTGTGCTTATGATATGGCATTAATTACAAAGGCTGCACTAAAAAACAAAACATTTCGTAAGATAGCTTCTACTGCAAGCTATACAATACCAACGACAAATAAATCAAAACAACAACGTCCTCTCTGGAACCATCATAAAATGGTGAAAAAAACGAATTATGTCTATGATGGTGTTGAAGGTGGTAAAACTGGATTTACAATGATGGCACGCAACACATTAGTGACCTGGTGCCAGAGGGATGGTTTAGAATTAATTGCAGTTACATTACGTGACAACGGCTACGAAACTTATACCGATACAAAAAAATTATTCCAATATGGTTATAAGAATTTTAAAGCTTTTACTCCATTGGAAACAAAGTCTTATGATACTTTTGCTTCTGATTCTTCTAACAGCATGATACAGGCAGCAAATCAGTTAAGTCCTTTAAAAATTAATATTATGGGAGATACGAATTATTCTGTAATCATGAATAAGACAACCAAGGATACAGACATACAGCATACTTTTACTTATAATAAAAAGAGTCATAAAAATATTTTACAACTTTATTATAATAATAAAAAAGTAGGTTCCATCCCATTTACCATTAGCACGACAACAAAATAAACATTTTCAATGAAAAAAGGTTCCAGTTTTTAAATTGGAACCTTTTTTATTTAAGGAATAATAACTTTTATTGCATTTTCAATAATAGAAACTTCTATCGGCAATCCATCTTCTAAATATTCACCATCATAATCAATTGCAACATCTTGACCTTCTACCAACTCAACATTAATTTTCTTTGTCTGAAAATATTCGATATCAGGATGTGTATGATGTTCCCCTTGAAGAAATTTCACTAATAATTCTGGAGTATTAAATGGTGTCACTTTTTTCAAAATCAAAACATCCAATAGTCCATCTGATACATGTGCTTCTGGAATTGCCTTATCATATCCACCTACACTCTTTGAGTTTGTAATCAAAAAGACTAAAACTTCTGTCGTATCACTATATTCTTCACTCTCAAACTTAAGTTTCAATTTAGGTCCCATCATTTGCTTTGGCAGTTCCAGTGCTCCTTCTAAATAATAGGCAAACTTACCAAGTACTGCTTTTTTATCTTTTGGAACTTTATAAGCAATATCGGTTAGAAGCCCCCCTGCCAATACGTTGATAAAATACTCATCATCGACTTTTCCTAAATCAACGTCTTTGTATCGGAATTTTTCAATCATATCAACAAACTCAGACGCTGATTGCGGAAGATTCATATAATTAGCAAAGTCATTCACAGTTCCTGCTGATATAATCGCCAGTGGAATTTGACTTTTGCTTATATACAGTCCATTTACAACCTCATTTAATGTACCATCTCCTCCAACGGATACTATGAAATCATATTCTCCAGGCTGAAGTTCTTCTACTCTTACTTTAGCATCATCTTTTTTTTCAGTGTAAAAAACATCCACATGATCTACAATCTGTTTCATTACCAACTTTCCAATGATTTTTTCAACTGTAGACATAATATTCTGTTTACCAGAAGATGGATTAATCACAAACAATGCTTTTTTCATTCCGATTTCCTCCTGATTATATGTATTTTATTATTCAGACGAAGTAGCCCTTTGCAATCTTATCTTGCTTTGTCGCTTCGTATAAATCAAATACTCCCAGTAGGAATCGAACCTACAACTATCCCTTAGGAGGGGATTATTATATCCATTTAACTATGAGAGCTTAAGCTGCCATTTTACAGGCAGCTCTAATATTATAATACTTTTTTGTTATTTTTGAAAGTTGTTTATAATTATTTAATAACTTCCACTCCACCCATATATGGTCTCAACACTTCAGGAATCACAATGCTTCCATCTTCTTGCTGATAGTTTTCCATAATGGCTGCAGTTGTTCTACCAATTGCAACACCACTACCATTTAAAGTATGAACAAATTTTGCTTTATCTTTAATATTATCTTTGTATTTGATATTTGCTCTTCTTGCCTGGAATTCTTCAAAGTTGGAACAACTAGAGATTTCTACATAGCGATTATAACTTGGCATCCATACTTCGATATCATATTTCATGGCTGCAGTAAATCCTAAATCTCCAATACAAATTTTAACAACTCGATATGGTAATCCTAACAACTGTAATACTTCTTCTGCATCATGTGTCAGTTTTTCTAATTCTTCATAAGAATCTTCTGGCTTTGTAAATTTTACTAATTCTACTTTATTAAACTGATGTTGACGAATCAAACCTCTCGTATCTCTACCAGCAGAACCTGCTTCTGCTCTAAAACAAGCTGTATAAGCACAGTGTTTGATTGGTAAATCTGCTCCATCTAAAATTTGTTCACGATACATATTCGTTACAGGAACTTCAGCTGTTGGTACAAGGAAATATTCTTTGCCATCTCCTAATACTTTATAAGCATCTTCTTCAAATTTTGGAAGCTGTCCCGTACCAGTCATACTCTCACGGCTTACCATAAATGGTGGAAATACCTCTGTATATCCATGTTTACTCGTATGCGTATCTAAAAAGAAATTCATGATAGCTCTTTCCAATCTTGCTCCTAAATCACGATATACAGTAAATCTTGTTCCTGAAATTTTTGCTGCTGTTTCAGGATCTAAAATACCTAATTCTTTTCCTAAATCCCAATGTGCTTTTGGTTCAAAATCAAACTTTGTTGGTTCGCCAAACTTTCTGATTTCTACATTATCTTCGTCCGTCATACCATCTGGTACACTTGGGTGAGGAATGTTTGGAATTGTAAGCATCCATGCATTTAATTCTGCTTCTACTTCATTGACTTGCGCGTTTAAATTTTTTACATCTTCAGACAATACTTTCATTTCTGCAAGAATGCCGCTGACATCTTCACCTGCTTTTTTCTTTGCTGGAATTTGCTTGGATACTTTTTTCTGCTCACTTTTCTTAGCTTCCATTTCACCCAGCAAAGCACGTCTTTTATCATCTAATTCTTTAAACTGAGATAAATCGAAATCTTCATTTCTTGTAGATAATGCTTTTTCGACTTCCTCAAAATTATTTCTAAGTAGTTTTATATCTAACATAATTTCCTCCTAATCGCTTTAACATTTATTATATTATAAATATTTCCAATTTTCAATATCACAATGCGCCAAGTAAAGATTCTTCTTCCTCTTTTGATAATTCCGCTCCACACTGTCCTCTTTTAACTTCTTTCGCATAGATATAACTTCCATTATCACTATGTACACAATTTAAAATATACCCATTTTTCTTTTCATTCAATACAGTGAGTGCAAAACTCATTTGTCCTCCTATATCTCTAAATGCATTGTATTTTACTAATTTCATTTTAGAAGCACAATCATCTACGTGATCAGATATTTCTAACATATCTAATTCTTGCTGTTGCTGTTTTAATTCAATATTTTTCATTAAATTATAATTTTCTTTTACCTGTCCTTCCAATGATTTTCCATCTTCTCCAGACATAAATGCTTGATATTTTTTATTTAATTTTGATATTTTCACAAATAAAATAATAATTAATAGCAATAAAAACGCACTAACTCCTCCTAATGCCATAATAATTATTTCCATATCAATACCATACATCATCTTTACCACCTATCTCTTTAATAAATCAATAATTCTTTCCAGATCATCCTGGGAATAATATTCAATTTCTATTTTTCCTTTGTTGTTTTTTCTATTTTTAATTGTAACTTTATTGCCTAAGATTTGCTTTAAACTTTCCTCAATATTCTGATATAAATACTTGTATGTATCATCTTCCTTGGGAGGTTGTTCTTTTTTCTTCGATAAATCCTTTACAATTTTTTCTATATTTCGTACACTTAATCCTTCTTCCTGTACTTTCTTGGCAATTTCAATTTGTAGTGACTCATCTTCAATTGCAAGCAATGCTCTGGCATGTCCCATAGAAATTTCACCATTTATCAGCATATTTTGAACTTTCTCGCTTAATTTTAACAATCTCATGGAATTTGTTATTGTTGAACGGCTTTTGGAAACTTTCTCTGCAATTTCTTCCTGTTTCAAATGATACTCATCCATCAATGTTTTATAGCCTTTGGCTTCCTCGATTGGATTCAAATTTTCTCTCTGAATATTTTCAATCAGTGAAATTTCAACCATCTCATGATCTGTATACGTTTTGATGATAATCGGTATCTCTTTTAACCCAGCCATTTTAGCAGCACGCCACCTTCTTTCGCCAGCTATAATTTCATAATAATCATTCTTTTTTTGAACAACAATTGGTTGTATGACACCAAATTGTTTAATTGATTCAGCCAGTTCTCTTAGAGGTTCTTCTTCAAAGTTTTTTCGTGCTTGATTTTTATTTGGCTCAATTTCATGAATGGACACCATTAAATTATTATCATCTGATACATTCTTTCTCGTTCTTCTTTTTGCTGGTTGAGTTGTTGTTTCTGGTATTAATACATTTAATCCTTTTCCCAATGCATTTTTCTTTTTAGCTGTCATAAGATACCTCACTATTATTAATCACTTCTTCTGCCAACAAATCATAACTTTCTGCACCTGCTGACCTCGGCGCATACAAATTAATTGGAAGTCCATGACTAGGGGCCTCCGCCAATTTCACATTTCTAGGAATAATCGTTTTATAAATATTTTGATTCAGAAAATCTTTTACATTTTCTACAACTTGAAGCGATAAATTTGTTCTCGCATCATACATTGTAAATACAACACCTTCAATTTCTAAATCTGGATTTAAACTCTTTTGTATCAAGCCAATCGTGTATATCAACTGTGTTAGTCCATCCAAAGCAAAAAATTCACATTGAATTGGCACAATTACAGTATCCGCAGCTGTCATTGCATTTACTGTCAACATTCCTAATGCCGGTGGACAATCAATAATAATAAAATCATAATCATCTATGACTTCTTCCAGTTTATTTCGCAAAATATACTGCATATTTTCTACTGTCAAAAGTTCAATTTCTGCACCTGCTAAATTTCTATTAGAAGGGAGAATTGATAACCAAGGAAATACATTATGTCTAATACAATCATTAATTTCCATCTCTTCGTTTACAAGTAAATCATATGCGGTATCATTTAATTCATTTTTATCAATTCCAAATCCACTTGTCATATTCCCCTGTGGATCCATATCAATTGCTAAAACACTCTTTTTCTTGTCCGCGATACACGCTGCTAAATTAATTGCGGTGGTTGTCTTCCCAACTCCACCTTTTTGATTGGCTATTGCAATAATTCTACCCATACCTAGCCTCCTTTTCCTCTGAAAATAATTATATCATATGTTTCACGTGAAACAATACATTTTTATAATAATATAATGATTATTATAAATGTTTCACGTGAAACAAAAAAACGACCATCATCCTGATATGCACTCTGTCAAGTAGACAGGTGAAATATCTAAAATTAAGTGCTGATGA
>JAUNIX010000024.1:0-46538 GCA_030523275.1 Lachnospiraceae bacterium
ATCGATGCGATGATCGCAGAGAAGATAGACGCAATGACAAATGCGATGAATGTAGAAACGATAGATGTGATGAATAAAAAAGTGTTCCATAATGACACTCTCTTTGCATAAATAAGAAAAACCGCAAAAACAACAAAGTTTTTGCGGTTTTTCATATCATAAGCTTATGCTCTTGATAAATATTCTCCTGTACGAGTATCAATTTTTAATGTATCACCTTCGTTTACAAATAATGGAACCATAACCTGTGCACCAGTTTCTACAGTACATGGTTTTGTAGCTCCCTGAGCGGTATTACCCTTTTCACCAGGTTCACATTCTGTAACTAATAATTCTACATTTAATGGTGGTTCAACAGCGAAAATATCGCCTGCATGTGCAACTGTTTTTACCACTTCATTTTCTTTTACAAATTTTAAAGAATCACCAATCACTTCATCGCTTAATGCAACCTGATCATAAGTTTCAACATCCATGAAGTAATATAATTCACCATCATTGTATAAATATGTCATATCTCTTCGGTCAATATGAGCTTTTGGACATTTTTCAGTAGGTCTGAAAGTTTTTTCAACCACACCACCATTTTTAATATTTTTTAATTTTGTACGAACGAAAGCTGCACCCTTTCCAGGTTTTACGTGCTGGAAATCAATAATTTGATAAATATTATTATCTAATTCGATTGTAATACCGTTTTTAAAATCTCCTGCGGATACCATTATTTCTCCTCCTTAAATGTAATCTAAGCATTATTTTATACTATCTTGCCTTGATTTTCAACTAGCAATTTGCCAATTTGTAAATTTCAAGGATATCATCACGATCACAGACTCTAAAACTACCAATTGTTCTGCCTCTATCATAAGAGCAGCTGTCTGCAAGCTTCTCTAAAATATCCTCCGACTGCACTCCAATATCTAAATCTGAAAATTTGACAGGCATATCCAATGAAACAAAATAATCCACTGTTGCCTGAATTGCTTTCTTTGCTGCTTGTTCGTCATCTTGAGCCGTGATTCCCCATACTTTCTTTGCATAACGGGCAAATCTGGATGGTTCTTCTATATAACTATAAGTTGCCCATGCACCCCAAATAGTAGATAGACTTGCGCCATGTGCAACATCAAACATCGCACTTAACTCATGACCCAGTTGATGAGGTGCAAAATCTGTGACAGCTCCCAATCCAGTCATTCCATTATGTGAAATGCTTCCCGCCCACATAATCTCACTCATCGCCTCATAATTCGTTGGATCTTTGATTGCCACTTTTCCATTTTGGATCACAGTGCGAAGTAATGCTTCTGAAATCTCATCGGTCATCTGATTTCCTTTTGTGTGTGTAAAATATCGATCTAGCGTATGCATCATAATATCCACAATCCCGCATCCAATCTGATATTTAGGAAGTGTATAAGTCAATTCCGGATTCATGATTGCAAATTTCGGACGATTTAAATCAGTAGAAAGCCCTCTCTTTCTTCCGATTTCTGTATTTGTAAGCACTGCGGAATCGCTCATCTCACTCCCCGCTGCCGATATTGTCAATACAACGCCAACTGGCAGACTTTTTGTCAGATTTTCTGAACGATCCCAGAATTTCCAAATATCAATATCTGGGTTTGCTGTACCATGTGCTACCGCTTTTGCTGTGTCGATGACACTTCCACCGCCAACAGCCAATACAAAATCTGTACCAAATGTAATGGATTCTAATACAGCTTCTCTGGCAAAATTAAGACGTGGATTTGGTTTCACACCGCCTTTTGTTATATACTCCAATCCATTTTCTTCCAAATTCTTTGTAATCTGTGCAAGCAGACCACTTTTAACAACACTTCCTCCACCGTAAATCACAAAAACTTTTGAACCACCCAATTTTTTGATTTCGCTTGCGGTCTGCAATTGCGTTTGTTTACCAAAAATAACTTTTGTCGGTGTAAGATATGTAAAATTAAGCATGTTTTATCCTCCTGATCATAAGACTTTTGTTCTATACATACACAAATACTATCGGAATATCCATATATTTATGCATGTTTCCATCTCCATCGCTCCCAAAAAGAACTTTTCTGATTCAAAATTTGAATCGCTTTTTTGATATGTTCTTCCTTTAGACCACCATCAGCAAAATCTGTCTGAATCCAATGATCTTCATAACCACGTTTCTTCCAATTATAATTATAATCATCCAAGATCAAAAAACCATCTATCCTTTCTTTTTGACCTTTTATCCATAATTGTACTTCTTTCGAACGATCCCAGGTCTCAAGATAACATGTTTTATCCATAATAAACAAATCATATTTGGCAAGCAATTTTACCAACTGTATACAAAATTGATCTATTTTATGTGGATCTTTATCCCATCCACCTCTCCAAGAAGAAGACAGTACAATGTTGGCATCAGTAGCGTCAACAATTCTTTTTAATCTTTTTATACATGCCTCATCAACCTGTTGTAATTCTATATCCTCTTTATGTGCCATATAATATTCTTCTGAATTTAATACACCATCTACATCTAAAAATATGATTTTCATAATGCTCATTCCTCACCATTTGTAATCGTGAAATTTAGGATGACTCATACTAGAATCACAATTCTTCCAGTTCATCATGCGTACCAAACTCACTTTTTCTTACTGTTACTTACATTATAAAAAGAACCATTCATAATTACAACATTTTTGTGATATAACCGCTTCCCCTTTTTCGCTAAATATTTGTACACACCCGTCGTAGCAACTAGTTTTAGAAACCTTATTGGATGCTCTTAGCCATATCAACCAATTCTTCTTCTGAAATATGCCCGGTAATCGAATAAATCACGCCATTTTCTTCAAAGAATATACTACGAGTACCAGAATCATCCACTACCATTTTTGCATTTTTATTACCTATTTTTATATCTTTTGGTTTTTGATCATTCGCCGATAGGGACAAACTCATACTATCCGATTTTCCTTGAATATATGATAAAGTTTCTTCATTTTTACCTACCCAAGAAATAATATAATGATTCACATCTTCATTTTTTTCTCTAAACTCTAATTGAAATCCTTTGGGTACATATTGTGGTTCTTTCCAATTGATCACATCTGAATCATCTGCATCTTTTTCCACATTTTCCTGATTTTCAATTGTAACTCTGTCCGTGAACACAGTATAAAAAGCATGTTCTAATTTCCCCCTGATCGGTTTTATTGCGAATGCTGTCGTAGTCGCAAATATCAAAATAAGTATCGCAACAAACGCATACCGAAACTTGTAATGAATTCCTGCTCTTTTTTGTTTATCTGCTTTTACGCGACTTTTTCTTCCATAAATCAGTAAATCCATATTTTTTTTGAATTTATTTGAAAAAATATGGACCGGCTCCTGTTTCATTTTAGATTGCAATTCGCTATATTCCTGTTCGTATACCTCTTTCATTGCTATTTTTAACATTTTATCTGTCATGATACATAACCTCCTTTAATCATTAATTGCTTTACTTTTTCTTTCCCCCGTTTCGCTATCTGTCTGATATTGTCTGGTGATTTTTCTAACATATCTGCAATTTCCAAAGCAGAATATTCATGAAAATACTTTAGATATAAGACATCTTTATACGGATATGGCAGCTCTCTCAAGCATTGGACCAAATACTCTTCTTCCTCCCTAGCAATAATACGATTCTCAAAGGTGTCTGATATCCCAACTGAATCCAACATAGAATTATGCATACATATTTCCTTCTTTTTCCCCTGTTGACGAAATCCATCATAAATCTTATGCCGTAATATCGTTGATAAATACCCCCAAGCCTGCGAAACATCCTGTATTTTATTCAAATGATCCACAACTTTAAAAAATGTTTCCTGAACCGCATCTTCTGCCTGTCCCTCATCGTGTAAAATCTGATACGCCAAATAATATAAGGAATCTCGATAAGATTCATATAATAATACTAATTTTTGTCTATCTTCTTGCGTATCCAGAGTTAATAAATAAGCGAGCATATTTTTTCCTCTCTAGTATTATAATTTGGGATATTATTTACCCTTCTAAATAATAAACGTAGTTTTTTATCATAACATGACAAATTTTTTTAAATTACTGTAAATTTTGATTTTAATAAACAAAAAGGGTTCGTTGAAACATATCCAACCAAACCCTTTTATCTTTAACTCTTTATAATGTCTGCCATCTTTCCCTTAGTCACTTTTAGGTAATCTTTCGGTGTTAATTTTATCTGTACACCAAGTTTCCCGCCACTAACGATCATTTTCGTTAAATCATCTGCACTTTGATGTACTACGACCGGATAATCTTTTTTCATTCCCAGTGCTGTCGTTCCTCCACGAATATAGCCTGTCACCCGATTAATTTCTTTGACCGGTATCATTTCTACTGATTTCTCACCGACTGCTCTAGCACATTTTTTTAAATCTAACTCTTTATCAACTGGTAACACGTAAATATAGTAAGAACCACTTTTACCTTTCGTTGCTAATGTTTTAAAACATTCATCTGGATTCTCATCCAATTTTTTTGCAATACTAATTCCATCTTTAAATTCATCACATTCATAATATTTCACTTCATATGAAATTTTATTTCTCTCCAAAATCCGCATTGCATTTGTTTTGTTTTCTTTTTTAGACATTTAAATCATCTCCAGATCTCTCATAATTTTAAGCTTCCGTCATCGTGTCATTAAAATGTGTCAACTGATAAACAATTTCTTCCGCAATTTCATGAATCGAACGGTTATCTGTATTTACAACAATATCTGCGGCGGCCTCATACTTAGGTCTTCTAATGTCCATCAATTCTTTAATATCTTTTGTATTTTTTTTGCCACGCAATAGTGGTCTTGAATTGTCATTTTTCACTCGTGCTAAAATTGTCTCAGGATCCGCCGTTAATAAGATAACTTTCCCATTTTTCTTCATCTCTTCTATATTAATTTCTCTCATTGGCACACCTCCGCCACAAGAAATGACTTTATTTTGGTAATCTTTCATACTTATAATCAGATTTGTCTCTAAATTTCTCCAATATTGTTCCCCATATTTTTCAAAAATCTGGTTCACACTCATTCCCTCTTTTTGTGTGAGATAACTATCCATATCGATGACTTCCAACGCAAGCATTTTGCTTAAATAATTCGATATGGTACTTTTTCCACATCCCATAAATCCAATCATATAAATGTTGTCTTGAAATAGTGTCTTTGCCTGAATCTTTTTGCTATTCTCTATAATACTACGATAAATATCAAAAATCTCATCTTTAAATTTAGGCTTATTTAATTGTGTCCTTACCAATTTACGAACCTGCTTTTCTCTTTCGGATTGGAGAATTGAAATTCCTTCTTTCTTTTTATACTCCATAATATTCTCAATGATTTCAAGCCTTTGTTCTAACAGACTTACCAATTGTGTATCACATAAATCTAACTGCTTTTTATATTGTTCTAATACGACCATCATCTTTTCCTTCCTTTTCGCCTTTCACTGATGATTAGTATAACAGACGTACTTTCACAACACAACACTTTAACAAGTGAAAGTGCTAAATTTTTCATTTTGGTGGATGATTGACAAGCTTTCATAGCCTTTGTTATAATGAATAAAAAGAGATTAATCGAAAAATGGAGGCAAAAAAATGACCCAATTTAGACATATGTTTAAGCCTTTAACCGTTAAATCTATGACATTAAAAAACAGAATTGTCATGGCTCCTGTTGCTACAAATTGTGCAAGTCATACTGGCGAAGTTACAGATTCTCAGATGAAATTTTATGAGTTGAGAGCAAAAGGTGGCGTTGGCTTAATTACCGTTGAATGTGCAAGTGTATATTCTCCTCAGGGAGCACTTAGAATCAATCAATTACGTATTGACCGTGATAGCTATGTATCCAAATTATTTAAGCTTTGTGAAACTTTGCATAAATATGGTGCAAAAGTATCCCTTACATTAAATCATGCCGGTGCATCGGCACCTATGAGTATTACAAATATTCAACCAGTTTCTTCTTCTGATTTACGAACATTTCCGGATGGAGATATTCCTCGTCCATTAGAGAAACCAGAAATCGAAAAAATTGTAAGAAAATATGGTAAAGCAGCACATCGTGCAGTGATGGCAGGATTTGATGCGATTGAAGTGGAAGCAGGACACGGTTTCCTAATCAATCAGTTCTTATCCCCTTTATTTAATGATCGTAAAGATGAATTCGGTGGTTCTCCGGAAAACCGTGCGCGTTTTGCAAAAATGGTATTCCAGGAAATACGTAAAGCAGTTGGACCAGAATTCCCAATCATCGCTCGCATTAGTGCTGACGAACTGACAGAGGGCGGTAATACGCTTGATGATACTTTAGAATTACTTACCTATTTTATTGATGACATTGATATGATCGATGTATCTGCCGGAAGCAGTATCGCACTCCAGTATGTCAGTGACGTTGACTACCTTCCAGATGGTTGGCGTACCTTTATGGCTCAGGCAATCAAAGAACGTTTTGGAAAACCAGTTATCACCGGCGGTAATGTCCGCGATCCTCAAGTGACAGAAGATATTATCGCAAATAATCAGGCAGATTGTGTTGGTATGGGACGTGGTTTGATCGCAGATCCTGAATGGGTAAATAAAGTACAATTTGGCGACGTAAATGATGTGCGAAAATGCATTTCCTGTAACATCGGATGTATCGTCAACCGATACTTTGATACTCAGCCAATTCGCTGTACAATTAATCCTGGAATTCCAAATGGAGATGAATATAAAGAGCGCAAAGTCAAAGAACCATGCAACGTAGTAGTCGTTGGTGCTGGAGTTGCTGGTTTAGAAGCCGCTTGTACGGCTGCCGAAGTAGGATGCAATGTCATCCTGATCGAAAAAGAAAAACAACTTGGCGGTATTGCTGGAAGAATCGCCCATATGCCAAACAAAAAACGACTTGGCGATTTCCCTACCTATATGATTCACCGTGCCACAAAATTAAAGAATTTATATATCTGTAAAGGTATGGAAGCAAATGCAGAATTTGTAGAAGGATTTAAACCTGACATCATTGTCAATGCCACGGGATCAAATCCTATCATGCCTAATATTCCTGGCTTACAAGATATTATGAGTAAGTCAAAAGATCAGCGTCGTGTATACAGCATTTTTGATCTGCTCGATGATATTTCAAAATATCCAGAAGATATGTCAGATCAAAAAGTAGTCATCATTGGTGGTGGAAATGTTGGTCTTGATGTTGTCGAATTCTTTGCGACAAAGAAAGCGGATATTACCATCTGCGAACGTCAGGAATACTTCGGTATCGATTTAGACCCTGCAACTCGAGCTGCATCGTATGGTCTTATGGAAGATTATGGTGTTCATCAATATACAAGTGCTGAATTATTAAGAGTTGAAGATGATCAATTTATTGTACGAAACAATTATAAAGATTTAGAAATGAAATTTGACTATGGATTTGTTTGTCTTGGTATGCAGGAAACATCTCCTCATTTAGATGAACTGACTGAGGCATTCGCTTACCGTGGAGTTGAAATTGTCAATATCGGTGACAGTGCACGTACAAGACGAATGATTGATGGTGTTCGTGAAGGTCGTAATATTCTTAATGTTTTAGAAAGACGTGGATTTTTATCTACCTTAAAACAGTAAAACAATAAAGAGGGTGTCACTCAATTATGATTTTGTGACACCCTCTTATTTATCTTTTCATCTAAAAACGTTTATCTATTTTATTTCTTCCGACAAATAACACGATTTTTTCCAAATATCTCTTTAATACAATCTGAATTTCTTCTTTTGGATGCATTGGTGCAACCAAAATAGAATACAATCCCACTCGATTTGCCCCAAAAACGTCAGTAAACAATTGATCGCCGACAAACATCGTATTCTTTTCGTTGGTTCCCATTAAACGCATAGCCTTTTGATAACCCGATTTTGCCGGTTTATTTGCTTTATATATATAATGGCTATGAATATCCTTATTAAAACGTTGTACTCGTTCCTCTTTATTATTAGAAGTCAAGCATGTATCAAAACCAATGTTTTTTAATGTCTGAAACAGACGAACTGCACGTTCATCTGCATCTGCTCCATGCGGAACCAGTGTATTATCAATATCAAAGATAATGCCGCGAAATCCTTTTTCATAATACTCCTGAAAATTCACGGCATACGTTGATTTATAATATACAGATGGATAAAATTTCTTGAACATTTCTTATGTACTCCTGTCATTCTTCAATCATTTTGTAATTTCATTATATAGTATTTTTCATAGAATCTCAAGATTCCCAATCTTCTTCAAACTTTTTCCTCAGATTTTCTAAAGCACGTTTCTCAATCCTACTCACATATGATCTAGAAATCCCCAGTTCTTTTGCAATTTCTTTTTGCGTCATTTCCTTTCTTCCATATAATCCATAACGGCAAATTATAATATATTTCTCTCTTCTATCTTCCATCTTATGGATAATCTCATATAAACGCTGTTTACTATCTGTCAAAAAAGCTTTTTCTGCAAAATCGACTTCTGGTTCACAAATAATATCCAGAAGATTAATCTCATTCCCCTCTTTATCACTTCCAATTGGCTCATAGATAGAAACATCTTTGACGCTCTTTTTTTTATAACGAAGTGTCATTAAAATCTCATTTTCAATACATTTTGAAGCATACGTAACTAATCGATTATTAGATTCCATTTTAAAAGTATTAATCGCCTTGATCAACCCAATTGTACCGACAGAGATCAAATCCTCTGTTTCTTTTTCATAGTTATGGTATTTCTTGACGATGTGCGCGACCAAACGCATATTATGAACAACCAGAAGATTCCTTGCTTCAATATCTCCCTGTAATGCATCAGTCAGATATTTTCTCTCCTCCTCTGGCGATAATGGCTTTCTGAATGTACGCAAAAGAAAAGCACCTCTTAGCCCTTTTATACATTTTATGCAAAAACGGCTAAAAAAGTGCTTTTCCGACTAATCTTCTTTGCGACGTAGTAAATATCCCTCTGGAATATCTCGGCCAAAGTCTACATATATTTTCTGCTTTGGATGTGGCGCACTTTTCATTGGATTGCCCTCCTCATCTTCAATCGCATAGACTTCCACCTGTTCATTTTCACCATTTGGAATCATAATTTCTATCGTTTCTCCAACGCTAAACTTATTCTTTTGTTCTAACGCAATCCAGCCTTTCTCATTCGTGCCCTGGACAATGCCAATATAGGTATACTCTTTTTCATATGTATTACTATTGTAAATCTGTGAAGACTCATCTGTTTTACCAAAATAAAATCCTGTAGTAAATTGGCGGTACGTACATTTTGAGATTTCACTATGATAGTAATCCATATGTTCACGATAACACTCTTCTGAAATAGCATAATCATCCAGTGCTTTTCGATATGTGCGAGCAACCGTTGCCACATAAAGGGCTGTTTTCATACGACCTTCAATCTTAAAACTGTCAACTCCAGCTTCCACAAGTTCTGGAATATATTCGACCATACACAAGTCTTTCGAATTAAAAATATAAGTTCCTCGCTCATTTTCATAAACTGGAAGATATTCTCCTGGACGGCTCTCTTCCATAACCGCATATTTCCAACGGCATGGATGGGTACAAGCTCCATGATTCGCATTTCTACCCGTAAAATAATTACTAAGCAGACAACGACCAGAGTAGGAAATGCACATCGCTCCATGAACAAATGCCTCAATTTCCAGATCATCAGGTATATGTTCGCGAATATCTTTTAATTCTGCTAACGATAATTCACGAGCAGCTACCACTCTTGTTGCCCCCTGTTGGTGCCAAAAATTATAAGTCATATAATTTGTGCTATTTGCCTGTGTACTAATATGTACATCAATCTCTGGTACTTCTTCTTTTGCAATCTGAAATACACCGGGATCCGAAATGATCAATCCATCTGGTTTCATTTCTTTTAGTTCTTTAAAATAGGCACGTACACCTTTTAAATCCATGTTATGGGCTACAATATTGGCTGTAACATATACTTTCTTTCCATGAGCATGGGCAAAATCAATACCCTCTCTCATATCTTCTTTTGAAAAATTCTTTGCTTTTGCACGCAGACCGTACATCTCACCACCAATGTATACCGCATCTGCGCCATAAATAACCGCTGTTTTTAGCACTTCCAGACTACTTGCTGGAATTAGTAATTCTGTCTTTCTCATTTTGTCTCCTATCAATATGACATTCCCGCTATGCAACCCTTATGCTAACTGTTACACCATCACCTAGCGGCAATACAACTGTTTCAAATTCTTTCATGTGAGTAATCTGATATAAATATTCTCTCATCCGTTTATGAATCGTACGATTTCTCCGCTCAATCGCATATCGCGACTTTACGACATCGCCATCTTGCAAAACATTATCAGAAACTAAAATGCCCCCAATCGGAATCATTCTTAGAAGCTCATCTAAAAAATGAATATATTGTCCTTTCGATGCATCAACAAAAATCATATCATACTTATCATTTAAATGTTTGAGGATTTCCATTGCATCCCCTTCTAACAGAGTAATGACATCCTCTTTCCCAAATAATTGAAAATTTTCTTTTGCCTTCTCAATTCTTTTCGCATTTCTCTCAATAGTCGTAATTGTACCGCCATTTGGCTGATATTGATTCATATATAACGAAGAATAGCCAACTGCTGTTCCTACTTCAAGGATTTTCGCTGGCTGCTTCATTAATACTAAAATCTTTAATAATTCTTTTGTTTCTTTTTTTACAATCGGCACATAATGCTCTCTGGCTTCTTTTTCAATTTTCATTAATTCTTCACTGTCATCTGTCTCCAGAGAATGAATATACGCCACAATACGTTCATCTACAATCATAGTTACCTTCCTGTAAATTTTTCCAGTAAATCATCGATTCCCATTGCATCTGTGACCTGATATTCTCCCGCACGTAAATGATAGCGGTGATAATCGGAACATTGATATCTTATTTGCAGATAATACTTATTTTCAATAATTTCTGCCTGTTCTAATTTTTTCGCCAAATCACCAATGGTTTCTTTTTCTGCAATCGTAATTTTCACATTTTGTGTTTCTTTTTTATGATATGGCTCATTGGAAAAAGAATAATAGGACAGTTGATACATCCACAAAAAAATCAGGATGACACCTACAATGAAAAGAGCCTCCAAAAACACTTTACCAAATGTTCTCCAAAATTTCTTATTTATTTGTTGTATTATCATCCTGAATCCTTTCTAGACTTTATTAGCCACGAAACAGTTACAATAAACTTATATTTCATCGACAAAATCAATGTCTAACTCTATTTCGTCTGCAATGTCGATATACATTTCTTTTAATGCTAAAGTTAATCGATCAGTAGCTTCCATGAAAGCAACCACATCATGATCCATTAGGACATCCCGATATTTTTGTTGTAGTGCCTCTACCTCATCAAAATTATCTTCCTGTGATCGCATCAGCTTATAATGCTGCTTTCGAAATTCATCATATTCTGCATATACTTTTTTCTTCTTCTTTAAAACTCCCAAACACTCTTGGTACTGTACATAAAGGCTCGACTCTTGGATCACATGAATGAGATCATATGTTGCTTCTTTAATCTGTTTCATTTTCCTCTTCCTTTATCATTACTAAACTTCCATAATAATCGGTAAGATCATCGGATTTCTTCTTGTCTTTTTCCATAAGAAATCACTTAATGCATCTTTGACTACTGCTTTAATCCGACTCCAGTCAGAAATATTTTTTCCCAGACAGTCATCCAAAGCATCTGCAACCACTTTTTTCGCTTCATCCATTAATCCTTCAGATTCTCTTACATATACAAATCCTCTAGAAACAATGTCTGGACCAGCTAAAAGCTGATTACTATAACGCTCTAATGTGATAACAATAATAAGCAATCCATTCTTTGACAACTGTTGACGATCACGCAGTACAATATTACCAACATCGCCGACACCAAGACCATCCACCAGTATTCCCTGTGCTGGAACCTTTCCTGTCACTTCTCCTTTTTTCTTTGAAACTTCCAAAACATCTCCGGTACTCAGGACAAAAATATTTTCTTTTGGAATTCCCATGTCCTCTGCCAATCCTGCGTTACTGATCAAATGACGATATTCACCGTGAACAGGAATTGCATATTGCGGTTTTGTAAGCGCATAAATCAAACGTAATTCCTCTTTGCAGGCATGTCCGGATACATGAGTATCTTGAAATACGATCTTCGCACCTTTTTTTGTCAGTTCGTTCATAATCTTGGAAACAGCTTTTTCATTTCCTGGGATTGGAGAAGAACTAAAAATAACAACATCATTTGGCTTAATGATGACTTTTTTATGACTGGAATTTGCCATACGGGAAAGTGCTGCCATTGTCTCACCCTGGCTTCCAGTTGTAATCAATGTCAACTGATCGTCTGTGTAATTACGCATTTCCTCTATTTCAATGACTGTATTATCTGGAATCTGGATACAGCCAAGTTCTGTCGCTGTCTTAATAACATTTACCATGCTACGCCCTTCTACGACAACTTTTCTTCCATATTTATGAGCGGAATTAATAATCTGCTGTACACGATCCACATTCGATGCAAATGTTGCGATAATAAGACGTTCTTTCCGATATTCATTAAAAACATGATCTAATGTCTTTGCTACTGTACGTTCTGACGGTGTATAACCTTCGCGTAACGCATTGGTACTATCTGACATTAAAGCAAGGACACCCTTTTTACCAAGTTCCGCAAAGCGTGCTAAATCGATTGCTTCACCAAACAATGGCGTATGATCAATCTTAAAATCTCCAGTGTGAATGATAATTCCAGCTGGTGTATAAATTGCTAACGCTGCTGCATCCGCAATACTATGATTTGTCTTAATAAATTCAATTCGAAAACAACCCAAATTAATGGATTGTCCATGTCTTACTACTTTTTTCTTAACTGCCCTTGTCAATCCATGTTCCTTTAATTTATTATCGATCAAACCCATTGTCAATTTTGTCGCATAAATTGGCATACTAAGTTCTTTTAATGCATAAGGAATCGCTCCGATATGATCTTCATGACCATGTGTAATCACAAGTCCCTTCACCTTATCGGCATGTTCCTTCAAATAAGAAATATCTGGTATCACCAAGTCAATCCCCAGCATCTCTTCATTCGGAAATGCAAGTCCACAGTCAACGACAATAATCGAATCCTCATATTCAATAGCCGTTATATTCATACCAATCTGTTCCATTCCGCCCAATGGTATAATCTTAACCGGCTTATCTGCATTTTTAAATAATCTCAAAATAATTCCTCCATTTATTCTTTTTCACGCACATTAAGAGGGGAATTACTGTACTCTGTCTTTAAGATTGCTTTTGTTTACAATCCTGACAATATCCGTACATTTTCACTTCATGATCACAAACTTTAAAACCTGTTGTGGATTCAATTCTTTCTTCCAAAGTTTCCATCAGATCTTCTTTAAATTCCAAAACTTTCCCGCATGATATACAAATCAGATGATGATGATGATGACCACCACCTGCTGTTCCTGCCAATTCATAGCGTACAAATCCATCATCCAGATCTAATGTGTCAATCAGTCCCAACTCTGTTAATAGTTTTAATGTACGATACACGGTAGCAATTCCAATCTCTGGCTGTTTTTTACATACTAATTCATATATTTCTTCAGCAGTCAGATGCTTGGGACATTCCGATAATGATTCCAGAATCAATCCACGTTGCGTTGTCATTTTCAGACCTTTACTCTTTAATAATTCTTTCAAATGTTCCATGTTTTTATTGTCCATCTTCGCACCTCAACCACTAATGGAATATTATTAAAACGTAATATCCATATCATCCAATAGTTCGTTAAATACTCTTAATAAAGCTTCTATCTCTGTGTCATCTTCCACGATTTCATAAGAAACAAACTCCCCATCTTCCGGAACCTCTTTAAACAATAATACGGTATCTTCTTCCGCATCTAATACCAAAAGATAATTCTGTCCTGCAATCGTTGTCTGTTCTAATACTTCTAATTGAATTTCATTTCCCTCATCATCCTGGAAAACGATAGTTTTTTGTTTTTCACTCATTTTTCATTCCTGTTCCTTCTGCGTCCATATAACTTTGCAAAATAATGGATGCTGCCAACTGATCGATCACTGCTTTGCGATTCTCTCTGCGAACACCACCAGACATCAAAATACGTTCAGATTCCATCGTTGTTAGACGTTCATCCCACAACACGACTGGCAAGCCTGTCCGCCTTTCTAAATGCTCTTTAAATGAGACAGCATCTTCCGCACGGTCTCCAACTGTATTATTCATATTTTTGGGATAGCCAAGTATAATCTTTTCAACATCATTTTCTGCGATCAGTGTTTCTATCCGTGCCAAAGTTTTGCGAAGTTTATTTGGAGATTTTCGCGTAATCGTCTCAACCGGTTGTGCGGTAACCCCCAAAGGATCGCTTAAAGCGACTCCTACTGTTTTTGTTCCATAATCTAATCCAAGTAATCGCATAAACAACCTACTTTAATTTTGTTTCGATGTACTGATTAAATAGGGCTTCTATGATTTCGTCGCGTTCCACGCGTCTGATCAATCCTCTTGCATTGTTATGACTTGTAATATACGTAGGATCTCCAGACATAATATAACCAACAATCTGATTCACTGGATTATATCCTTTTTCTTTTAACGCTTCATAAACCTTTGCAAGTATTGTGTGAACGTCATATTCTTCTTTTACAACCTGAAATAATTGTGTATTATGTTCCATTTTTCATCACGTTCCTTTCCTTAATTATCTCTATTTTAATATAGTTATTGTAAAAAGTAAAGCTTTGGCTTTTATACACTTTTTGCAATAAGAAAATCTTTAGCGGAATAATCAGTAATAATCGCCTCAACTAATTGATTTGATGACAGGTATTTTCCTATCACTCCTATTTTCACATAGTTCATCGTATGTCCTGTATAATATACAATTCCATCGATTTCAACGGTTTCCTCTAATAAAACGCTTACTGTCTCTCCACATAATTTTTTCTCATAATCAGATTTTTGTCTGCCTGTCATTTCTAGAAGTTCCTGACTTCTTTGATGTTTTTTGCTATCATCTACTTGATTCGGCATCGTTTCTGCACGCGTTCCTTTTCGTTTTGAATATTTAAACACATGAATCTCATACAGATTCAGTTCTTCCAAATTTCTTTTTGTAATCGCAAATTCTTCTTCCGTCTCTCCCGGAAATCCTACGATAACATCCGTTGTAATTGCTGGAAAGTCATAATATTTACGAAGTAGATTACATTTATCCTTATACTCCTCAATCGTATATTTTCGGTTCATTCTCTTTAATGTATCATTGCAGGCACTCTGTAATGACAAGTGAAAATGAGGGCAAAGCTGAGGAATCTTGACAATTTCCTGCACAAACTCCTCGGTAATGATACCTGGTTCTAAAGAACCAAGACGAATTCTCAACACACCCTGTATCTTCGCAACTTCTTGAATCAAACTTAAAAGATTCATATCTTCCTGATCAACACCGTAAGAACTTAAATGAATACCAGTCAAGACAAACTCTTTGATTCCTTGTTGTACTAAATGTTTAATTTCGAGAATCACATCGTCCAGTTTTCTACTCCGTACACGACCTCGAGCATACGGTATAATACAATAAGAGCAAAACTGATTGCATCCATCCTGCACTTTAATATACGCTCTGGTATGCCCTTCTATATGTGAAATCCCCATTTCTTCAAACTCATTTACATGATGAATGTCAAGCACATGATCTGATCTTTGTTGGTGATCCAGATAATCAGCCACGATGGAAACAATATCCTTTTTCTTATTATTACCGACAATGAGATCTACAAACGAATCTTCTTTTAATTTTTCTTTTGCTGCTTGTACATAACAACCAACAGCCACTACCATAGACTGCGGATTTTTCTTTTTGGCTCGATGCAACATCTGTCGTGATTTTTTATCAGCTACATTTGTGACCGAGCAAGTATTGATAATATAAACATCGGCTTTATCCCGAAATGAAACAATTTTAGCTCCTGCCCGCTTAAACTGCTCTTTCATAGCATCTGTTTCATATTGATTCACTTTACATCCTAACGTTAAAAATGCAACTTTTAATGTATGAATTTCTGTAAAAAACGCCATCTTTACTCCTATCTGTTTTTATAGTGTTGACTTTTTTGCAAAATTTGTTTACGATAAAGAAACAAACAGAGTTGTGTTTTTCATAAGGAGGTATCTATGAAAACGGTAAAAATATCAATTGATTCCTATACAAAGATTCAAAATTTCACTCGAATTGTCAATGATTATCACAATGATTTCGATCTCGTTCAGGGACGCTATGTCATTAATGCAAAATCAACGATGGGAATTTTAAGTCTGGATATTTCCAAACCAATCGATTTAAACATACGTGACGCTGGCTCTCAGCTAAAAGAAATTTTAACTACCCTGGAACCATTTATTGTAGACGAAGAATCCGAAGCTTAAACACCATTTCATATACCGAAGCGAAAACTACTTAGAAATCCCCTCAAATTGAGGGGATTTTATCTACTTAGTTTACATGAATCACTTCCACTGTCTCGATCGCCTTTGCCATTAAATCGTCAATCACATCTTTTAATGCTTCTTCTGAATGTTTGATCACTTTCAAATTACCTTTTGTAACCGGATGCTTTGCAACAAAAATCGTACAACAATCTTCAAATGGCTGTATCGATGTCTCATATGTATCAATCTGCTCTGCGATATCAACAATTTCCTGTTTATCCATTCCAATACATGGTCGGAAAACTGGCATAGAACATACTTCGTTTGTAATAACAAGATTATGGATTGTCTGACTTGCAACCTGTCCAATGCTTTCACCGGTAATCAAAGCCAAAGATCCCCCTTCTTTTGCAAAATGTTCTGCAATTTTCATCATGTATCTGCGCATAATAATCGTAAGTTCATCATGCGGGCATTTCTCATAAATTGCTAACTGAATATCTGTGAAATTTACAACATGCAAATTAATCGGTCCAGCATATTTCGCAACTTTTTTTGCCAAATCGATAACTTTTTGCTTTGCACGTTCACTAGTATAAGGTGGTGCATGAAAATAAGTCGCATCAATGCGAACACCACGCTTTGCAATCATATAACCAGCTACCGGACTGTCGATTCCTCCCGATAAACAGAGCATTGCTTTCCCATTCGTTCCAATTGGCATTCCACCAGGTCCTTTGATCACATCTGAATAAATATAAACTTTGTCACGAATTTCAATCGTAAGTAAAATATCCGGATGATGTACATCTACTTTAAATTCCGGAAAAGCATCTAAAATACGACTTCCCATTTCAGCAGAAAATTCCATTGAATTCATCGGATATTTTTTATCAGCACGACGTCCATATACTTTAAATGTTTTATTTTTATCCGGATATTGCTCATCCATAAACTGACAACAAACTTCTGCTAAATGATCAAAATCTTTTTCTTCTTCAATAATAATCGGACAAATTCCTGTAATACCAAATACTCGTTTTAATGCTTCTACTGCTTCATCAAAGTCAAAATCACCTTTTGCTTCCGCAAAGATACGTCCTAATTGTTTATGGACTGCAAAATCTCCCACTTCTTTTAATGCAAATTTCATCTGATGAATCAAGGCATCTTCAAACATATAACGATTTTTTCCTTTAATTCCGATTTCTGCATATTTTATCAAAAATGCTTTAAATTCCATATGACTCTCACTTTCTATCTTCTTGTAAATCTTCTTAACATTGGTAACAATTCTTTCAGACAATCAACTGCGTAATCAACTTCTTCTTTTGTATTATATATGCAAAAGCTAAAACGCAATGTCGAATCATAATATTCTTTGGTCAGACCAATTGCCTTTAATGTTCCACTGATTGCTGGTTTATTCGAAGAACATGCAGATCCGGACGATACATATACGCCTCTTTCTTCGAGTGCATGCAATAAAACTTCACTTCGAACACCTTTAAAACTAATACTCGCAATATGAGGTGCTTCTCCTGAATTATTCTTTACATCTGGCAATTCCAAAACCTGCGCAATAAAATCCTCTTTCAAACTACGAATATGATTCATTTTTGTTTCATGATCCTCATAGATTAATTGCACAGCTTTACCAAGTCCGGCAATTCCCGGCACGTTTTCAGTCCCTGAACGCCTTCCTTTTTGCTGTCCTCCCCCAAAGATAATTGGATTCATTTTTACTTTATCTTTGGCATATAAAAATCCAATTCCTTTTGGACCGTGAATCTTATGTCCACTGACTGACAACAGGTCAATGTTCCATCGCCTTGGATAAATATTATATTTACCATATCCCTGTATTGCATCTACATGAAAGATGATATCGGGATTCTTTTTTTTGATAATTGAACCAATTTCCGAGATTGGTTGTATCGAACCAATCTCATTATTTACATACATCACAGATACTAAAATAGTATCTGGACGAATGGCATCCTCTAAAGCCTGTAGTTTTACAATTCCATGTTCATCAACAGGAAGATAGGTCACCTCAAATCCCTGTTCTTCTAAATAAAATAATGGATTGTACACCGATGCATGCTCAATCCTTGTAGAAATAATATGTTTACCCTTACGTTTATTCGCCATCGCTGTCCCGATTAAAGCCATATTATTTGACTCTGTACCTCCAGAGGTAAAAATAATTTCTTTCGGTTCTACTTTCAAAGATTTCGCAATAATTTCTTTTGCATCTTTTATATAATTTTCAGCTTTTACACCTTTCATATGCATTGAGGAAGGATTTCCATACTCTACTTCCATTGCTTCCACCATGATTTCTTTCACCTGAGGAAAAACTTTTGTTGTTGCCCCATTATCAAAATATGCTTCCACTTATTTATCCTCCTGTTCCTCTTCCATCTCAAACATCAAAATCGACAAAACAGCCATGCCAGCGGTTTCTGTTCTTAAAATTCGCCTGCCAAGCGTTACCGGAACAATGCCCAGTTCTTTCGCCAGCTCCACTTCTGATACTTCAAAACCACCTTCCGGTCCAATAAAAATTCCAATCTGTTTTTTTCCTTTTAAGGAATGTAGTACTTCACGAGAATGGCTCATTCCTTTCGCATCTTCGTATGCTATGATCGAAGCATCAAATGTTTTGCTATATTCATAAGCTTCTTTGAGTGACATCACAGGCTTTACTTCTGGAATTCGACCTCTTTTTGCCTGTTTTGCTGCACTTAGGGCAATTGCATTCCAACGTGCCACTTTCTTTTTTGCTTTTTTGGCATCTAATTTTACGACTGCCCGTTTTGTCACCACTGGTACAACTTCATAAACTCCAAGCTCCACCGCCTTTTGAATAATCCATTCCATTTTATCCGACTTTGGCAATCCTTGAAATAAGGTAATCTTCGTTGGTAGTTCCGCAAAAGAACCAAATACATCCAAAATCTTAACCTCGACCGTATCTTCTATAAAACCACTGATTTCACATTCATATTCTCTGTCTGTACCATCACTGATTAAAATATGTTCTCCTTTTTTCATGCGGAGCACATTTTTAATATGATTCACATCACTGCCAGTAATTAAAATCTTTTCACCGCCTGTCTGCTGCGGTGTCACAAAAAAACGATACATTTATATCCACCTATCGTTTAGGTCTCGCTGTAATCGAAACCCAATCTTTCATATGATTTATCTCAATAATTTCAAAATGATTTTCTTCCATGGCTTGTACAACATCAGACTCTTTGGTATTGATGATACCCGAGGTCACAAATAAACCATCCTCTTTTAAAAATGAGGTTACAATGCTACAAAGCGGTATAATGACATCTGCTAAAATATTGGCTACTACAATATCATAGCATCCTGTCCCAAGCATATGACAAAAATCATCATCTGTCAGCAAATTTCCCTGATATGCAGTCATCTGGTCCTTTGTCACATGATTAATTTCACAGTTTTCTTCTGTCGCACGAATTGCATTTAGATCAATATCCGTTCCAACAGCTTTTTTCACACCTAATTTCAAACCAATAATCGAAAGAATGCCACTTCCACATCCTAAATCTAATAATGTGGTATCCTCCTTAATGTATTTTTTCAACTGATGGATACAAAGTTTTGTCGTTTCATGCGAACCAGTCCCAAATGCTGTTCCCGGATCAATTTCGACTACTATATCGTCTTCCTTCTGATTTTCTAACACTTCCCATGTTGGTTTAATAACAATATTGTCATCAAGACGAAATGGTTTAAAATATTTTTTCCAGTTATTTACCCAATCTTCGTCCTTTGTCTCACCAAGAGAGATAGCAGCGGTTCCAACATCGAAAAACTGTGATAAATCTTGGAGCATGACAGAAATTTTCGAAATCATAGATTCCACATCAGCACCCTCATCAACATAACAGACAACTTTTGCCGTTCCATCATCTGGTGCAATCTCGTCTGGAAGCAAATCCACATACATCGTTTTCTGATCTTCTTCACTAAGTGGAACATGGTCAATAACTTCAATCCCATCAATTCCCATTTCACTCAGCTGATAACTAATTGCGTCAACCGCCTCTGTCGTTGTATCGATTGTAAATTTATTCCACTTTTTCATTTTCTCTTCCTTTCAGTTGTAATAAATAATCCCAATAGTCACGTTCTGAAGTAGGATTTAAATTCACTGCAATATTTTGTACAACTTTTATTTTCTGCATATTTAAATCCCAATGAAATCCACTATTTTCTACCTTTACATATTTAAATGCCACTGATACACATAAACCCCCCGAACCTAAGCGTTCTGCTGAAACCCAGGAACCGAACGGAGATGTTTTTCGTTTTGGCAATGGATGAGGATCCAAAACTAAATATTTATCTTTCTTTTTGTCATAATCTGCAATTGCAACATAATGGCCTGGCACATGAGCAACAAATGTCGCACCTTCCAACAAACCTTTCTTGATTCCGGAAATTGTTTCTACCTTTCCAGCATAAGAAATACCATATTGCTTTCCTAAATCTTTTGCTACCGCTTTCATATAACCTTCATCCGTACCACTATACGGAACTCGATATCCAGTCTCACATGCGTAATCTGCACTTTGCATTGGTTCCATGAACTGCCCACTTAAAGCGTAAATTGCGTTTACCGGCGCTAAAACTCCGCAACCGGCCTGTGCCATTTTTGTACTGCTGCCATTCTTTTTGCCGCCCCATCTTCCATCATACTGACAGAAATTGCGATATGGGTCCGTATTGGTTCCTTCGCGAACAAATACCCAGTCACTTTTGCAAGCATCTTTATAGGTTCCTATCTGAATCACAGAACCATTTGGGATAATATATTTTCCTGATGCTCTATTCTGTATCAGCAAATGATGATCGACACGACTAAATGTCCAAAGATTATTTTGATCTTCCTTTTGTTCTGACAGTACAAAATCCCCAACATCCGGATCAAAGGCAAAATACTGTTTGGTTTTTACAAGTTGTAACCGATAATCTCCATTCCCAAGAAAAAAAACTTTTATTTGTTGACCACCAAGTGCATAAATTCCTTCCGCAACCATTGCTATTTCACTGCCATCATATTTCAGGCATAAGTCCCTCATATCTTCCTTACTAATCCAACCAGTTTTTGTCTTCCCTTTTTTCTTATATTTTACCAGATTATAACTGCCTTTCTTTTCAATCACCTCAAAACCACTATACCGAGATATCGAACCTGCATCAGAAGAACCAGAAGCATCACTATAACATGGAACTCCCTTTTTTGTAAATGCCCATGAAGTTTTCGCTTCCACAGTAGCCGGTGCTATCATTTCAAACAACAACATTAATACAAGCATGTAAATAATCTTTCGTTTTTTCATAGTTTTCTCCATTTTAATATATTATTCTATATTCTATAACATATATAGGAACTACGTCAACGAATTTCCGATCTTTTGCTCGCTTTTCTTTTCAACCAGACAAAACACACTTTGCTAGTTTTACTAGTTTATGTATGATAGCAAATAAAAAGTTCCATCGCGCAAAAAAAGATGCCATACAAATCATGACATCTCTTTTCTTTCTCATTTTGTTTCTTATTTGTTATCCGATATAATTTTGACAGCGGTTCCGTATGCCACTACCTCAGCCGCACTTTGCATCACAGAGGAGGAACCATAACGGATATTAATGACAGCATCTGCTCCCATAGACTCTGCTTCATCTACCATACGTTTTGTTGCAATTTGACGAGCTTCATTTATCATTTCAGTATAACCGGCAACTTCTCCTCCAACAATCGTTTTCATTCCCGCCATAAAATCTCGTCCAACATTTTTTGACTGCACAATCGTTCCTTTTACAATGCCAAGTGCTTCAATTTCTTTTCCTGGTATATAATCAATATTTAACAGCTTCATCTTGTTCTCCTCCTTCAATTTCACGAATTCTTTGAAACAATGCAATAAATGTACCAACAATAATTACACCTGGAATACACATAATCACAATAAAGATGATCAATGGCAGTGGTTCCATAAGTTCTGCAAACACTACTATTCCCATAAACAATACCATAAACAATGTCATCGTTAAAGCTGCAATCCAAGGTCCCACCTTTTGTCTTGTCCTATCTTTCTCCTGAATATTCATAAACTGTATTCCCCCTTCCTCCATCTGATCCATTTGTTCCAAATAAGATAAGGCGTTTACATCAGAAAAATTGATTTCTTGACTCAAAATTTGTTCACACATATTTTGCATCAATTCCAATTCTCTTTTTTCATGGAATAATTTTAGTAAATGATTTTCCATACATTTTTTGAATGAAATCTCATCCATTTGCACTCGATGAATCTCTTTGATCGGAACAGAAAGTTTTCTCAACAATTTTATTTTATAAAGTTCACTAACATCTTCCTTTGAATAATTTCGATATCCATTGCTTGCGTTTCGCTTCGGATGAATCAATCCCTGTTCTTCATAAAATCGAATATTCTTTTTTGTAATACCAACTTTTTGTTCCACTTCATTAATTTTCATCTTTTTTCTCCTGCAATGCCTTTCTTTACTTTAAGGATAAACCATACAGTAAGGGGAAAGTCAAGAGTTTTATTTATTTTTCTATAAAATGATGGGATTCTTTGAAAAATATACCAGACTACAAAAAAGCTAAAATCTAAGTTACCGCTTTATTTTGTTTTTTTACTTTTAATAGAACTCCATTTGCCATAAATCTTTTTCGTACCTGCTTTTTTATATGCTCTGACTTTTACATAATATTTTTTCTTAGCTGTCAGTTTTTTAATTGTATAACTCGTTTTGGTTACAGATTTTGTTTTGGAATTCTTGAATTTAGAGGATTTACTGTATTTGATTTGATATCCAGTAACATTTCCTGCATTTTTCTTTACCTTAACCGTCAATTTCTTTTTCTTACCTGTAACACTCTTAATCACAGCCTTCTTTGGTTTAATATAAAAGCTTGTTTTAAGTGTTCCCGTGTACTTACCTTTTCCTTTAATTGTCACATTTGCTTTTCCTGTAGATTTATTGGCGGAATAGGATACTGTATAATCTGTTCCCTGTTTAAGCAATATTTTACCAGCCTTTACTGTCAATTTCTTTGTAATTGGTTTTCCCGTGTAAACAGAATCAGAAGGTTTTGAAACAAATGTAATTTTCCTTTTTTCAGTACTAGTCGTAACCGGATTCGTCGTATCCGTACCGCTAGTTGTTGGTTCACTTGTAGTAGCTGTACTAGTATCTGTTGATGCACCAGTTCCAGAGCTATTATGAGTAATATTACTGCTTTCTGCACGATAAATTACTTTATCGTCATTAATGGTTTCCTGAATAAACTGATTTTTTTGTGCTTCCTTTGTACTCAAACCTAAAAATTCCTCCTCAATGGGATTTTTATTTACGATAACAAAGTCCGCTTCTTTTCCTACTGAAATAGATCCTTTGCTATTTTCTTCAAAATTCTGCCATGCACCGTTTATCGTGACTGCTTTTAAAGCTTCGTATCCGTTGATTCTTTCATCTCTCGTATCATTTTTTACATTCTCATTAATTTTTTTTGTAATTCTTGAATCAAAATCACCATTTGAAGAACCACGCCCAATCGCCTGTCCATCTCTAGTGATACGATTTGCCGCATTAAAAATACTAAACAACATATTTGGCGGTGCTACTGGAGAATCCTGATGCATGGTGACACTCACATGCTTTTCAACTGCATCTTTCATCGGGCTGATCAACTGCCCTCTTATCGGTCCTAATGTAGAATACAGATGATAATCTCCGTAATAATAAACGTGATCCGTAAAGAAGGAAAAATTAATATCTAGTTCATCCGCTTCTTTCAACTGTTTCTGTGTAATCGTTTGGGCATGAATGATCACTGGACGAACTTCATTTCCAATCTTTTTAACTGCTTCCTTATTTGTCACATCAATGCCAGCTTGTTTCAATGCATTTCGATAACTGTTTATAAATTGACTGATGGCTGCTGTTCCATTCGCATGTGCAACAACCTGTAATTTATGTTTAATACCATATAAGAACTCTTTTGTTAATTCCTCATCAGAAATTTTACTAGCGTTGTCACCCCACCAATATTCTTTTCCTTTACTTCCGTCCAAAATTGTCTCATTTTCATCTCTGTAATATCCACCATGAGAAGCATCGGTTGTATCTTCCTCAAACCATGCTGTCTTTCCCTGTGGAGAACCGTCTAAAAATATTTTAATCGGACCTTGTTTTGCATGGTCTTTGTTATATTTCGCTTCAGATGAAGGTGTAACGGATGAACCATTGATACCAGCTACTTCATCCTTTTTAGAATCGTAGGATAAATCATTATAAATATCAATTATTTTCTGACTGTCATCTAACTGGGAAAGGACACTGGCAGCATTACCATTTGCTGTTGTAATACCATTTTTTGCATATGTCTGTATTGCCTGTGCCACAATCTCTTTGTTGTCACCAAGAGTTCCCAGATATTTGGGATCAAATCCTAAATTATAAGAATAGTAAAATACAGTAAAAAATCCATTTTCACGTAAAATACCAGTAAATTGACTGATGTCATCCTCTTTTTCTATATCATCTAAAGTAACATTTTCATCTTTTCTATCCCAAAATTGTCTGATTCCATTTACGATTTTCTTATCCTTATATTGTTCAAACAATTTATGATTAAAAATTGCTAACGCTTTTGAATTTACAACACACAAATGATCACTGGCATGGATATAAACAATCGGATATTCGGTTGAGATTGCATCCAAATCCTCTCGTGTTGGCATCCGATAATTATCTTGCCCAAATGCTGTATTATCAAATCCATGTGTAATAAACCAGTACTGATCATCCTCTGTGCGTTCAACAAGCTTGTTTTTATTCTTCTGCTCCCATTCAGAAAATTGCTCCTTCCCCTGATTGATCAAAGATTCAATAGTAGTCACTCCCAAAGCTGGGGATGCATCATAGTATTTATCTACCATATCTAAATGACTATGAGAATCAAAAAATCCTGGAAGTAATGTATCTCCTTTTAAATCTACCCGGGAACTTTTTTGTTCTTCTGCCTTCTTTTGCAATGTTTTTAGTTCATCATTATTATAAGCAACCGCCTGAATCTTACCATCCTTGGTCAAAACCCCCTTTGCATAAACTGGTTCTCCAGATTGCGTTTCCCCTTTTGCTCCATCCACGGTAATAATATCTCCATTGTAATAAAAAGTGGATGTCTGATTTGTCTTTGTTGTAGAGGCAACTACCTGAAAATTAGTTACAGGTAGTTGAGTCGTCCATATAGCAAATGCCATAATACTGCAAATAATTGCTTTATAATTTTTTATCATCCCTATTTCCTCCTTTAAAACACTTTTTTGTTATCATTGTATATTCATCATATACTCATTTTCTCCCCTCCTTATATCAAAAAACCAGAGGGATTAGATAATTACTCTAATGCCCTCTGGTTTTCCAGTCAGTACTCTTAATTTCATTCTTTTCCTATATGTTTTATATGAATAAAATTATAATAATAATCTTCATACATGTCAACACTTTTTTAATTTACTATGAAAGAACGAAGCAGAGCATTTTATTTTATGATAAATTTCTTACATAAAATGGAAAAAGACTCTTTTAGAATATTAAAGCTAAAAGAGTCTGGAATAAATGACTGTATTTATTTTTTATGTTTTCCAAAAAATCCTTTTTTCTCAGATGATACTTCTCCCATTGCCTCCTGATAAGCGCGCAATGCCTGTTTTTGTTTCTCATTCATAGATTCTGGAACCTGTACGACCAATGTGACATAATGATCACCTCGAACATTTTTATTTCGAATAGAAGGAACACCTTTGCTTCTTAAACGAACTTTTGTATCTGTCTGTGTCCCTGGTTTAATTGTATGTTCGTATGGACCATCCACTGTTTGAATCGTAATCGTTGCTCCTAATGCTGCCTGAGCAAATGTAATCGGTTCTGTAGAAAACAGATCATATTCTCTACGCTGGAATTTAGGATGTCTGCTGACATTCACAGTTACTAATAAGTCACCACGAGGTCCACCATTTTTACCCGGTTCACCTTTGCCACGGATACGAATACTCTGACCGTTATCAATACCAGCAGGTACGGTAACCTGAATTTTCTTTCTCTTACTTTCATAACCAGTTCCACCACATTTTGTACATTTTTGACGAATAACTTTACCCGAACCATTACATTCTGGACAAGTCTGCACATTTTGAACTGTACCAAACATAGACTGCTGTGTATATACAATTTGGCCACGACCATTACATTTTGGACAAGTTTCTGGAGATGTCCCCGGTTTCGCACCAGTTCCATGACAAGTGGTACATTCATCTTTTAATGTGATTTCCAACTCTTTTGTACATCCAAACACCGCTTCCTCAAATGTAATGCGAATACCTGCACGTACATGTGCACCTTGAGTCGGTCCATTTCGTCTGGCTCTGGAACTTCCACCACCAAACATACCACCAAATAGATCGCCAAAGATATCACCCATATCACCACCATTAAAGTCAAAACCGCCAAATCCGCCAGCACCGCCACCGAATCCACCATTTTGATCAAACGCAGCATGACCAAACTGATCATACTGGGAACGCTTCTGGGAATCACTCAGCACTTCGTACGCTTCTGTTGCTTCTTTAAATTTTGCTTCTGCTTCTTTATCACCTGGGTTCATATCTGGATGATATTTCTTCGCTACTTTACGATATGCACGCTTAATCTCTGCATCCGTAGCGCTCTTGCTTACTCCAAGAACCTCATAATAATCTCTTTTATCTGCCATTTTTATACAACCTCTCTACTATCTCATAGCTCGCTTATATACAGCATAAGCCGTATGAGCATTTCTCCTACGGCTTAACATGACAGATAATCGCATCCGTCATGTAGAACCTGCCGGAAATCTTCCGGCAGGTAAATTTACTTTTTTACTCGTTCTCACTGAAACTTGAGAAGGACATTTTCACTAAATTCAAACTTCGCTATCGCTCGTTCTCATTAAGTGCTCAATGCCTATACTTCTTTGTAGTCTCCGTCTACAACATCATCTGCATTGTAAGCTGTATCAGCGCCTGCTCCCATATCTGGACCTGCACCTGCTGCCTGCTGAGCCTGTTCATACATTTTTGCAAATAAGTTCTGAGCACTTGTCATTAATTTTTCTTTTGCAGCTTTCATCTGTTCAACCTGATCATCTGTCATGTTTTCAGCATCTGCTGCCGCAATTAAATCTTTTAATTCCTGAAGGTCAGCTTCTACCTGAGTTTTGTCTGTTGCATCAATCTTATCACCAGCTTCTTCTAATGCTTTTTCTGTCTGGAATACGATAGAATCAGCTTCGTTTCTTGTGTCAACTGCTTCTTTACGTTTTTTGTCTGCTGCTTCGAATTCAGCGGCTTCTTTTACTGCTTTTTCAATATCATCATCAGACATATTAGATCCTGCTGTAATTGTAATGTGCTGTTCTGCACCTGTACCTAAATCTTTTGCAGATACATTTACAATACCATTTGCATCAATATCAAAAGTTACTTCGATCTGAGGAACTCCTCTTCTTGCTGGTGCAATACCATCTAAACGGAATCTTCCTAAAGATTTGTTATCTCTTGCAAACTGTCTTTCACCCTGAACAACATTGATATCTACAGCACTCTGATTATCTTCAGCTGTTGAGAAAATCTGGCTCTTCTTAGTAGGGATTGTTGTATTTCTTTCGATTAATCTTGTAGCAATACCACCCATTGTTTCGATAGATAATGATAATGGAGTTACATCCAATAATAAGATATCGCCTGCACCTGCATCACCTGCTAATTTACCACCCTGGATAGAAGCTCCGATTGCTACACATTCATCTGGGTTAATTCCTTTGAAAGGTTCTTTTCCTGTTAACTGTTTTACTTTATCCTGAACAGCAGGAATACGTGTAGAACCACCAACTAATAATACTTTTGTTAAGTCAGAAGCTGTTAACCCAGCATCTTTTAATGCAGTCTGAACAGGAGTTGCTGTTCTTTCTACTAAACTTCTTGTTAATTCATCAAATTTTGCTCTTGTAAGGTTCATATCGAAATGTTTTGGACCTTCTGCTGTTGCTGTAATGAATGGAAGGTTAATGTTTGTAGTTGTAGAAGAAGAAAGTTCTTTCTTTGCTTTTTCAGCAGCTTCTTTTAAACGCTGCATAGCCATCTTATCGGATGATAAATCTACACCTTCTGCTTTTTTAAATTCATCTAACATATACTGTGTGATAACATTATCAAAGTCATCTCCACCTAATTTGTTATCACCAGCAGTAGATAATACTTCAATAACTCCATCACCGATTTCAATGATAGATACATCAAATGTACCACCACCTAAGTCGTATACCATAACAACCTGCTCATTTTCATTATCAAGACCATAAGAAAGAGCTGCTGCTGTTGGTTCATTAATGATACGTTTTACATCTAAACCAGCAATTTTACCAGCGTCTTTTGTTGCCTGTCTCTGAGCATCGTTAAAGTAAGCTGGAACAGTGATAACTGCTTCTGTCACTTTTTCTCCTAAATAATTTTCAGCATCACTTTTTAATTTCTGAAGCACCATTGCTGAAATTTCCTGTGGAGAATAATTTTTACCATCAATGTTTACTTTGTAGCTTGTTCCCATATGTCTTTTAATAGAAGAAATTGTTTTTTCTGCATTTGTAACTGCCTGACGTTTTGCAGGTTCACCAATTGCACGTTCTCCTGTTTTTGTAAATGCTACAACAGATGGTGTTGTTCTCATTCCTTCTGCATTTGTGATAACGACTGGTTTTCCACCTTCCATAACTGCTACACAACTATTTGTTGTTCCTAAGTCAATACCAATAATTTTACCCATGATTCATTTCCTCCTAAATAATAAATAATATCTAAAAATTTAATTGATTATTTGCTATGTTATTTATTTTCGCACTAACCTCAAGCTTCGCTCTTGGCTCGCTTTCGCTAAGTGCCATTTTGTATGTTCCACTCGACTATCATTCGAATTTCGCCTTGCTTATTCTCATTGAGTCTCGGGAACGACTTTCGCACTAACCTCAAGCTTCGCTTTTAGCTCGCTTTCGCTAAGTGCTATTTTGTATGTTCCACTCGACTATCATTCGAATTTCGCCTTGCTTATTCTCATTGAGTCTCGGGAACGACTTTCGCACTAACCTCAAGCTTCGCTTTTAGCTCGCTTTCGCTAAGTGCTCAATGTCAGTTCGCAACTTTGACCATGCTGTGACGAAGAACTGTTTCTTTATACATATATCCTTTTTGAAGTTCTTCTGCTACAACATTTTCTTCGAGGGATTCATCCTCTATATGCATTACTGCATTATGAAGATTTGGATCAAATTCTTTGCCCTCTGCATTCATCGGTGTCACACCGATACCTTCTAGAGTTGTCATCAACTGTTTGTAAATTGCCTCAATTCCTTGTACGAATGGACTGTCTTTTTCTTCTTCTGAAACTGCTGATAAACCTCTTTCGAAATTATCAACAACTGGTAATAATTTTTCTAAGACATCTTTTGCACCCATATCGTATTTTTGAATGGATTCTTTGGTCATACGCTTTCTGGCATTTTCAAATTCAGCCATCAAACGCTGATATTTATCTGTTAATTCCTGTATTTTCTGATCCTTTGGATCTTTGGAAGTTTCTTCTACAGAAGCTTCTTCCGTCTGTGTTTCATCTTTTTCTTCGACTGTTTCTTCCACAATTTCTTCTGTTTGTTCCATTGCTTCATCTACTTTTTTCTTATCTTCCACAGATGGTCCACCTTTCCTTTATGATTTCTTTTTAAATATTTCATCTAACTCTCCAGTCAGATTCTTTAATGTCTTAACCACTTTTTGGTAATTCATACGCTTTGGTCCAATGATTCCTATGGTACCCATTCCACCACCATCCAATTCATAGGTCGCAGTTACCATACTACAGTCTTCCATGTTTTTCATCTTCATTTCATTACCGATATAAACCTGAATTCCCGTATGTTCGTCATCACCTTCCTGCGTTCCATCTACCAATTTTGTCAACGCTCTTTTTTCTACCAAAGTATCCAAAAGTTGTGTTGCTTTCTCCGGATTACCAAGTTCCGGATATTTTAAAATATTAGTTGCACCACTAGTATATATTTCAAGCTCATCTGCCTCGCGAATCGCTGCAGTAATTCCTTCCAATACGCAATCAAGAATATCAGAATGGATACCTGCCTGAATTTTCATCGTTTCAATCAATTCCAGATTGATATCTCTCAATGATAATCCCTGCAAAAAACTATTTAATAATACATTCATCTTCAAAACTTCGTCATTCATCAATGGCTCAGGAACTCGAATCAAATGATTCTTGACAATATTCCCTTCAATAACGATAACAGCTAACAGACTTTCTTCATCTACCTGTGACAACTGTACGAATTTTACAGAAGAATTCTTATATTGTGGTGCAGTAACCATTGTCGCATAATTTGTATTGGATGCCAACACCGAGGCAACCTGCTTTAACATAACCTCCATACGGTCAACTTTTTGCAGTAGAGCCTCTCTTCTTTCTTCTTCGGCTTCCTTATCTTGCATCAGCTGATCTACATAATATCGATATCCCAAATCAGAAGGGATTCTACCTGCTGATGTATAAGGCTGGAGAATCAGTCCTAATTCTTCCAAATCTGCCATCTCATTTCGAATCGTTGCAGATGAAAGCTTGATCTCTGGACTTTTGGAAATTGTTCTGGAACCAACCGGCTCACCTGTTTCCAGATAATTTGTAATTATCGCATGTAAAATTTTCTTTTTCCGTTCTGTTAATTCCATTCCCGTCTCCTTCCTTTTGTTTTATTAGCACTCGTTCTTTTTGAGTGCTAACATCTTTATCCTTATATTATCACTTTATTTTTGTTTGTCAACACATTTTTTAATTTTTTTCGTTTGCCAGAAAAATTTATTCCTTTTTATCAAGAAATGATTACTCTCTTTTCAAGTTTCTACTTATTAAATAGATGAAATAAATAAAATTTATTTTATAATAATAAATATCTATAGACCTTTTCATAAATCATCTTGAATAATACCCATAAAATATAGTAGAATAGGCGATGTAGATAAAAATTAGGGAGGACTAATATGAATAAATCAGCAAATAATTCTGCTTTCACACGAATCCAGTCTTTATTGGATGCAGGCAGCTTTGTAGAAATCGGTGCCAATGTCAATGCACGTTCTACAAATTTTCATTTATATAAAGAACAAACACCTGCAGATGGCGTAATCACTGGATATGGTTTGATCGATGGTCGTCTTGTTTATGTATATAGTCAGGACTCATCTGTATTAGGCGGATCCATTGGCGAAATGCACAGCAGAAAAATCACACAATTATATGATATGGCTCTAAAAATGGGGGCTCCTGTAATTGGTATTCTTGATTGCAGTGGAATCAGACTTCAGGAATCCACAGATGCTCTCCAAGGTTTAGGTTCTATTTATCAAAAACAGGCTCTTGCTTCCGGTGTTATTCCACAATTTACGATTGTTATGGGAAATTGTGGCGGTGGAGTATCCATTTTACCAGCTCTATCTGATTTTACTTTCGTTGAAAGCAAAAAAGGAAATTTATTTTTACAATCACCAAATACAATTCCTGAAAACAGCCGTGAGAAATGTGACACTTCCAGTGCAGACTGGAAAGCTTCTCATTCGCAAAACATTGATATTTGTGGAACAACAGAAGAAATCTATGCAGAAGTTCGACGTTTGATTGGTATTCTTCCATCTAATAACCGTTTTTCTGTCGTTCAGGAACCATGTGTCGATAATCTTAACCGTTTATGTGAAGGAATTAACAATGTTGCCGGTGATACCACTACGATACTATCTATGCTTGGCGACAATTATGAATATATTGAAACAAAGAAATTTACTGCAAAAGAAATGAGCACTGGGTTTATTCGTTTGAATGGTATGACAATCGGATGTATTGCCAACTGTCAGAACGAGGCAAACACTGCGGAAACCTATCCAGATGTATTAACAGCAGATGGAATGAAAAAAGCTGCTTCCTTTGTAAAATTCTGTGATGCTTTTCATATTCCAGTACTTACTTTATGTAATATTTCTGGATTTGAAAGTTCCTTCGAAGCAGAAATCGAGACTCCAGCAGCATGTGCTTCCTTAATCGCTGCTTATTCTTATGCAACCGTGCCAAAAGTTACCGTTGTCTTAGAAAAAGCCATGGGTTCTGCTGGAACCATTATGGGTAGTAAATCTTTGGGAACAGACCTTGTATATGCATGGAACAATGCTCAAATCGGAGCTATGGATGGAATTCATGCAGCCAAAATTTTATATGAAGGAGAATCTGCTGCTACTATTCGTGAAAAAGCAAAAGAATATGATGCATTATTAAACGAGGCCGATTCTGCGGCAGCCCATGGGTATGTAGACGCATTGATCAACCCAGAAGATACAAGAAAATATTTAATCAGTGCTTTTGAAATGCTGGCAACAAAGACAGAAGCCAGAAGCTACAAAAAGCATCCAAGTGTATAGAAAGGCGGCGATATGATGTATTTCCCGTTATTATCACTATCTCTTGGTGAAATATTAAAAAAGGCATGTTTAAATACTTTACTGGGAATGGGAACTGTTTTTGCGGTTCTAATCTTTATCAGTTTGATCATTTCCTTGTTTGCTCTTATTCCAAAAATTCAGCAAAGATTTACCAAGAAAAAAGGAACCGAAGAGGCTCCTGAGAAAAAACCTGTTCCAAAGAAAACGCCTGCGGCTCCTGTTGTAAATACACAACCTGAAATGGATGATTTAGAATTAGTCGCAGTCATTACCGCTGCTATTGCAGCATCTACAGGTGTTTCAGAAGATAGTTTTATCGTCCGTTCCATCAGACGTATGCCGGCTGATCACTGGACAAAATCATTTTAAATTCTATTAGGAGGAACAAAAATTATGTTAAAACAATATACAATTACCGTTAACGGAACTGCTTATGATGTTACCGTAGAAGAAAAAACAGGTGCCGCTCCAGTGGCTCCTGTAGCTGCACAGCCAACACCTGCCACTCCAGCTGCCAAACCTGCTACCCCAGCTGACACTGCTGGAAATATCGAAGTAAAAACAGGTGCTGCTGGAAAAGTATTTAATATTCCTACTTCTGTTGGACAGTCTGTAAAACGCGGTGATCCTGTTATCATTATTGAAGCAATGAAAATGGAAATCGGTGTCACAGCTCCAGAAGATGGTGTCATTGCCAGCATTGATGTTGAAGTTGGAGATATGGTTGAATCTGGTGATGTTCTGGCTACATTAAATTAGGCCGGGAGGTTTTACTATGGATTATATTATCGAAGTTTTCGGAAACTTGTTGCACCAGACTGCTTTTTTCAACTTAACGGTTGGAAACTATGCAATGATTGGTGTAGCTTGTGTTTTCCTTTATTTAGCAATTAGGAAAGAATACGAACCATTACTTTTAGTTCCAATTTCCTTTGGTATGCTATTAGTAAACATTTATCCAGATATTATGGCAGATGGGGGATTACTTCATTACTTCTTCCTATTAGATGAATGGAGTATCTTACCTTCTCTGATTTTCTTAGGTGTTGGTGCAATGACAGATTTTGGACCGCTGATCGCAAATCCTCAAAGTTTCCTTTTAGGTGCTGCTGCTCAGTTTGGTATCTTTGCCGCTTACATCGGAGCTATGTGTTTAGGATTTGATGATGCTGCTGCTGCTGCAATTTCCATTATTGGCGGTGCAGATGGTCCAACTTCCATTTATCTGGCTGGCAAGCTTCATCAGTCCAATTTAATGGGACCGATTGCAGTAGCTGCGTATTCCTATATGTCTTTAGTCCCAATCATCCAGCCTCCGATCATGAGACTTCTGACAACAGAAGAGGAAAGAAAAATCAAGATGGATCAACTTCGTCCAGTTTCTAAATTGGAACGTATCCTGTTTCCTGTCATCGTAACGATCATTGTCTGTCTGATTCTTCCTTCTACAGCACCATTGGTCGGTATGCTGATGCTAGGAAATTTATTTAAAGAAAGTGGCGTTGTACGACAGCTCACGGAAACTGCCTCTAACGCATTAATGTATATCGTTGTTATTTTACTGGGTACCAGTGTAGGTGCTACAACTAGTGCAGAAGCATTCTTAAATCTGACAACCATTAAAATTGTTGTTCTCGGTCTGCTCGCTTTCGCATTTGGTACTGCTGCCGGTGTTTTATTTGGTAAACTCATGTGCAAATTAACTGGCGGAAAAGTAAATCCATTAATCGGTTCTGCAGGAGTTTCTGCTGTACCAATGGCAGCCCGTGTATCACAAAAAGTCGGAGCAGAATCCGATCCTACAAACTTCTTACTGATGCACGCAATGGGACCTAACGTAGCAGGAGTTATCGGTACTGCTGTTGCTGCCGGTGTATTTATGGCAATTTTCGGAGTATAAACAAGGAGGAACATACTTATGGAAAAACCAATTAAAATTACAGAAACAATTCTCCGTGATGCGCAGCAATCTCTGATTGCTACACGTATGTCTACGGAAGAAATGCTTCCTATTATAGATACAATGGATAAAGTCGGATATCATGCTGTAGAATGTTGGGGTGGAGCAACATTTGATGCCTGCCTGCGTTTTTTAAAGGAAGATCCCTGGGAGCGTCTACGCAAGTTCCGCGATGGTTTTAAAAATACAAAATTACAGATGTTATTCCGTGGTCAGAATATTTTAGGATACCGTCCTTATGCAGATGATGTAGTCGAATATTTTGTACAAAAATCTGCTGCTAATGGCATTGATATCATTCGTATTTTTGACTGTTTAAATGATCTAAGAAATTTACAGACAGCTGTAACAGCTGCAAATAAAGAAAAAGCACACGCTCAGGTTGCATTATCATTCACACTTGGCGATGCTTATACGTTAGATTACTGGAAAAAAATTGCAAAACGAATCGAAGACATGGGTGCGGATTCTATTTGTATTAAAGATATGGCTGGACTTTTAGTTCCTTATAAAGCATCTGAGTTAGTAACCGCTTTAAAAGAAACCGTTGATCTGCCAATCGAACTTCACACTCACTACACATCTGGGGTTGCTTCTATGACTTATTTAAAAGCAGTGGAAGCTGGTGTTGACATCATTGATACCGCTATATCTCCATTTGCTATGGGAACTAGTCAGCCAGCAACGGAAGTTATGGTAGAAACATTTAAAGGCACTCCATATGATACTGGTCTTAATCAAACATTGCTTGCTCAAATTGCTGATTATTTCCGTCCAATTCGAGACAAAGCACTGGAAAGCGGCTTATTGAATCCTAAGAACATGGGTGTTGATATCCAGACACTCCTTTACCAGGTACCAGGTGGTATGTTATCAAACTTAACTTCCCAGTTAAAAGAGCAAGGTGCAGAGGATAAATTCTATGAGGTACTAAAAGAAGTTCCTCGAGTAAGAAAAGACCTCGGAGAACCACCTTTAGTTACTCCTTCTTCCCAAATTGTTGGAACACAGTCTGTATTCAACGTTTTAATGGGTGAACGCTATAAAATGGCTACAAAAGAAACGAAAGATATCTTACGTGGTAAATATGGCGCTACTGTAAAACCTATGAATGAAGAAGTCAAAAAGAAAGTAATCGGTGAAGAAGAACCAATCACCTGTCGTCCTGCTGATTTACTTGAACCAGAATTGGATAAACTAAAAGAAGATGTAGCAACATGGTCCGAGCAAGACGAAGATGTATTATCTTATGCACTCTTCCCACAAGTTGCAACCGACTTCTTTAAATACCGTGCAGCACAAAAAGACGGCATAGACCCTGAACTTGGTGATAAAGCGAACGGAACTTATCCAGTTTAAAATAACAAAATCGACAAAATTCCTCAATAGGATGAAGGAAATGCTCCGCCTTATATAACAGCGGAGCATTTTTCATGCCTAATCTTGTAATCAAATTTCAAGTCATGCATAATAAAATTGTTTTAAAAGGATTACTATCTGCTGTTCTAAACATAAAACCTGAAGATATTACTGAAATTACATATCTGGAAACAACAACCGAAAAGGAATCTCAAAAAAAGAAGCTTGGAATACTTGACCTCTTTGTAAAAATGTCTGATAATAAATGTATCAACATAGAAATGCAGGCTCGTTTTTTTGAATATTGGACAAATCGATCTCTTTATTATCTTACCAAGAAATTTTCAGAACAAGCTGTGCGAGAGGATCAATATACGAATAAATATTTATATCCTTGTATTAGCATTAGTATATTAGATTTTATCTGGAATAAGGATGAACCTTCATTTTATAATCAATATTATTTGATGAATCCGACATCTAATCAGATTTTTACTGATAAATTAATCTTTCATACAATAGAACTACCCAAAATCGTTACCGCAACTGATGAAGAGAAACAAACTCCTATTTATCGATGGGCCCGCTTCTTCCGTTCGAAAACATGGGAAGAATACGAACAATGCGCGAAAGGAGACATTAGTATGGAAACAGCAGTAGATGAATTAAAAAATATTCATGATGATCAAATCAAAATGTTAGAATATCTTCATAGACAAATTGAGATTATGGATCAAAACCAACTTCTTGAAGATGCCAATACGCGTGGTTACCAAACTGGTTACGATTCTGGATATAATACAGGATATGATTCTGGTTATGATTCCGGCTATGACTCTGGATTTTGTTCTGCTGTCAAATCCTTTATTACGGATCAATTATTAAGTCAAACTGAGGATGATACAATTATCAAAAATTTAATGCAGATTTTTTCTCTAACATCAGAAAAAGCATCTGAATTCTTAAACAGTGTAAAACAAGAATAATTTAAAACAAATACTATATATAAACATAAATTTTTCTTTACAATCTTTTTTGATCTATGCTATAATCGGTTCATATGGAAAAGCGATGAAGGAAAAGAGTAAAACAGATTTCGATTTTTCAGAGACTATCCGGTTGGTGCGAGGATAGAAATCCACTGTTCGAATACATTCCAGAGCTGCTTATCTGAACAGAATTATCTTTCTAATTAGGGTAAGACGGGTACGCCCGATACAGCGTACGATGTGTAATGGCACATCATAAGGAGTATTTTGTGAGAGATACTTAAACCAGAGGTGGTACCACGATATCAGATTTTTATCGTCCTCTGTTTCTACACATACGTAGAAACAGAGGACGTTTTTTGGTATAGGAAATTCTTCTGACACTTCCTATACCAAGAAAAATGCTCTGCAAGAATGCATACAGATACATTAGAAATATGATGCTATAGCAGTCTACATCTGACATTCAAAGCGGAGCAAGGCTCTTAGGGCTGAAAAATTTAAAGCATTTGAGGCGGACTTGTCCGCTTTATTCTTGTTAAGGAGGAAAATAAAATGGGAATTTATGAAGAATTACAAGAAAGAGGATTGATTGCTCAGGTTACAGATGAACCAGAAATTCGTGAATTAATCAATACTGGCGGTGCGCGTTTTTATATTGGTTTTGATCCAACTGCTGATTCTCTTCATGTCGGACATTTTATGGCACTGTGCCTTATGAAACGTCTTCAGATGGCTGGAAACAAACCAGTTGTATTGATTGGTGGTGGAACCGGGCATGTCGGTGATCCATCTGGCAAAACAGATATGCGTGCAATGCTGACATCTGAAACAATCCAGCATAACTGTGACTGTTTTAAAAAACAGATGGAACGTTTTATTGAATTTGGAGACGATAAGGCAATTATGGTCAACAATGCTGACTGGCTTTTAAAATTAAACTATGTCGAATTATTACGCGATGTAGGAGCCTGCTTCTCTGTTAACAATATGCTTCGCGCAGAATGTTACAAACAGAGAATGGAAAAAGGATTAAGTTTCTTAGAATTTAACTACATGATTATGCAGGCATATGATTTCTATTATTTAAGTGAACATTACGGTTGCAATATGCAGTTTGGTGGAAATGACCAATGGAGTAATATGTTGGCAGGAACTGAATTAATCCGTAAGAAAACAGAAAAAGATGCTTATGCAATGACTATTACTCTTTTATTAAACAGCGAAGGTAAAAAGATGGGTAAAACCGTCGGTGGAGCTGTATGGTTAGATCCTAACAAGACATCTCCATTTGAATTTTATCAATACTGGAGAAATGTCAATGATGCTGATGTTACAAAATGCTTAAAAATGTTGACATTTTTATCTTTAGAAGAAATCAAAGAAATGGAAAAATGGCCAGATAACCGTATTAATGAAAAGAAAGAAATCCTTGCATATGAATTAACCGCTTTAGTTCACGGCGAAGAGGAAGCCAAAAAAGCACAGAAAGTTTCTCATTCCCTATTTGCTGGAGCTGGTTCTGATGCCGATATGCCAACGACAAAAATTTCTGTATCGGACCTTACCGATTCTGAAATTAATATGATGGATTTAATGATGCTTTGCAAACTTGTAAAAAGCAAATCGGAAGCCAGAAGATTAATCCAGCAAAATGGTGTTTCCGTCGATAATGTAAAAATCACCATGGATACTTTGATGATTACTGAAGATGCCTTAAAAGAAGGAATTGTCATTAAAAAAGGAAAAAAAGTATATCATAAAGCGATTATTTCCGAATAAGAATCATAGAATAATAAAAAACGGAAGTGAAATCAACATGAATTCCGATTTTCATTATTTTGATGGATTTAAATTACGTACTTTATTTGCAGTCATTCTCTTTTTGGGTATGATTGCCGCTAATCATTTATATACCAATGAATCAGAAAAAAACGCCCTCGTACAGGCTGCTGCCTATACTGGGCGTTCTGATTTTATAACAAAAACATTTGCTTTTGATCAAAAAGGTACTTTCTTAATCTACATTCGAGATTATACTCTTTTGATCAAACATCGTCTCTTTAATTCTTAAAGCTATGAATTGGAGCTGGAATATTTCCTTTACGATTGATAAACGCCTCACAAGAGAACTGGTTTACCGGCATAATCGGTGCATATCCAAGCAATCCACCAAATTCTACAGTATCCCCAACATCTTTGCCGATTGCAGGAATTAAACGTACCGCTGTTGTCTTTTGATTTACCATGCCAAGTGCCATTTCATCAGCAATAATGCCAGAAATTGTTGCTGCACTTGTCTTGCCAGGAATTGCAATCATATCAAGCCCTACAGAACATACACAAGTCATAGCTTCTAATTTTTCCAATGTCAGAGCCCCTGCCTCTGCTGCATCAATCATTCTCTGATCTTCACTGACAGGAATAAAAGCTCCACTAAGGCCTCCTACATAGGAAGACGCCATAACTCCACCTTTTTTTACTTGATCGTTTAACAACGCCAACGCTGCCGTTGTTCCTGGCGCACCTGCATATTCAAGACCAATTTCTTCTAAGATTTCACCGACACTGTCACCAACAGCAGGTGTTGGAGCTAAGGACAAGTCAATAATACCAAATGGGATTCCCAATCGTTTTGAAGCCTCTTTTGCTACCAACTGCCCAACACGAGTAACTTTAAATGCAGTCTTCTTAATTGTTTCACACAAAACTTCAAAGCTTTCACCACGAACTGTTTCCAATGCACGTTTTACTACACCTGGTCCACTAACGCCAACATTGATGATCTTATCTGCTTCTGTCACTCCATGAAAAGCACCAGCCATAAAAGGATTATCATCTGGAGCATTTGTAAATACAACAAATTTTGCACAACCAAGACTATCATTTTCCTTTGTCAATTCTGCAGTTTCTTTAATCTTTTCACCAATCAAACGTACAGCATCCATATTGATTCCTGTCTTTGTAGAACCAACATTAACTGAACTACAGACACGTTCTGTTGTTGCCAATGCTTCTGGAATCGATTCGATCAATAAGCGATCTGCTTCTGTCATTCCTTTATTTACAAGTGCGGAATAACCACCAATAAAGTTGACGCCAACCTTTTTTGCTGCCTGATCAAGTACCTGTGCAATTTCAACAAAATCTTTCGAAGTTTTGCAGACTGGACCACCGACTAATGCAATCGGAGTGATTGAAATTCTTTTATTCACAATTGGAATTCCGAATTCTTTTTCAATTTCCTTTCCTGTCTTTACCAAATCTTTTGCTGTTGTCGTAATCTTTTGATAAATATTTTCTTTTACTTCTTCTAGCGTGCTCGCTGTACAATCAAGAAGACTGATTCCTAATGTAATGGTTCTTACATCCAGATTCATCTCCGCGATCATTTTATTTGTTTCAATTACTTCATTAATATTAATCATCGTAAATCCTCCGGACTAAATTCTGTGCATCATATTAAAAATGTCTTCATTTTGTGCCTGGATCAAAACTCCAATCTCTTCTCCAATCTGACCTAATTCATTTGTTACATCGGATACCGTTTTCTGAGATTCACTAGTATCTACAATCATCATCATATTAAAATACCCACTAACAATTGTCTGTGAAATATCCAAAATATTAATGCGATTATTTGCAAGATAAGTACAAACCTTTGCAATAATTCCTACACTATCTTTTCCAACAACTGTTATGACTGTCTTTTTCATCTTCTTTTTTCCTCCCGATATATCATCTATTTATGTAAACAACTTTTGTTTTCTACGATTGCAATTTCAGAAACCTCATCACGCTTTGCAACCTGCATATGAAAATGAATTTCTTCCGGCAACAATCCGTGTTCCAAAAGCGATAATTTCACGGTTTCATATGCAAGTTCTGAATAATTATTTTCTTTACTTAAATGCCCAAGAAAAACTTCTTTTGTATTATTAGATAAAATGTCACACAAAAACTGACCGGATCGTTCATTAGACAAATGTCCCTTATTACCGAGAATTCTTCTCTTTAAATAATATGGATACGGTCCAACTTGAAGCATGTTGACATCATGATTGGCTTCAATAAATAAAATATCTGATTCCTTTGTTTTATCAACAATTCCCTCATGGTAATTTCCAAGATCTGTAGCAATCGATGCTTTCACATCATGACTCTCAAGGCTGTAGCAGACCGGATCTGCTGCATCATGCCAAATTGATGTTGCATCAATCGTAATATCTTTGATCGAAAAGGGATGATCCGGCTTTATGATTTCAAACAATTTCGGATCAATCTTGCCAACAGACTTTACATCCATCACTGCCTGAGCTGTCTTTTCGGTCATATAAAGAGGCAAATGATAACGCCTTGCCATAACTCCTAACCCTGCAATGTGATCGATATGTTCATGTGTCACCAAGATAGCATCCAATGCTTTCGGATCAACATCCAGAGTCCTTAATCCATTTTCAATTTTTTTACCACTGATTCCTGCATCCACAAGAATGTTCGCTTTCTCACTACCGACATAGATGCAGTTACCGCTGCTGCTACTGGCTATACTGGTCAGTTTCATTGTCATTCATTCCTTTATCTGTAATTTCGCACCCAATTAGTATATCATATCATTTTTTATCATGCTACCCAAAATATTTCTGAATTTGTTCCTTTGTTTTTCCAATACTATGGGAATTATCAATAATAACTTGTGCATGAGCACGAAATTCTTCTTCTGTTAACTGTTTTTCCATAATGGAATCCGTCTGCTCTCTGGAGTATCCTCTACCTTCATACAAGCGTTGATATCTAGTTTCCCGGTCAACATAAATGTACCATAATTCATCATAAATGTCTTCATACCCAGATTCGATCAGCAAAGCAGCTTCTAATATAATCGCAGATGCCTCCCCTTTTTCTTTTATGTCTGCAATCCTGCGACAAATTTCTTCCCTAACATTTGGATGAGTGATCGCATTTAGCTTCTCTAATTTTTCATGATTAGAAAATACGATTTCTCCCAGCTTCTGGCGATTGATCGTCTGATTTTCATTTAACACCTCTGTTCCAAATGCCTCTACAATCTGCTGATAACTTTTTGCTCCTGGCTCCATCAAATCATGCGCTACTAAATCAGCCAGTATCGTTTCTGCTCCATATTCTTTTTCTAACACAGACAATACCACACTCTTTCCTGATCCAACACCACCTGTCACACCGATTACTTTCATCTTATCCTCCATAAATATCTTTTATTTTGCCTCATACCAGCTATTACCGATATTAATATCAATCTCCAATGGAACAGCCAAGTTCGCCGCTGCCATCATTTCTTCTGTCAAAATTTTCTTTACCTGATCTATTTCATCTTTACTTGCCTCAATTAAAAGTTCATCATGAATCTGCAAGATCATACGCGACTTCATTTTTTCCCGTTTGAGACGCATATTAACATTTACCATCGCGATTTTGATAATATCAGCCGCTGTTCCCTGAATTGGTGAGTTCATCGCTACACGTTCACCAAAATTTCGTTGCATAAAATTACTTGATTGGAGTTCCGGTACCGGACGAATCCGATGAAACATCGTTTCCACAAAACCTTCTTCTTTTGCCTTTTGTACCGATTCATCAAGAAATTTTTTTACACCCGGATAGGTTGCAAAATACTGGTCAATATATTCCTGTGCCTGTTTTCTTGTGATATTTAAATCCTGGCTCAGACCAAAAGCACTGATACCATAGACAATTCCAAAGTTTACCGCCTTTGCATCGCGTCTCTGATTTGAAGTCACCTCATCTAATGGTATTCCAAATACCTCTGATGCAGTCGAGGCGTGAATATCCTGATTTTCATTATACGCCTGAATCAATGCTTCGTCGCCAGAAAAATGAGCCAATACGCGCAATTCAATCTGGCTATAGTCTGCATCAACAAACACATATCCTTCTTCTGGTACAAATACTTTTCGAATCGCCCGACCAAGAGGCATACGAACCGGAATATTTTGTAAATTTGGATCTGTGCTGCTGATTCGTCCTGTAGCTGTAATTGTTTGATGAAATTTTCCATGGATTCTTTCATCTTCCTGGATGTATGGATACATTCCCTCTGCATAAGTTGATTTTAATTTTGTCAAATGGCGATAATCTAATACCATCTGACAGATAGGATATTTCCCAGTCAGTTTTTCTAATACGTCCACGCTGGTTGAATATCCTGTCTTTGTCTTCTTGCCACCTTTTAGGCCCATATGTTCAAATAGAACAACTCCAAGCTGTTTTGGTGAATTAATATTGAACACCTCTCCTGCCTCATCATAGATTCCCTGTTCTAACTCAGAAATCTGATCAACAAGCTGTTCACCGTATGCTTTTAACGCTTTGCGCTCAACATGGATTCCACGTTTTTGCATATCAGCCAATGCAAATATCGTTGGCACTTCAATCTTTTCATATAATTCTTTCATATTTTGCTGTTTTAAAGCTTTTGTAAGCACTGGAACTGCTTTTTGTGCAACCGCAGCCTCATAACCGATTACACGCAATGCTTTTTCTGGTTCCTTCTCTAATGCTTCTTCCCAGCCTAATTTCTGTAATAATTCTGCTCGTGATGGAAGCAATAATTCCAAATAATCTCTGGCAATATCTTCATAATGATACGTATCTTTTAGTGGATTCAACAAATATGCCGCAACTTTACAATCAAACAGACTTTTCATCTCTTCGTTTAAATCAACATAAAATAATAATTTTTTCAGATCAAGTACTGCTACCTGCTCCGCCTGTTCATACAAGTTTTTTATCTTCGTACATAGATACTCGGATGTTAAAAATCCTTCCACACCAATAAAAACAGCGTTCCCTTCTTTATAATGAAGTGCGCAGCCTAATAAATGATTCTCTCCTTCCATCAGGCTTATTCCGACATTTCCAATTTTCATTGCTTCTTCAAAAATTACTTCTGCTTCATTAAAATCAGTTACATGACGAAATTCACATGGAAATGGATCTGGTTCCTCAATCCCATCAAAACGCTTTAAAATAGACTTAAATTCAAGTTTCTTTAAAAGCATAAATGCTTCTTCTGTATAAATATCATTCAAAATTGCATCTTCAAACGAATACTCGAGATCACAATCTAATTTGATCGTTGCAAGTTCTTTGCTCAAAATTGCCTGATTATAATACTCACGCAGATTATTTTGTGCTCGTTTCGGTTTTACCTCATCAATATGCTCAAATGCATTTTCAATTGAATGGTATTCCACGATCAACTTAGTAGCTGTTTTTTCACCAATTCCCGGCACACCTGGAATATTATCTGCCGTATCTCCCATTAAGCCTTTGACATCAATGAATTCTTTTGGTGTCACCTGATATGCTTCAAGCACATCGGCAGCATAATAGTCTTCCACAACAGTACTGCTTCTGCGTGTTTTTGGAATTCGAATCTGCACATGATCAGTAGCAAGCTGCAATAGATCACGATCCCCAGAAACAATACTGACTTCATATCCAGCCTCTTCTGCCCGTTTTGATAAAGTTCCTAAAATATCATCTGCCTCATAACCTTCTTTTGTAATTACCGGTATTTTCATTGCTTCCAGAACTTCTTTGATGATGGGAACCTGTTCATGTAGTTCTGCGGGCATCGGCTTTCTCGTTCCCTTATATGCATCAAACATTTTATGTCGAAAAGTAGGAGCTTTTAAATCAAATGCCACCAACAAATGGGTGGCAGATTCTTCCTCAAGAAATCGAAACATAATATTTAAAAATCCTAATACTGCATTTGTATGTTTTCCCTCACTATTCGTCAGATCAGGCAATCCATAAAATGCACGATTTAAGATACTGTGTCCATCAATCAATACTAATTTGCCGCTCATAATCACAATCCTCCTGTGCAACATAATGTGTATAGTAATCATATCGATGTATGATTCCATAGAAAAGTCCCAACAAAACCATCAAAATAACGAATAACAAAACAGAAATATCTGTCCATTTGCGATATTTCTTTCTTGTAACAACATCCTGATATTGTTCTTCATTTTGTTTCTGAAATTCAGCCGGAAAATTAAAAAACTGTATCTCCTCTTCATCCATCTGATTTAATCCCTCGATCAAGGTAAAATACATCTCTACTTCCTGCCGACATTCTTCACAGCCATGTAAATGCTCTAAGAATTCTTCTAACTCCTGATCACACAAACTATGTTCCAAATATGAAATTATTTTTGTATCTACCTCAAAACATTCCATGAAAAATGAATCCTTTCGCATTTCTTTTACTATTATGGCTCTTATTTGCCAAACTATTATATAAGTATATCACAACTTGTTTTTAGTGACTAGTATCACATAAACAACTGCTTAAAACAAAACGGAGTAATTTTGTGATATAAGGAATTTCCTGTATCACAAAGAAATTTAATTTTCTTATTGACAATTCTTATGGAAAATGATATTATAATCAAGCACGAGAAAGAAGCCGCAGTGGCGGAATTGGCAGACGCACCAGACTCAAAATCTGGCGGTGGTGACATCGTGCCGGTTCGAGTCCGGCCTGCGGCATCAAAAAAAGATTCCAATATATTGGAATCTTTTTTTATTTACACAAAAGCACAAGGCATGCGAACTTGTCCGCTTGCCTTGTGCTTTGTTCTTTTTTATTTTAATGACTCTCCATTTTTGATTGCAATCGCAGCCATCATATCATCTTTTCGACTTTTTTCTCGAACAGTTATGACAATCAAAATCACAGTATAAAACCATGGACGAAAAAAGGCACTTAATATCGTTAATATCAAAAATGCAATATACAAACGATTCCGCATTTTATAATCCTTTTTCAATTCTTCTAAAGACATCGTTCTCGCAAATGATTTTTGTCTTTCTTCACGTGCCTTTCTTTTTTCTTCTTTTTTTCTTCATTAATAAAAATACTCATCACTCTTCCTACCATATGT
>JAUNIX010000024.1:46548-47016 GCA_030523275.1 Lachnospiraceae bacterium
TTTTTCTTTCTTTTTCTGTGGACATCACTTTTCCTCCAATCATTTGTCTCTATTATAACATATAAAAAACCAAACGAACAAGTCTTCCTCCATTGTCTGTAGTTATATCAAGGCGGATATTATAAAAAATGATGCCAAAGATTTTCTCTGACATCATCTTTTATCTGTTTTTTCTTTTTCCTCATTAATATAAGTTAAAACATCATCAATATCACAATCCAACACATAACAAATTCTTGCCAATACACTCAAATCAACTCTTGCCGCTTCATTTTTACAATATCGATTTAACTGTGTATGTTGAATCTGACACATTTGACATATTTTATTTTTACTTAAAGGACTTTTCTCAATCAACTCTGCCAAATTTATCCGTATATATCCATAATTCATCATAAGTACTACCAATTCCTTTCTTTAAAGAAATTATATACGTAATATTATAATTTTATAATTTGTAAGATTATA
>JAUNIX010000025.1 GCA_030523275.1 Lachnospiraceae bacterium
GTAAATAAAGTGGGATAGTGTTCCTGTGATTAAAACAAAAAATGTACCAGTAATTATATATTTTTTTAATTGCTCCATAGTACTCACCTCAAAATCAGCATATGCAAGAAAGGATATTTTATGCATTTGGGATGAAAGGAGAAACATATAGAGTTGTTAAGAAATGTTAACGAAATGAACAAAACGACGAATAGGAGAATACGATATGAGTGAAAGAAAAGAGTTTATCCAAATGTTAAATGAAATGCAGTCTATCTGCGAAGATGCAACGGACTGCGATAAATGCTTATTAGGCAATGAGAAAGGTGAATGTATCCTAGAGTGTAGTGGGGACATCCCCCGTGACTGGGAAATCGAAAGTGAGGAATAAAATGTTATGTATGTTAGTTTTTGCTGGCATTGCGTCGGTACTGTTATTTTTAGCAGTCTGTAGTGTTAGCACAGATAGAGAAGCGGAAGACAAAGAACAGTTAGAATGGATTGAGAAGTGGAGGGAAAGTCATAAACAGATATAATGCAGAACACTATCCAGATGATACTGCGTCACAAGCAATCAAACGAGCAGACAAGAGTCAGCCAAACCATATCAATGAATTTATCCATTTCACAAAGGAATATGCAGCAGTATGTGGCTTGGAGATAGTTGGACGGATAAAAGTTAGGGATAAGAAGACTGGGAGGGTTTGGAGGTGATTCCGTTGGACAGAAAAATTTTAAAACAGTATCTGCCATTAAAACGAGAGCAACAGAAGCTTGAAAAGAAAATCAATAAACTATATGATCGTTTGGATGATGTTCCGGAGGTAATGGGGAAAGTCAAAGCATCCATGAGAGAACATCCATACATAGAAACTCATGTCAGCGTGCAAATGGCAGAACCGAAGGAAACGGATACAATCAATCGTCTGATTAGGATCAACGAAGCCAGAAAGCAGCAGGTGGATAAGTTGTTATTAGAGATTGAGGAGTTTATTGAGGCTATTCCAGATAGTAATGCAAGGCAGATATTTGAGATGGTGTTTTTAGATGGAAAGAAACAGAAGGAAGTAGCTGAAACAGTTGGATATAGTAGGGGAAGAATACCGCAAATAATTAGTAAGTATTTAAAAGATTAGCACAATTAGCAAAAACAATATGCTATAATTATTCTAGAACGATTAGGTCAATGACCTATGAAATTCTCTCCAAAGCATTACTTTTTAAGAAGAACACTGTAGAAATATGGTGTTCTTTTTGTGTTTGTGGTAGAATGTGGTAAAAGTATTGTGCTTGGAGGGTATAAAGATGGAAAGTAAAATTAATTTGAAAGATAATAAAAAAATTTTTGCAGAATATATAAAGGAATTAAGAGGCTGCAATGAATTAATGGATAGAGTTTATTGTGAAGAAATGAGAAACCCTGATCAGAGAGTATATCAGAGGGATTTTGCGAGAGTTATGTATGCACCATCATTTAGAAGAATGCAAGGGAAAATGCAATTATTAGGTATCAAAAATGATGAATATTTTAGAAATCGTTTAACACACAGTCTAGAAGTAGCACAAATAGCACGTTCAATAGCAGAGGAATTGGGATATACTGATAGAGAATTTTATGTAGTTGAAGCTGGAGCATTGGCGCATGATATAGGTAATCCTCCGTTTGGACATAGCGGAGAAAGATGTTTAAATAAGCTGTTTGACGATATAGGTGGTTTTGAAGGTAATGCTCAAACATTGAGAATATTGACAAAGATCGAAAACAAAAATCCAGAATTTGGAGGATTAAATTTAACATATAGAACGTTACTTAGTGTTTTGAAGTATAATAAGGAGCGAAAAGAACTGGAGTGCGGAAAAAAGAATGAAAAATTTATTTATGGAGATGATTATGATTTATTAAATGATTTTATCAAAAAACATAAAATACGGGTAAGAACTTTAGATGTTCAAATTGTAGATAAATCTGATGAAATTGCATATGCAGCGCATGATTTAGAAGACGGATTGAGACAGGGATGTTTTACGATAGATGATATTCTTCATGAATTTTATTGCAAATATTCCGATAGCGATGCATATAAAACGTTGAAATCAATAATAGAAAAAAGTAAGAAGAAAGCTGGGTATTTGAATAATAATTGCAAGGAGAATTCTTCTTTATATCAGCAACTTTTTAGACAGGAATTGACCTCAAAGATTATAAATACTCTTATTCAGGATTTAGGAATGAAAAAAGTTGATGAAGAGTTCAAAGATAAGAGCGGAACAAAGAATGAATATGAACTTGATTTTATATCACTGGGAGAGTTGGCATCTGGATTAAAGAAAATAACATTTAAATGTATTATGAATAAAAATGATGTTTGGGTTTACGAGAAAAAAGGAGATATCATTTTAGGAAGATTAAAAGATATATACATTAATAACCCACAACTAATGTCTCCAAATTATCTTGTGAATAATTTTAAAAAGAGATATAATAACAAAAAAATTGAAAAAGATGACTTGCAAAAGAGATTGGTATGTGATTATATATCGGGTATGATGGATTCATATGCGATTAGTGAGTATGAAAAGTTAACTGGAATTAGCTTTGAAAAGATACCATTTTGTTAAGTATCGTTTGAAAGGGAAATTTAAATGAATAAACTAATGGGAATGTTTGAATTACAAGCTTTAGGAATACCAGCAATAAAATGGAAGGAATTTAAAAAGAATACAAAACTGGACAGTGATAAGTTATGGACAGTTCGTACAACGGTAATAAAGGGTGAAGATTTAAATCTGCCTAGATTGGTTGGGAAAGAAGCAGAAGAGGCAATTGCTTTTGGGAATAAAATGTTAAGAGATTTTTCAGATAATGGAATGATTATATATTATCCATATTTTATTGCTGAAAAAAGTGGAACATTAGAAATAAATAAAGACAGAATCGTAATAGAGGCTGTAAAAAATGATTTATGGAATTTAGTTACATATTCTGATAGGGATGAAACTATTATAATTCAAGATGAGAAATATATTTATGATGGAGAAAAAAATTTTTTGTCGGCAGTCGAAATAAATGAAATAATGAAATATATTTCAGAATTAAGAAAAAATTTTAGAGATGAATTATCGGAGGGCCAAAGTTTGTTGCTAGAGTGGAGTTTTGCCTATGACAGCGATAAGAATAATGAGAAATTAGGAGATAAGTTTTTGATTTTTTATGAAATCAGGACAATCTAATACAGAGAAAATAAGTACTCTAAAACTGAAATCTAATAACAACATGGAGAGTTAGTTTAACTAGCTCTCTTTTTGTATGCAATAAAAAAAGGAATTTCGCTACAGCGAACGTAACATATAAATTTTATACCACAATATCTTTTACTGCCGTAACTGGCAGTAAGGACCATTAGCTCAGCTGGTCAGAGCAGTCGGCTCATAACCGATCGGTCCAGGGTTCGAGTCCCTGATGGTCCATTATAATAATTTCACTTTCTTTAAAAATACTATTGACATATCGTACACCATATGGTATTATATATATATAAGGAGGTGAGATACAGATGAGTAACAGTAACAGAAATAGAAAATTAAAAAAAGAAAAGTCTGAAAATGCTTTAAAGACCTGGCTAGTCGGAGCATTAACAGACTTAACAATTGGGATAATCTTACTGATTATCGATAAGCTATTAAATTAGCAGAGAGGGGCGAAAGCCCTTCTCATAAATCAAATATAACACAATTACTCATCTGTGTAAAGAAATGACATCATTAAAATTTTTAGGGATATTCTTTATTTCCATAGGAATTGTAAAACTTATTATATATTTTTTAAAGAAGGAGAAATAAGGAATGGCAGTAGGTAATCCAAAACCGCAAACAATAGCGACAAGAAAATATGAAAAGAAAGCTGGTTGGGTATCCAAATCATACAAGCTAAAGAAGGAAGTCGTAGAAGCTTTTGCAAAAGCGTGTGAGAAGGAAGGAGTCAGTCAGGCAGGGCAACTAACAAAAATGATGAAAGAATTCATCGAACAATCGAAGGCATCCGAATAATCGGGTGTCTTTTTGTATGCATTAAAATTAGGAGGTGAGCCTGATGGCATTAACAGAAAAACAAAAAAAGTTTGTAGAAGAATATGCGGTTGATACTAATGCCACTAGGGCTTACAAAGCAGTTTATTCTAATATAAAAAATGATAACACAGCTGCCGCTGCAGCAAGTAGACTTCTAAAAAATCAAGAAGTTAAAGAGTATCTTAAAGAAATCATAGATAAAGTCAAATCTGAAAGAATTGCGGATGCAGAAGAAGTAATGGAATATCTTACATCAGTTATGCGACGAGAGAAAAAGGAATGTGTTGTTGTGACATTGACAAAAGAAAAGTCGGAATATGTACCAGGAGAAGACGGAAAGCTAAGAAAGCACACGAAAAAAGAGGAAATTCCACAGGTTGTTGAGATTCCAGCAAGGCTATCTGATGCAAATAAAGCTGCTGAGCTTTTAGGAAAAAGATATTCTCTGTTTACTGATAAAGTTGAATTAGACACAGATATGGATATCAATATAACGATTGATTACGGAGAGGCTGATTCTTCGTGAAGATTCATATAAAAGCTAATCCATGTTTTAAAGAGGTTGATCAAAGTAGAAAACGTTACATTGTTATGAAAGGTTCTGCTGGTTCGGGAAAGAGCGTAGATACAGCACAGAATTATATTTTACGTCTTATGAAAGATCCGGGAAGAAATCTTTTATGTGTCAGAAAATCAGATGTTACAAATCGTGATAGTACTTTTGCAGAACTGCAGGGTGCCATTTTTCGTATGTTTGGAGAAAACTATAGTAGGTACTGGTATATCAATAGTTCCAATATGATTCTTGAGTTTAAAGCGAATCATAATCAGATTATTTTCCGTGGAGTTAATGACGACAAGCAACGAGAAAAGCTGAAATCCATCACATTTAAGCGAGGAAAACTTACTGATGTATGGATTGAGGAAGCTACAGAGCTAACGCAATCAGATTTTGAAATTATTGATGACCGCTTGCGTGGAGAACTTCCACCTGAGCAGTTTTACCAAATCAGGATGACCTTTAATCCGGTCAGTAGTAGTCACTGGATTAAGAAGGTCTTTTTTGATGTAAAAGATTCCAATGTTCTGACACATCACAGCACTTATCTTGATAACCGTTTTATAGATGATGCTTATCACCAAAGAATGGAACGAAGAAAAGAAGTTGATCCAGATGGATACCGTATTTATGGTTTAGGAGAATGGGGTGAAGTTGGTGGTCTGATTCTTGTGAACTACATTGTCGAAGACTTTGATAGGGATATTGAGAGGTTTGATTACATGGTTAATTCTCAGGACTTTGGTTATAATCACGCGGATTGTATAGGAGAGGTAGGATTTAAAGATGGAGAGATGTATATATGCAAAGAATTATATGTTTTTGAAAAAGATACAGATGAAATTATCCAGTTAGCGGAAGGAAAATTTCAAAAGAATCTTACCATGTATTGTGATTCTGCCGAACCAGATAGAATCAAAATGTGGAAAAAGGCAGGATATAGAGCTGTACCAGTTCGAAAGGAATCAGGAAGTGTTCATGCGCAGATTGATTATTTAAAGCAGCACAAGATTCATATCCATCCATCTTGCGTAAATACCATTAAAGAAATCCAGCAGTGGAAATGGCGCAAAGACGAAAAGACAGGTGAGTATTTGGATGAGCCTGTAAATTTTTTTGATGACGCTATGGCAATGCTTAGGTATTCAATAGAAAGAGAGCGAAAAGGTAAAGTGAAATTAAAAACATTCAAAGGAGGAATCTAAATGTATAAAAGTAAAAAGCCATATCAGTTGCCAGAGCCTTTGCTTTGTAGCCCAGATAAAATTGAAAACGGGATTCCAATGACATTAGTAAATGAATATATACGAAAGCATGAAGAAAGAATGCAGAGATACAATTATTTGGAAAACTTGTATAAAGGATTCCATGATGTATACAGACAACCAGAGAAGCCTGATTGGAAACCAGATAATCGGTTGGCAGTAAACTTTCCACGGTATATAACAGAAACATTTATGGGATATGCCTATGGCATTCCAATCAAGAAATCTCATCCAGATGAAAAAATTGATGATGCTATTAAATCATTTGAAGATGATAACGAGATAACTGATCATGAGTATGAGTTATTTAAAAAAGCTTGTATTTATGGGCATTCGTGGGAGTATTTTTATCAGGATGAAGATGCAAAGACACAGATGACAGTCTTTAGTCCGAAAGAATTGTTTGTGGTATATGATGATACATTGAAAAATCATGCGTTGTTTGCAGTTCGTTATGGTTATCACAGCTTAGACAGCGATTATCCGGGTGAAAAATATGGCGAGATTTTAACGCCAACTATGATAGAACCATTCGAAGGAGGACAGAAAAAAGAAGTTCATGATAATCCATATGGATATATCCCTTGTGTGGAATATCGGTTAAATGATGAACGAATGGGAATCTTTGAGGAAGTGACTGGACTAGTTGAAGCTTATAACCATACGATTGGAGAAAAAGCAAACGATGTGGATGCTTTTGCTGAGGCATATCTTGCCATTCTTGGAGCAGAGTTAGATGAAGAAGGTATTTACAAGATTCGAGACAATCGAATCATCAATCTGTATGGAACAGATGATGCAAAAGATATTTTGGTCCAGTTCTTGCAAAAGCCAACAGCGGATGGAACTCAAGAGAATCTTTTAAATCGTTTAGAGACTTTGATTTATCAGACTTCGATGGTTGCGAATATTTCAGATGAGAATTACGGAAATGCAACAGCTGGTATTGCCTTGGCCTATAAATTACAGGCAATGAGTAATCTTGCGCTGGGGTTTGATCGTAAGATTGAAAAGTCTCTTCGCAAGAGATACAAGATATTTTGTTCTTTATCAACCAATGTTCCAGATAAAGATGCTTGGAGGGACGTGGAAATTAAGACAACTCGTAACCTTCCGAAGAATATTTTAGAGGAAGCACAGACTGCAGCTCAGCTCGAGGGAATGGTATCGAGGGAAACTCAATTATCTGTATTGTCTATTGTCTCAAATGTTTCAGAAGAGATTGATAAGATGGAGAAGGAACAAAACAAACAGGAACAAGATGCAGTCACTAGAAAAATGTTTGAAACAAACGGTGATGTAGATGTCGAGTAAATCACATAGAAAACAAGTTGAATATTGGAAGCGTAGAGAAACAAAAGCAAGAAAAAATTACATAAAGGATGAAAAAGAATATAAGAAGCAGATTGATGAAATCTACGATTATATGATGGATAATATCCAAAAAGAGATAGATAGTTTTTATCGTAAATATGCCAAAGCCGAAGGAATTTCCATGGCAGAGGCAAAGAAAAGAGTTTCTGAACTTGATATAAAAGCCTATGAACGTAAAGCGAAAAGGTATGTAAAGAATAAAGACTTTTCTAAAGAAGCTAACGAGGAGATGCGACTTTACAATGCGACGATGAAGATCAATCGACTAGAGATGCTAAAAGCTAATATAGGATTGGAATTAGTGGATGGATTTGATGAGTTGCAAAAATATTTTGATCAAGCACTGACTGATCGAACTCTAAAAGAATTTGAAAGACAGGCAGGGATTCTTGGGAAAACAGTCCAAAATAATGCGAAAATGGCGCATTCGATTGTAAATGCATCTTTTCATAACGCAACGTTTTCTGACCGGATATGGATGCATCAGGACCTCTTGAAAGTAGAGCTGGATAAGCTGTTAAGGAAAGGAATGATTCAGGGGAAGAATCCGAGAGAGTTGGCAAGATCACTCAATAAAACATTTCAAGTTGGTCAGCGGAACGCAGAAAGATTAATGATTACTGAGATGGCAAGAGTACAGACGGATGCATCATTTAAGAGTATGATAGAAAACGGTTTTACACAATATAAATATCTTGCCTGTGGATATGGGGATGTATGCGACACCTGTAAGGTTTTAGATGGAAAGGTATTTAATATTTCTGATGGTAAGATTGGGGAGAATGCACCGCCAATGCATCCACATTGTCATTGCACTGTAACACCATATATGGACAGAAAGGCATTTGATGAATGGTTGGATAGCTATAAAGAACATGGGCTCGATTTTGAAGAATGGAATAGATCAAAAGCTTTTGCAGAAAAAGAGAAGAGCAAACGAAAATACAAGCACAGGGATACCGCTATCAATGCATCTGAAATTAGTTCCGCAGGATATAGAAGAAAATTTACGGATATTACTGGAGAGAATAAAATTAGCAGGTCACTGTGGGAAAACGCGCTTGATATGCTGGAACATCGATCTGGTACAAAATATGAGGATTTGGCTTTTATTGATAGTAAGACGGGAAAATCAGCAATCAATAAAAATTATGATAAGGAAAGTACAGCTTCTCCAAGTAAAAAGATGAGAAGCATGCTAAAGAAGGCAGATCCCTATACAATTATTGCAATCCATAATCATCCGGGAAGCAGTGCGCCGAGCTATTCAGATATCATGGCATGCAGAGACAGAAAATATAAATATGGTCTGATAGTTTGTCATGATGGAAAGATTTATAAGTATTTTGTTGACGAGGAACGACTTAATATTCCAATGGCTGTATCTGCGCTTGACCGAGTAATGAAAAAGGGATATACTGAAATCACAAGGAAAGAATGCTTAGATGCAGGAATCAATTTGGAGGTGTTTTGATGGTTGACAAGGAAAAAGAATATCAAAGAATTTGTGAAAAACTTGGGTTTATTCCATCAGAATACGAATATGACGGACCAATTGCAGAAGATGATACATGGGTAAATCCTTTTTCAGTACTCACAATAGAAGAGAGTGATTTTCTTTGGGAAAACGGATATTTGAACAAGCAATAGATACCACCAGTCAGTAATGATTGGTGGTATTTTTATACTAAATTAAAAAAAGAAGACAACAAAGATGAAATTTACAGAAGTGCTGCAACATATGAAATCAGAATTGATAAGAAAGGAAATTCTCGTTATAATAGCCTTGAAAAGACAATATATTTAGCCGATGATTTGGAAGAAGGAGAGGCTATTCACGAATTAGCTCATGTGTTAGAAAGAGAACTGAATATCTATACAAGAAAAAGTTTTGTAGATGTTCTAAGGGATGGACTTGGTAAATTTGATTTTAGTAATATTGATTATGTGCCAGATGAATATGAGAAAACAATATTTGTATTAAAGAATTCAAAATTTGTGAGTAAATATCAAGGAAGATTATACGAAGAAGTGGGCTTTCAAAACGAAGATGGGGAGTGGAATCAGTATTCCTTAGCAGAATATTTTGCGGAGGGATATAAAGAATACATACTAAATCCAAATCGTTTGAAAAGGAAAGATAAAAAACTATATGATTTCATAGAGGGCTTAACATGAAGAATGAATTTGAAGAAATGAAAAAAGAATTTATGAGTGTAAAAAATGGGCATGAATGGAATGCGTTTAAAAAGAAATACCCACATTATACATTCGAAGACGTGGATAAGGAAATGAGCGAACATTTCAATGAACTTATCAGAAGTGTTGCTACGAAAGAGATGTTGGACAATCCTCATATTCATTATGAAGTCAGAAAAAAATGAGATAGTCTTTTGGAGAAAACTTAATTATGGCATATGGAGACATTTATAAAGAATTGACAGTTGAAGAGAAAGAAAAAATGATTAAAGCAGACATTCCTAAATTTAGATCCACAGGAAAGGCTAATTTGTCAAAAGAAAAGTTGGAACAGGGCAAAAAGGATTTGTTTCGTCTGATGAAGGAATTCGATAATGATTTGAAAGATGAGGAGGAATAATCATGGCTAAAAATGACATGGATGTAATCATATATAAAATATTAAGATATTTATATGAATGCATGAAAGAAGGGAAAAGACCAGAACTTAGTGAAATGTGCTGTGATTGTCAGTTATTTAAAATTCCAGAAAGTTATTGGAATCAGATTATACTGGAATTAGTTGAATCTGGTTATGTACGCGGATTTCTGTATCGAATGACAAAGGATGGATTAATCATAACGATGACGGATTCAGCAGCTATTACAATGAAGGGCGTTCATTTTTTAGAAGAAAATAGTAGGATGCAGAAAGCAAAGCAGTTTCTTGGAAAAAGTTTTGAAATTGTTCTGGAATCAATAGTGACAATATTATAGTTAGTTGACCATCTGATGAAATGTCAGGTGGTATTTTTATACCCATTTTTAAGGAAAGGAAGGTAACGAAAATGAAATTTACAGAAGCACTGAAACACATGAAAGCAGGGGAACAAGTCAAGCTACCATCATGGGGTGGATATTGGTATTTAGATTCCGAAAAAGAAACCATTATGATGCACACCAAAGATGGTGAAGAATTGGATATTAGAGAAACACAGAGAGTTCTCTACACTCTTTTAAATATTTGCTCTAATGAATGGGTACTTGCAGATGAAAATAATTGTCCGGAACTTGGCGGAGAAGCGACTTTTAGTTTTGGAGAAGCTATCAAATATTTGAAACGAGGTCTGAAAGTTGCCCGTAAAGGATGGAATGGGAAAGGCGTGTATCTATTCCTTGGGTACGATATTGAAGTTACAACTGATGCGGACTTAGGGGAATACACAAAAGAGAAATCGGATGGTAGTTATGAAGCTAATATATGCAACTCGGTCTGCATGAGAACGGCAGATAAGTCGATTATAGTAGGTTGGTTAGCATCTCAAACAGATATGCTGGCAGATGACTGGGTATTTGTAGATTAGGAAGGGAATGGTGATCCAATTATCTCCCACTGGCAGGGAAAGCCAGATAGAAAGGAATGATGTTATTTGATTGAATTAGACCTCCTTCAGGACAGAATAACAGTAAAAGGACATGCAAATAGTGCGCCACATGGAAAGGATATTATTTGTGCAAGCGTGTCTGTATTAACACAAAATCTGATTAAATCAATCAATGATTTAACAGAAGATAAAATTGAATATGAAATATCTCCCGGATGGGTTGATATAAAGTATGGGGATTTATCAGAGAAATCAAGCATTCTGATAGATTCTTTTTTTATTGGCATTTGTGCAATTGCCAATGAGTATCCAGAAAATATAAAAATTGTTTAAGGAAGGAGACAAAATAGAAATGAAACACATGAACAATCATTATGGTCAGTCACAAACTTTTGGCAGACCTAAAATTAATTTGCAGTTATTTGCAGATGATCCAACAGATCCACTAACAGATCCGCCAGCGGATTCTGAACCGCCAAAGGATCCCGAACCAAAAAATGACCCACCAGTGGATCCTGACAAACAGTTTACGCAAAAAGATATTGATGATGCGGTAGAAGCAGCCAAAAAAGAAGCAGCAAAACTTGCAAAGATGAACGCACAGCAAAAACAAGAATACGAATATGAAAAATTGCAGAAGGAAAATGAAGAAAAAGATGCAAGAATTGCAGAGCTGGAAAAAGAAGCAATGCGTTCTACGCTTTCCAAACAGGCTGCCGAAATCATGAAGAATGATCATGATATTATAGCTACTCAAGACATGCTCGATTTTGTTGTTGGTGATGACGCTGAACAGACAAAAGCTTTGATCGATAAATTGGTGGGAATCATCTTGGAAGATAGAAAGCAGGTTGAAACAGCCAGAGCAACTGGTAGAACACCAAGAACTTATAGTAACAATGGAAATACGATGTCAGAAATTGACAAACGTATCGCAAAATATCAGTAAAGGAGAATGAAAGATGAAACATATGAACAATCATTATGGACAGTCCAAAATCTTTAAAAGACAAGGATTAGATTTGCAGTTATTTGCAGATGGTGATAACAATGATTTGCCAGCAAGAAGTTATCAGTTAGAGTTTAAGAAACTGTTAGAAGTTGTATTTAAGAAGCAGTCTTATTTTTCAGATTTCTTTGGAGGTGCAATCGAAGCACTAGATGGAGTACAGGAAAATGAAACTGCATTTTATGTTAAAACTTCTGATATCCCTGTTGTGGTTGGTACAGAGTATAAGAAGGATGCAAATACTGCATTTGGAACAGGTACGGCTAATTCTAGCAGATTTGGAAACAGAACAGAGGTTATTTACACAAATACTCCTGTTAAATATACATGGGAATGGGTATTTCATGAAGGAATTGATCGCCATACAGTAAATAATAATTTTGATGCAGCCATTGCCGATCGATTAGAATTACAGGCAAGAGCAAAGACCGCAACTTTTAATTCCCATCATGGAAAATTCATTTCTGAATCTGCAGCAGAGACGAAAACGCTTCCAGATTTTACATCAGACAATGTTTTGAAATTGTTTGATGAATTATCTGCATATTTTAATAACATTGAAGCAATCGGAACAAAGAAAGCGAAAGTAAACTCTAGTCTTTACAATGCTATCGTAAACCATCCTTTGATGACGACTGCTAAGAATTCTGCAGCAAGTGTGGCAGAAAATGAAGTGACAAAATTTAAAGGATTTCTTATAGAAGAAGTTCCGGATGGATTATTTCAGACAAATGAATGCTGTTATGCCTATATTGCAGGAGTTGGTAAAGCATTTACCGGTATTAATACAGCAAGAACAATTGAATCTGAGGATTTTGATGGAGTTGCATTACAGGGTGCTGGAAAAGCTGGGGAATATATTTTACCAGATAACAAGAAAGCAGTAGTAAAAGCAACAGTAACTGGAGCATAGGAGGTACAGTATGTATAAAGTAATAAAAGGATTTCATGATCTGGAAGATTCGAAAAAGACAAAAACAGGGACTATTTACCATGAATACAAAGTTGGAGATATTTATCCTAGAAAAGGACTAAAACCGTCGAAAGTTCGAATTAATGAGCTTTTAGGCAGCGATAACAAGCAGAATACTCCGCTGATTGAATTAGTGGAAGATGAAAAGGCTACTCCCCAAGGAACAATTGCAAAGAAAACTGAGGTAAATAAATCCGACAAATAAGAAGGTGTTGGCTTGGAACTTTTATTAGAACAACTAGAAAACCTGCTCGGTATAACAGAATCGGATCCAGAGACGGATAAGAAATTAATGTGGATTTTAGAATCTTCAAAGGCAAGACTAAAACTTTTGCTCGGAGGAATTGAACCTCCAGAGGAATTAAATCACATCATTATTGAAGTTTCGGTTATCCGATTTAATCGCATAGGCTCTGAGGGGCTCACATCCCATACAGTTGAGGGCGAGAGCCAAACTTGGAATGATGGTGATTTTTCGGGATTCGAGGATGAAATTGAATCGTTTTTGGATGCTCAAACGGAAACAAAGAAAGGACGGGTAAGATTTTTATGAGATTTGACATACCAGTATATTTCCAGACGGTAAAACAAGGTGAATACGATGCTTCTACCGGAAATTATGGAGAAGACATCATAGAGGAAATAAAGCGATATGCAGATGTAACAAGTGCTGGTACTGAAACATTAAATCTTGTCTATGGAGGAATAAAGCAGGGAATTGTAGTAATTCGCTTACAAAATCATTACGATAAGCCATTTGACCAGATCAGAATCGGCAAACAGGTATATCGTGTTGATTTTTCAAGAAAACTTAGAAATAAACACACATTTGTGGCAAGTGAGGTGCAGTGATGGCATATAAGATTAAGATGGAATGTAATGGGCTCGAAGAACTGCAAATTAAATTAAAGGGAAATTGTAATCTGACTCCTTTCAAAGATGTTGTAAGAATTAATGGGCGCGAGCTGGATGAAAAAATAAAAAGAAATGCAGAATTTAAGGGTCATTTTGAAGGAAATAAGTTTGTTAAGCCGACTGGAAGAACAAAAGATAGTATTAACCTTAGTATTGAGGATGGAGGGTTGACAGCAAAAACTGGTCCAACAACAGAATATGCTCCGTATGTGGAAGAGGGCACGCGCCGCATGGCGGCACAACCTTTTGTACGGCCTGCATTTAATGAGCAAAAAGAAATATTTAAGAAAGATTTAAAGAAACTTGTAAGGTGATATTTATGGATCCACAACAAGAATTATTCACAGAATTACTATTAAAAATCAAAGAACTGGGATATGACGTTTATGATGGTTTTTTACCACCAGAAGGAACGCCATATCCTTTTGTTTATTTAGCAGATGTAAGGCAAAGTGATCATGCAAATAAGACGGCTGTCTTTGGAAATGTATATACAACAATCCATGTATGGTCGAATAATCCAAAGCGACGTGGTGAGGTGTCAGCATTTCTTCTGGACATTAAAACTTTGTGCAGAAAGATTGAGCATACAAAAAACTTTGCTTGGATGCTTGTAAATGTAAATCAAAGAATTTTGCCTGATAACACGACAAAGGAGCCACTTTTGCATGGAGTATTAGAAGTAGAGTTTAAATTTAGCTAGGAAAGGAGAATGAGATATGAAGCATATTGATTTACAGCTTTTTGCAGAGGCTGTACAAGGAAAGAAAATCGTGTATTTATACCGCATTAAGAAAGATGCTGCAACGCAGGATGGAACGACATTAGCGTTTACAACAGAAAATGGAAGAACGAAGAGTAAGGATGCAGATTCTACTGCAACAAAAGATGGTTCTATCCGTACCCCGGGAACGGCGGAGGTAGAGATTACGGCAACTTCTATTTTGGCCAAGGGTGATGAAATGATCGATAAGTTAGAAGATGCCTTAGACAATGATGAACTCATTGAAATCTGGGAGGCAAATCTTTCGGAGCCGGCAGCGACCGGAAACAATAAGTTTAAGGGAATGTATTTCCAAGGATACTTAACAGAGCTGGAAAAAACTTCAAACGCAGAAGACTTTGTTGAATGTTCGCTTACGTTTGGTGTAAACGAAAGTGGTGTTCGTGGAGATGTTACAGTTTCTGTAGAGCAGCAAGAAATTGCAAATTATGCATTCGTGGATACGCCAAAAACAGGAGCTTAAGAGGGTGGAGAAATCTACTCTCTTTTTTAGTGCAAAATTCAACAGAAAGGATTGGAATTATGTTAGTAGAAGTAAAAAGAATTAATAAATCAGAAATGACAGTAGTTAGTAGTTTAGACGTTGCAGAGACTTTTGGCAAACAACATGCACATGTACTGAGGGATATTAAAGAATTGGAATGCAGCAATGAATTTAGACAATCCAATTTTGGAGAGTCCTCTTATATTAATTCGCAGAACAAAAGACAGCCAATGTATCTAATAACGCGAGATGGATTTACTCTTCTCGTTATGGGATATACGGGCGAAAAAGCTATGAAATTCAAAGAAGCTTATATTAAACAATTTAATGCGATGGAAAAGACATTGCAGGGTAAGCTGATTGAACGTGAAAAAGGTATTGCAGTTCGTCAATCTCTGACAAAAGCGTTGCAACAGTCTACTGAAAATGAGCGAATGCATGGACATGCTTATTCTACATACACAAACTGCATTTATAAAGTTCTTTTTAACAAGAATGCAAAACAGCTTCGTGAGAGTTTAGGAATTAAAAACAAGGATAATGTCAGAGATTATCTTTCTGAGGAAGAATTAAGAGCAGTGCAGTCTATGGAATGTCTGGTAAGTGGGCTTGTAGATTGTGGCTGGTCATATGTACAGATCAAAGAATTTATACAGCAGAATAATACACTAAAGATTGCTGCTTAGATTAGGAGGAAAAGAAATGTTTGAATTAGAAATTAACAATGAAGTATATCAACTTAATTTTGGAATGGGATTTTTAAGAGAGGTAGACAAAAAGATTTCAACCTCAGTAGATGGACTTCCTGGTGTGAAGAAAAACATCGGATTAAATTACAAAATCGCAAGTCTTATCGATGGTGATATCGAAGTATTAGAAGAGGTGCTTGATACCGCAAATAAAGGTCAAAAACCTCGTCTTACAAAACAGATTTTAGATGACTATATTGAAGATGAAGATACAGACATCGATGAATTGTTTGAAAGGGTTTTGGATTTTTTAAAGAGTGCGAATGTTACAAAGAGAGCAACGAGGGAACTCATGGAAGAAGCAGAAAAACGAAAAGCAGAAGCGGAAAAAGAGCAGGCATAGAAGATGAAAAAAACTTTGAAGAAATATACAAAGAGATTGCATTAAATTGCTTTCGTTATCTTAATTTTAAGAGTTTTGCAGAAGTAGACAAGCTTACAATTCCTGAATATAACTTGCTAATGGAAGCCGTGCAATTAAAGCGAGTCGATATGGATTATCGCAATCATTTGCAGGCGTTCTTAAATTTTGCTGTTAAAGCGGAAAAGAAAGCAGGCAAGAACAAAACAAAGCCTGTCTATCGAAATTTTGAGAAGTTTTATGACTATCAAAAGGAACTTGATAAGGTACAGCATGGCGAGGAAAGTCGTTTTGCCAATCTGGTTGAGCATTTAAGGAAAGGAGGATGATGGCATGGCAGAAAGTTATAGTATTGAGGCGGTATTATCGGCAAGAGATGCAGGTTTTACGGCAGGAATGAAAGCAGCAGGAAGTGCAACGGAAAGTCTTGGGCAAAAACTTAAGAGTGGGATTGGATTTGGGGCTTTTGCTGCAATTGGCCAAAAAGCAGTTTCTGCTGTGTCAAGTGGAGTAACTGGTCTTATTGGAGATTTAAGTGAGTCAAGTGCTGCATGGAAAACTTTTCAAGGTAATATGAAGATGAATGGACATGCAGAGAAGCAGATTAAGTCAATAAAGGGAGAGTTGCAGAAATTTGCTGAGCAGACTATTTATAGTTCATCGGATATGGCGACTACATTTGCACAATTAGATGCAGTAGGAACAAAAAATACAACTAACCTAGTAAAGGGATTTGGTGGACTTGCCGCGGCAGCAGAAAATCCGGCACAGGCGATGAAGACACTCTCTCAGCAAGCTACACAAGCAGCAGCTAAGCCGAAGATACAGTGGGAGGATTTTAAGTTAATGCTCGAACAAACTCCTGCTGGTATTGCGGCGGTTGCGAAAGAAATGGGAATGTCCACATCTGAAATGATTAAGAAAGTTCAAGACGGAAAAATAAAGACGGAAGATTTCTTTGATGCGATTGCGAAAGTCGGAACCAACAAAAGCTTCACAAAACTTGCGACGGAATACAAAACGGTAGGTCAGGCAATGGATGGGCTGACGGAAACTGCGAGTAATAAACTTGCACCAGCATTTGATGTGGTATCTGGTGCGGCAATCAAAGGGGTAAGCAGTATCGTTGATGCGATGGAAGGAATTGACGGTGATGCAATAGGAAAGAAAGTTGCGGCTTTTGGTAAAAATGTATCGAAATACTGGAATGTTTTAAAAACAGATGCACTAAAAATTGGATCTGCTTTTGGTGGTGCGATTGGAACAATTGGAAAAAGCATGGCGAAACTGAATGGATCATTTGGGTCTACGGAATCTGTAAATGGCTTTAAATCTGCTATGAACGGGGCGACAGGAGCTTTAACAAAATTTGCTGGCTTTTGTGAAGCCCATTCGGATGCAATTGCAAAGTTGATTAGTGAATTACCTAAATTATTGGTTGCGTATAAAGGATTTAAAACTGTTAAGTCAATTGCCCCAGGTGTCGGGGCATTTGGGTCAGCGATTGGAGGACTTGCAAAAAAAGGACTTAGCAAGATTGCTCCGAATTTATTTAAGGTATCGGAGGCACAAGAAGCAGTTGGTAAATCGAGTGGAGCAAGTTCGAAGAAGATTCTCACTTCTGCAAAGGCATTTATGATGTTTGGAGCTGGGGTATTAATGATGGGGACGGGATTCTCGATATTAGCGAAAGGAGCGACTGAACTTGCGAGTTCTGGTAGCGTTGCAATTGCTATATTTGTTGGCATGGCAGGGGCTGTTAGTGCACTAAGTATCGGAATGCTTAAGATGGTGCAATCGGTTAGCGCAACACCTAAAAAATTGACATCTGTGGCGATGGCATTTATGGCTATCGGAGCGTCAATATTAATGGCTAGTACTGGATTCTGGCTATTGTCAAATGCCGCTATTAATCTTGCATCCGCAGGAGCACCGGCTATTGCAGTTATGATCGGAATGGTTGGAGCTATTGCGGGTCTTGCGGTTGGAGCTTCTATTCTTGGACCAGCATTAACAGCAGGAGCTGCAGGATTTATCGCTTTTGGTGCGGGAATTGCTTTAGTTGGAGCAGGTGCGTTATTAGCAAGTGCAGCTCTATATGTTATGGCAGCGGTTTTACCAGTGATTGTGCAATATGGTACAAGTGGAGCTATAGCGATTGCAGCACTTGGAGCCGGAATGATTGTCTTTGGTGCAGGAGCAGTGGTTGCCGGAGCGGCATCTATTGTTCTTGGAGTTGGTTTATTAGCAGTTGGAGCTGGTTCCCTTGCGGCGGCAGTTGGTGTGCTAGCTTTAGGAGCTGCGACTGTAGTTCTTGGTGCAGGCTGTTTAATAGCAGGGGCTGGTATTGCTTTATTTGCTGCAGGACTTCCTGTGATTGCATCCAGTGGAGTGGCTGGAGCTGGAGCATTGGTAGCACTTGGAGCTGGAATGATTGCATTTTCTGTTGGAGCGGTTGCAGGAGGCGCAGCTTGTGTGGCATTAGGCGCAGGTCTTGCAGTTGTGGGAGCAGGTGCATTGGTTGCCTCAGCTGGTGTTCTTGTTTTGGCGGCAGGTGCATTACTATTGGGGACCGGAATGGCGGTGATCGCAGTTTCCGCAACCGTTATTGCAGCTTCATTGACCGCGACTGCAGCAGGAGCTGTCACAAGCGCAGCAGCATTTACAACACTTTTGGCAGTAGCTTTACCGGTAGGAGTTGCATTGGTTGCTGCATCTGCCGGTTTTTTGGCCTTTGGAGTAGCAGCATTGACATCTGGTGCAGGGGTTGCTTTGTTAGCGGCTGGATTTATTGCACTCAGTGCTGGGCTAACCATATCTGCGGCAGCGATTTCAGTTATGGCAGCATCTTTTAGTGTTGTAGCAGTTGGAGCAACGACGAGTGCGTCAGCAATTACGGCATTATTAACAGTAGTGTTACCTGTTGGTGCGGCCTTAGCAACAACCTCTGCTGGATTTTTAGTATTTGGAGCCGGAGCGTTATCAGCAACCGCTGGTGTTGCAGCATTTGGAGCGGCAATGATCGCTGGTGCAGCAGGAACACTTGTTATGGCAGTGTCATTAAAAGCGGTCAATTCTAGTATGAACTCAATATCGTCAAACGCAAAAAGTGCGCAGAGCTCATTAAGTAGCATGCAAGGATCTGTAAATGCTGTGAATAGTGGGTTGAATGCATTGGGAAGCAAGGCAAGTGCAGCACTCAATAAGCTAACGAGTAGTTTTAAAAACGCGGCAAGCAATGCGAAGAGTTCGGGTCAAAAGGTAGGTACAGGATTTACTGATGGGATGAAGAGTGGTCTAAATAAGGCACCTTCCGTAGCGTCAACAGCAGTAAAGAATGTAGCAAGCAAATTAAAATCAGGATATAGTGCAGCACACAGTGCAGGTGCTTATATTAGTAAAGGATTTGCAAGTGGAATGAGTTCTTGTCTTGGACAAATCAAGTCGGCAGCGGCGCAGATGGTAGCAGCGGCAGATGCAGCAATCAGAGCAAAAGCGAAAATCCATTCTCCATCAAGATTGACAAAATCTCATGGACGAAATATTGCTATTGGTCTTGGAATCGGAATTAAGAATGGTATCAATAGTGTTAAAAAAGCAAGTAAAACATTGGTTGAAGCAGCTTTTAATACAATGCAGAAAGCAACAAAGACAAGAAAATATGAAGATGCTGCAAAAAGTGCGATAGATACCTTTAAGGATAAAATGAATGATAAGGTTTCTAAGACAACAAAAAGCCTTAATAAACAAGTAGACAGTGCGATAAAGAAATTAAAGAAAAAGAATCCAAAGCTTAAAAAGCAATATACAAAGGTTGGAAAGATTCTGAAATCTGATATTAGCAGTACGATCAAGAAACAGGGGCAGAAAGCAATCGATGCAACAGACAAAGCTTTAACGGCTCTTGGAGAAAAATATCAGGAAAAATACGATAAGATTGTGAGTGATCGCGAAAATTATTTGAGTAAACTTTCTGATTATGGAGATTTATATTCTGTGGATTCGTATGGATTTGTTGCACTAAAGGATTTTAAGGCACAAAAGAGTCAGGTAGAAGCACTCGCAAAAAATATGGAACATTTGAAAAATGTACTTCCATATGATCTGATGAGAGACATACAGGATATGGATACATCAAGTGCGTTGGCGTATACCAACGAGCTGTTGAAAAAAGGAGATAGCTGGTTAAAACAGTATGGAAAAGATTATACCAGTTTCATGAATACATCGAAAACAGCGTCCGATAAGTATTATCAGCCATATATTGACAAGCTTGATAAAGATTATAACAAAGCGGTTACAGATGAGCTTAAGAAATTGGAGAAACAGCTAAATGATATTGGAAAACAGGCGGTCACAGGGTTTACAAAAGGTCTGACCAGTAAAAGTTCAAAGAAGGCACTAAAAAAAGCAGCAAAGGATCTGGCATCTATTTTAACAAAATCTGTAAAAGGGAAACTAAAAATTCATTCTCCATCCAGAGTTTTTATGTTGCTTGGTGAATATGTTGGAAAGGGCTTTGCAAACGGCATTTATTCTATGGGACGGAAAGTGAAACAAGCCATGGAAAGCATTGTGACAATTCCAGACGTTCAAACGCCTGTTCTTGCAGGAGGATTTGGCAGCGATTTATCCGCTGACTATGAATATTATAGAAATACAGAATATACGATAGTCGTACCAGTGGAAATAGATGGTAGGGAGACTGCTCGCGTGACAGCTCCTTACACAGAGGCAGAGTTAAATAAACGACAAAAACGATATGATAGAAATCATGGAAGAAGGTAGGAGGGGAAAGTATGTATGAATTTATAGATACAATAGAAGCCGCTGGGGCATCACCTTTACCCTCTGAGGCTTTAAAATTAAACGGGGAATACATCGAAAATCAGATAACCGGATACAGAACATTATATGTAAAAGGTAGAGAGGCATTATCTTCTGAGATTACTTCCTATGAGACAGGTATCCGGGATGGATCTGTGTATCAAAGTAAACGTTATCCGGCAAGAACCATTACAGTAGGTTATCAGATCATTGCAAACACTAACCGAGCATTTAGAGAAGCATATAATCAATTGAATGAGATTTTAAATGTGCAGGAGGCTGAACTTATCTTTTATGATGAACCAGATAAATTTTTCATTGGTACGCCGTCCGAAATGGGAGAAGTAGAATCTGGAAGAAATTCAGTTATTGGTGAGATAGAGTTCTTTTGTGCGGATCCATTCAAATATTCAGTAGAGGAATATGAAGTTGAGCCAAGTCTTGATGACGGAGCTACATTTGCCATTGATTATAAAGGTACTTATCGGGCATTCCCAACTATGGAAGTGGATTTTTTTGAAGATGAAAGTGGTGTAGAACACGACAATGGACGCTGTGGGTATGTCGCATTTTTTAATGACGATGAAAAGATCTTGCAGTTTGGCAACCCAGATGAATTATCTGAAGAAGAAATCGAAGTGGTAAATACTTCGACAAATACCTATCTGGTACCGACAACGAAGGTATTGTTAAATCATTCATTCAAAAAATCAAATGGGTGGAATTCTGTAAAATCTAAATATGCGGTAAATAGTGGGGTTGTACATAAAACGCCTGTTAAAACGGGAAGTCTTGGAGTAAAGCATTCAAAAGCATCTACTGATGAAGGTACATATTATCTTACAGCATCTGGAATTGGAACTGGTGATAAATATCATGGTCCTACCGCTACATATACATTTAGCGAAACGGCAACTGATTTTGAATTTACCTATAGTCAGAAGATGTGTGTTGGGAGCGCGAAGGCTGATAAAAAACAGCGCGGTGGATTTCAGATGATTTTGTCAGATTCTAGTGGAAATATTATTGCTGGTGTTGATATTTTTAAAGGAACAGATGGGACAAAAGGTACTTATCGCATGATTGTTAATGGTAAGATTCAATTGGAAAAGACATTTGATCTGTCTTATCATAACAAATATTTTGGAGCTAATCGGAATGCGGATAAAAAGAAAAAAATTACAGCAATCAATACTGTGAAGTCCTCCAGCATTACAAAGAAGGGAAGTAAGATTACATTTAATATTGGTGGAATCAAAAAAACATTTACAGTGGGAGCTGTAAAGACAAAAACTGTAAACAAGGTGACAGTTATGTTTTCTGGAAAAGGTAAATCGAAAACTTTAGAGTATAACGGGCTCTATAGAATGAAGATGGTAAAAGATTATAAGAAAACTGTGACCGAAAAAATTGAGACGATTACAACAGAGTGGCATGATGTGCAAAATAAATTTAATGTAAATGATGTTCTGATATTAGACTGTGATTCCGGAAGTGTAAAATTAAATAATCTTGATCGACCAGATCTTGGAGCAGTGGGGAATGACTGGGAGGAGTTTTACTTAAAACCAGGGATGAATCAGATTGGGACTAGTTATTCTGATTGGGTATCAAGCGAATATGCACCTAAGTTTAAACTACGGTATAGGGAGGTTTTCTTATGATTGTATATTTTGCTAATAGACAGATGGAGATACTTGGCCAGGCATCTACCAACCTTCCCAAAGGTCCGATTATCAAAGAAGATATCAAAACGGAAGAAATCGAAACAGGTATTGCTACATTTTGCTGTCGGATACCATTCACAAAAAGTACGAGAAAAAAAGCGGAAGAATGCACGGAAGTAGGTAATTATGTTCTTCGGAGTGATGGAGATGATAATGAGTTTTATACCATTATTGATGTGGAGATTGATACAGAAAGCAGAGATATTTATATCTATGCGGAAGATGCAGGACTTGACCTCTTAAATGAGATTGCATTTGAGTATTCGGCTGATAAAGAATATGATCTAACATATTATGTTAATAAATATATTGCAAATTCTGGGTTTGAAATTGGAATAAATGAATCAGATGATACGAAAAAGCGCTTTGCATGGAGTGATGAGTCAACAGTAACGGAAAGATTATTGGATATTGCTACACAGTTTGGTAATTATGAAATATCCTTTAGTTTTGATATAGTGGGTCTTTCCGTTACGCATAAATATGTGAATATCTTTCAAAAACGAGGTAAAGACACAGGCATTCAGTTACGATTAAATAGAGATATTGCTCGTATCATAACGAAGAAATCGGTAGCAAATCTTGCTACTTCTTTTTTATGTACTGGTTCTGCACAGGATGGGACAGATTTTCTTGTTACATTAGAAGGATATAAGTATGATGATGGTGATTTTTATGTAGATGGACATTATCTAAGGTCGAGAAAAGCTGTAGAGAAGTGGGGACGATATACAAATGAGAGTACAGACGGTCACATAGTAAGGACTTTCAATTACGATACGGAAAGTCAGGAGGAGCTTTTTAAACAGGCTCTTTCTGAATTAAAAAAAGTATGTGATATTGAAGTAAATTATGAAGTGGATATTACAAAACTGCCCGATAATGTAAAAATTGGTGATCAGGTTAATATTGTTGATGATGAAGGCGAGTTGTATTTATCAGCAAGGATATTAAAACTTGAAACAAAGATAACTGAGAACACCAGAACTGCCACTCTTGGCGAGTATTTGATAAAAGATAGTGGGATTAGTCAGAGAGTTGAAGAGCTAGCGACACAGTTTGCTCAGATCGCAAAAAGTCGTACCTTATATACCTGGTTTGCCTATGCAGATAACGAATCCGGAATGGGAATTACACTTAATCCTGAAGGGAAACACTATATGGGTGTCGCCTACAATCGATTGGAAGAAGAGCCAGATCTTTCTGATCCGGCAATCTATAAGTGGTCAAAGATAGTTGGTCAGGATGGAAATAATGGCATCAGTGAAATTTCATCTGTTGATCAGTACTATTTATCCGGATCGTATGAGGAATGTATTGGTGGAAACTGGTCCGAAGAAATACCAGATTGGGAATCAGGAAAATATATTTGGAAGCGTAAGAAAGTGACTTGGTCTGACAAGACGGTGACGTTTACTGATCCGGTTTTAGAAAAAACGATGAATCATGCCAATGAGGCTTCTTATGAAGCTATAAGGAATGCTGATACAGCGGCGCAGGAAGCACAAAATGCCAGAATCGCAGCAGAATCTGCCGATGAAAATGCCAGAATCGCATCCGAGGAAGCAACCAATGCCAAAAATCTTGCAAATACAGCAAAAGAAGATGCATCTCTTGCACAGAATCTTGCTAGTAACGCAAAAACTGCAGCAGATGAAGCATTGTCTGATGTGGAAAAGATTAATGTAGAGGTATCTGATATTAGAAAAGATGCAGTATCCATACGAACAGAGTTGCAGGATCAGATTAAGGTTGTTAATGAAACCATGGAAACTGATTATACCAAGAAAACGGATACAGCAGAAATGGAAGTTTCATTAAAAGCAGAGATTAATAAAAGTGCAGCTGAAATTAAATCTATAATGTCGATCGATTATGCAAAGAAAACAGATCTTACAGCGGTCCAGGAAAACTTACAGACGCAAGTAACTCAAAATGCTACAAACATTACCAGTACTGCTAGTGCGGTAGAAGAAGTAAAAATTGATGCATTGAATGCACAAAAGAAAGCGGAGGAAGCTAATGTAGCAGCAAATAGTGCACAGAGCAAAGCAGACAATGCAGTGAAAGCAGCATCTGACGCACAAAGTGCAGCTGATATCGCTAATCTCGCAGCTCAGAATGCTAGGGAGGAGGCTACGAAAGCTCAAACTGCAGCTAATACAGCAAAGACAGCAGCGGAAAACGCTCAGACTGTTGCAGATGCAGCTCAAGTAGATCTTGATGAAGCAAAAGCTAATTTAGAATCTATAACGAATAGGGTTGGCGTCACAGAAGAAGAAATAGCAGTGGCACAAGAAGCTGTTGATACTGCCCAAAAGGCAGCGGATAAAGCTAATGAAGATGCAACCAATGCTAAGAATGCCGCAAGCAAGGCACAGGATACTGCTAACAAAGCACAGGAAAACGCTGCAACTGCTCAGAGTGTAGCAGACATTGCAAACGCAAATGCAACAACCGCCAAAACGGCCGCAGATAATGCACAAAAAACTGCCGATGAAGCTAATAAAGCAGTTGGAAATCTTGCCAATACCGTAACAACAATGAATACCCAAATTGATCAAAATGCGGAAGCAATTGAACTTGCAGCAACAAAGGAAGAGGTTGCAGATTACTTGTCAGGATATTCAACAAAAGCAGAGATGGAAGCTGCAATAAAGGTAGCATCGGATAAAATCGATCTTAAAGTATCGACCAACGACTTTAACAGTTACAAAACGACGGTAACAGGAGCAATTAATACTGCTAAGAGTGAAGCGGTCAATACGGCAGCATCCGATGCTACAAAGAAAGCGAATGATGCCTTAGCAAACGCTAAGACTTATACAAATTCACAGATAACGACAGTCAATGAATCGCTAAGCACCACAAATCAGGAAATCTCTGTGATGAAAGGGCAGATTGCCTTAAAGGTCGAGCAGACGGATATTGATACAGCGGTACAGAGCATTGAGATTGGCGGAAGAAATATTATTTTAAACAGTGATTTTCGCTTTGGTACAAAAGAATGGGATGAATGGAGCGTAGCTCCTGAATTAAGTGAATGTATAACCTTAGAAGGGAAAAATTGGCTTCATATGATAGGCCATAGTAATACGCCATTCCAAGGATATAGACAGGAATATATTATTTTAGTTCCAAATACAGAGTATGTCTTGAGTATGATGGTTTATGGTGTAAAAGAGAGTGACCAACTGCTCGTCATGCTTCATAGATATGGTGATGGGAATAACGATCCGCAAATCAGAAAAACATTGTCCGTTGATCCTGGTACCCCTTCGAAAATCATAATATCTATAGAAGGTACCGATGTTGGATCCAAGAAATATTTCAGATTAATGATCGGTCCGTATAATGATTCTGAAATTTATCTTACAGATATTAAACTTGAAAAGGGTAATAAAGCAACTGACTGGACGCCAGCGCCTGAGGATACAAATGCGTCTATTACAGCAGTAGATAATAAGTTTGCGTCGTATAGCACTACTACTCAGATGAACAGTGCCATCACTGCGGCAAAGGACGAAATCAATCTATCCGTAAGCAGTACATATGCAACAAAGAGCAGTGTACAGGAAGTGGATGGAAAGTTTGCCAATTATTCTACTACACAACAGATGAACAGCGCAATAAATCAAAGAGCCGACAGTATTCTCACCACGGTAGAGGGAACATATACGACAAAGACCGATTTTGATAATCAGATAAAATCAGTAAAAGCATCTCTGGAATTAAAGGTAAATAAAGATACTTTGATCTCGGAGATCAATGCAAGTGCCGATGTGATCACATTGACTGGTAACCGATTTGTTGTAAATTCGGATAATTTTAAACTATCCGCTGATGGAACGTTGACCGCTAAAAACGGAACATTTACCGGTGATATAACTGCCACTAGTGGTACAATTGGAGGGTTTTCTATAGGTGAATCAGAGTTATATGTTAATAGTGACACTGTAAAATGTCACTTACGTCCAACAGGTATATCCTTTGAGTGGTTAGACCCTTACAATTGCAGTTTAACAGTAGATGAGGATGGAATGACTGGAAATAACATTAGTATTAGTTCGACAGGCCCTCTATATTTAGATTCATCTGATAAAGAAATTGAATTGTATGGAAATGTAGACGTTCCCTTTAATATGTATGTAGGAGGAACACCTTTTGATATTACTAAAAAAGGGTTGTATGTAACTGATGGTGATATCATACTTTCGACAAATAGCAGGCAATTATTAGGACGTGGCACTGGTTTTGAATATTATCAATTAATGAGTCTAAGTAGTAGCAATAATGTTACTGTAGGCCATTCAAATACTGGAAGTGCAAGGGAAGGAAATACCAATATTTATGCTGTAAATGGATACGATCGTTTTATTGTCGGTGATGGAACAACGACGAGTTATCTACAGATCGAATACTATGAAAATTCTCCAACATATGGTGTCAGACTTGCAACGCCTACCAAAGGAAAAGGACTTATTGGTTCTACTGATAAATATTTTTATCGTTTTTATTCTCAGAATTCTTTATGGACTTCATCGGATATCAGAGTAAAAGACAATATTCGAAGATTTGATGAACGATATGAAAAAATGTTTGATGATGAAAGCTTCAGACCTTGTCTGTACGAATTGAAGGCAGAACGCGGAAAATCGCATGGTGGTATGATCTCGCAGGAAGTCGGAGCGGTCATGGAAAAATACGGGATCAAACAGGAAGAGTATGGATATTTTGAATATGATCCAGAAACAGATTCCTACGGTCTATGCTATAGTGAATTAACCCCGTTAAATACCCATATGCTCCAAAAGACGAGAAAAGAGCTGTTTGAGGTAGAAAATATTCTTTCTTCAAATAATGCTCGAATAGAGGATTTAACATATATGCTGGAACAGGCATTTATGAGGATCGCAACTTTAGAAAAAGAAAACAAAAAATCAAAACAGACACTGGCTATGTGATCATAGCTGGTGTTTTTTTCAATGGAGGTAAAACTATGTTAAAGATGGAAAAAGAAATTTCTTTCACAGGAAGAAGTGTAATTGATGATGTAGAAGTAGTCGGATTCAGTGCAAGATTTAAATCAGATGATCCAGAAAATATCACATTTTCAAGCTGGCAGATCAACAAAGAACTGTACAAAGCAAACCGTGCAAAATGTCGTGCAGATGAAGCACAGTTTGAAGATGCAGTTTATGAAGCACAGGATGAGATGATCGCCGAAGCAGAAAAACAGGAGGTAACAGAATCATGAAGATCAAATTAAAAGAAGTGGCAGGATATTTATCCGGGCTTATGGAACTTTCAGAGAAAAGACTACCGGCAAAAGTAAGTTATGCAGTCATGAAAAATCAAAAAGTACTGGAAATGGAATATAAGGACTTGGATCAGCAGAGGGTAAAACTTTGCGAAACGTATGCGGAGCAGGATGAAAATGGTGAATACATCACAAGAGATGGGATTTATGTTTTTTCGGATGAAAACAGGGAACTTTTTAGCAAAGAATATAATGATGTGCTGGAAGAAGAGATCGAGGTAAATATCCGCTTGATTGCGGTTGGAGAGTTAGATAAGTGTGATGAAAGTGAACGTTATGATACGGTAACGCCGAAAGATTTTATGACACTAGAATTTATGTTAAAAGAATAAAATGCAACTATTGACCAGAGCCTTTGGCTCTTTTTCTTTTGGAGAAATTTATGGAAGATTACATTACAAGAGCAGAACATGAGGAATTCTGCAAAAGGCTCGAAGAGGAGGACCACAGACAGAATCGAAGGATTGAGGAACTGGAAAAGACATCAGCGGAAATCCATACGATGTCGAAATCTTTAGTTGTTATGTGTGAAAAAATGACAACGATGAATGAAAACCTTGATACCTTAAAAGACAAAGTTGAGGTGCTTGAAAAAGAGCCAGCAGATACATGGAACAAAGTAAAAGGTGCGGTGATCACCGCGTTTGCCAGCGGACTTGTTGGCATTATTATTGGAAATTTGATTTAAGGAGGAATCTGTTATGAGAAAAGATATTAAAGTAAGCAAGGGAACAGTAGTAAGAACGTCCGTATTGGTGTTAGCGATTGCAAATAATGCACTGGCATTGGCTGGAAAATCGCCATTGCCTATTGATGATGATACGGTATCGAATGTTGTCAGCTTTCTGTTTACGACAGCATCAGCTTTAGCGGCATGGTGGAAGAATAACAGCTTTACAGCATATGCGATTGAAGCTGACCGCTTCAAAGATGAGCTGAAAGAAGATACAAGAGTTGAAAGAGAAGGTGAATAGATATGTCTAAAGTGATTGCAGATATTTCGCACTGGAAGCCTGTAACGAGTTGGAGCAAAGCGAAAGCGAACTGTTATTTTTTAATTTCTAAGGCAACGGAAGGGACATCGTTCGTTGACAGCACCCTGAAATCTTTTGTCAGCGGGTGTGAGAAAAATAAAATTCCTTTTTGGCTCTATGTTTACCTAAAAAAAGGCAATGAATTAAAACAAGCAGAATTTTTTGTTAAAACAGTGAAGCCGTTGATTAAGAACAGTAAATACTTTGTTGGTTATATCGTTGATGTCGAGACAAACAATACAGCCACAAATGCATACAAAGCTTTGCAGTACATCGAAAAACAAGGATATAAATGTATGTGGTATTCCATGTATACGCAGTACAGCAAGTACAAAAGTGTTATTGCAAAAAGAGGCAAAAACACGGCATATTGGGAAGCCAGATATGGAGCAAACAACGGGAAAGATACATCAGCTAAATACCCTTGTCACAGCACTTGTGAGTTACATCAGTATACATCAGTTGCTAAGGTCGGTGGATTAAGTGGAGCAATCGACTTGAATAAAGTTATGAATCGTAATTGCAAAGATCTTAAATGGTTTATGACACCACTTAGTCAGGAAAAGAAAAAGCCAATTTCTACGACAACGTCTTATTACAAAAAATATACTGGAACATCCAGCAAGATCGACACCATTTTTAAAGCAGTTGGTGTGCCGGAAAAATACCGTGGAAGCTTTGGTAAGCGAAAAGCAGTGGCAAAGAAAAACGGTTATTCCAATTATTCAGGAACTGCAAAGCAGAATCTTGCGCTTATCGAATTGGCCAAGAAAGGAAAACTGAAAAAGGTATAATCCATAGCCGGGAGAAATCCCGGCTTTTTTAATGCTGTATTTGACAGTCATGAAAATCGATAGTAATATATACATATAAGAGGAAGAAAATCAAAAAAGCCCCAAAAAGCCCAAAAAATGACCGAAAAAAGCTAATTTTCAGAATATTCTGTGAATTACCTTCAAAAATGGTCTTGCAAACCCGCCTAGAATCAGGGTTTCCAGAGTCGAGGGTAGAAATGGAGAAGCCCGCTTCAAGGGCATTGACACATTAATTCTGCCATTAGTTATCCTCCTACTTTATGTTAGTAGAAATGGAGAAGCCCGCTTCAAGGGCATTGACACACTTCTCCTTGTTTAAATGTAATATATACACAACATAGTAGAAATGAAGTAGCCCGCTTCAAGGGAATTTTTAAAAACAAAAAAATACCTATTGAATGAATATAAGCATGAGTAGTTTTATATTTGTTTAATGGGTATTTTGTTTTATGGATAAATATAGAAATTAATAACATATATAGAAAAATGTTTTAAATCTAAATAAAAAAATAGAGCAGTTTCCTGCTCTATGCTTAATGCATTAAAATCGGTTGCTGGGAGAAATCCCGGCTTTTTCTTTTTACATAAAAAGTGGCCAGCATGGGGAGTGATATGCCAGCCAAAAGAGAAAATAATGAAAAAGTTAATAGCTTTTGTAATGCTATGTTTGTATCATACTATATATTTGTGAAAGAAATGTGTTTTTCATGCAAAAAATAGAGCGATTATTTAACTTTTTAAAATTAACTTCTATTTTCTTTTTGTAATATTTTTAGAAAAGATAGTAATTCCACCTAGTATGCTGATTCCCCCTAATCCTAGAATACTGATGTCAAAAATTGTGATATTAATGTTGAATTGTTTATCATTTTTATTATTATCAGAAATGGTGCTGTTTTCCCACTCACAAATAAAACCGCTATTCTCAGTTGTTGATATACAAAAGTCATTCCATGATCCAAGAGGCGTTGAAAAACCATCATAATTTTGTCTTTTTGATATAAAGCCTAAATAGTTTTCACTATCCCAATTATTGTTAGGACTGTTTTCTGACCAACAAGTGAAATTAAATGCTTCGCCAGTTACCCATTTCCAATTTCCCTCTTCTTTTTCGTCGGTACCTCCAATCCAAAAAAATGAAACATCATTATCTGGGATATTAGATTTTAAAAAGTGGTTTTCTTCTTCAGAAGAGATAGTTGCTAGATGTCCACCTAACTCTTCACATTTTTCTTTTGCTTCATGCCAATTCAATGTTTCATTATAAAATTTATAAGAATTGCTGTTAAATTTTATAGTATTTGCTGGAAGATTATTGCTTGATGCACTGATTGAAAAAATGTAAAAATTTATTATACATATAATCATGGATATGGTAGTAATTTTTTTCATTTGCAATATCTCCCGTTAGATTGTTTTACAATATTATCCTTCGATTTACATTATATCACAAACAGAGGTTTTTATTTTTTTTAATTTCATAAGATAGTAACCACGATTTTTATTGTTATAACTAATTTTATATGTTGTATTATATGTTATAAGAAAATAGATAATAATTATCAAGAGAATTGCAGATGAATGATGTAACATATATAACAGAATGAGAAAGATAACTTTATTATGTAGATTAGACGAAAGAATGGATAAAAACTAGAGTGAAAATTAGGATGATTATTAACCTGTAAATGTGTAATATTTGGATGTCAAGTGGTTGCATGAACAAAGGTATAAATTGAAAAAATGTATTGAATCCTACTTAAAATAGGGGTATTATTAAAATAGGGGTAGAAGGGGGAGATTCATGGAAGAAAAATTATTATTTGAAAAGAATAAAAAGAGATCAAGAATTCGATTCAAATTATATGGTAGCAGAATACACATACAAGTCAATGAAGAAAAAATTGGTTTGGATTATATGCACGAATTAGTAGGTGCTGTTAATGAAATTGAGTTGCGTTATAGCTATATCAAAATACCAATTACTTTAAATTTAAAAAAAGTAAAAATAGTAGACAAACTAACGATAGTATTTCTTGAAGCTTTATGCAATTACATAATAACAGAATGTAGAAGAGATTTGAAAGTGGAGTTAAAAGACGGAAGTTATATTACTTCTGAAGGAATTAATTCGTCAGTTATGTTACTACTGCATGATGGTTCAAAAAATAATATTGAAAGATTTAAAAAGAAATACAAAAGAGACTTATTTAAAAATCACTATAGGAGAATTATACCAGCTCAGGAGTCAGCAGATTCTTCTATTATTACGGATGTAGCCTCTGAGATTGTAAGTTTTTTTAATGTCTTTAAAGTCTCTGAAAAAGCGGTTTATGAAGTTGTATCATTAGTTGCTGAATTGGCCGGCAATGTAAAAGAACATACTAATTCAGACTGTATTATAGACATTGATGTTACCCCTTCAAAGTATTCTAAAAAAGGAGAGAAATCTAATACTTCATATTATGGAATAAACATTGCTATTGTTAATTTTTCAGAAGTATTATTAGGAACACAATTAAAAAGTTTATTTAGTAGAGAAAAAAATTTAGATGGAAGGTATAAAAAAGTTCAGGATGCATATGAATACCATAAAAAGTTTTTTAATGAAGAGTATGGCGAAGAGGATTTTTTTAATATAACAGCTTTTCAAAATAAAATATCTGGAAGGGATATTATTGCCTCTACTGGTGGAACCGGATTAACTAAAACTATTGAATCACTTGAAAAACGTGCAGATGCACACCATTGTTATGTGATCAGTGGTAATAGAGGAATAAGATTTGATCAAGACTATCTTGAATATCATGATGGATGGATTGGATTTAATTCGCAAAATGATTATTTTGCGAATGTGCCAGATCTTTCATTACTTATATCATCAAAACTATATATTCCTGGTACAGCATATAATTTAAATCTTGTAATGAAAAAGGAGGATTAAAGAATGAACACATTTAATTTGGAGTTTGATAAAACAGCAATTATGTTAGCAGGACGAGATTATGGAATTTCAGAATTTGAAAAACAAATCAAAGGAAAAGTTGATTATAATCAGGATATAACTCTTGTATTTCCAGATAATATAAGATCATTAGCAACATCCTTTATTCAAGGTTTCTTTTTAGAATTCAAAGATAAACTTGGACTTGAAGGAATCGAAGAAAGAGTAACTGTTGTAGATAATGGAAGAGATTTTAAGAAACTTATAATTGATAATTTGATTTAGGAGTAGTAAATGGATTTAGATATTATCGCTATAGTGGTTTCTATTATAGCTATTGTTGTTTCAGTAATTACTTTTGTTTCTCAGAAACAACAGGATAAAAAATTAAACACAATTAATCTTGAGGCTGAATATTTTTCTGATATATATAAAGAACATTTGATAAAGAATATTCCAAATGCTAGAAGATATATTGCATTTGTACAGGGAAAACTATCAGGGACGCAAAAAATGATTGATGTACTGAAGGCTATTCAACAAGATTCTTATTATTATTGCTATAAGGAACCAGAATTTTATGAGAAAATGCAAAAAAAGGTCCAAGACTTTGAAGATTATTTATCTTCTAATACAGGGCATAGTTATACTGGAGAGCAACAAACGGAAGTATTATTAAAAATAAAAATATACATAGAGGAAATTTATGATTGTATATGTAACCATTTGGTTGGTAACTGATTAAGCGTGCCATTCGGCACGCTTTTCTTATCCCTTAGTATCACTTCACACCCTGTATGTTCATACGTATATCCCCATTCATAGGTCATAAGTAGTACATAATCAGCAACTTCGCCAAGTCTGCGATAGTCTTTTCCTTCATAAAGAAGTCCTTTTTGATTTTCAGATGTTTTTGGAGCCAAAGCAACAGAAACTAGATAGCCATATGGTTCTAACCCCTCTTTCATGTAAGAAACAAAATTTACAAATGCCTCCTTGTCTTCAGCAAGAATATATTCAAAATCAATATCAAGACCAGCAAAACCTCTAGTATTCATTTGTTCAATAATTTCTTCTCGCAATAAAGTCATTGCTTCAGGATGATTTATGACTCTCGTAATCAGATAGTTGCTAAATTGTCCGTCGGGACCGAAAGGAGTCAAAGTTAAAATAGGAGATGTTTGATATGCTTTAGCAAGTTCGATCATCCATGTATCATCAAGGATAGGTGGAAGCAAATGACCATCTGTTGTAAAGCCATAGGAAAAAATATAAAGATCAGTCAGATATGGTAAAGTCTGTGTTAAAACCCAGCGACTGATAAAAGGATAAGCATAGCCACCTGAATAAATGGAAGGATGAATGTCCAAATTTTCAGAATCAGTTGATATGATAAGTGCTTCACCAACTGCTAATGCATAGGGGTACGGGATTTGATTATTAAATAAAATGGAATCAATGGGTGTTTGATATTGATTTGCAATAGAATCTACAGTTTCTCCTGGTTTTACAACGTGAATAAGCATAAAATCCTGCCTAAAATATGAAAAGATTACTATAAAATATGCTGAAATATAAAATTTGTGTTTTTATTTAATTTTCGATAAAATATTTTTGACACTGCACGGGAGTACATTGCAATACTAAATATCGATGTTTGTAACATGAAAATGGCCGAGTAAAAAACCCGGCCGAGAGAAAATAATGAAAAAGTTAATAGCTTTAGTAATGCTACAGCTATATAATAACAAGAAATTGTGAAAAAAGTATGTTCACATTAAAAAAAATTTAGAATATAAGAAAAAATCTTGGTTTCAGAGATTTTCCTCTTTTGGCGAGTCACTTTTGTGCCAGTTTTCTTTGTTGTCGAAATGCAATTCTGCAAGGAAGGATTTTTATTACATTGGAATTGAAATGCAATTTCTTATAAAATAAAAAAGAGCTATTACGGGAAGCTGCAAAAAATCAGCTTCCCGTATGCTCTTTTTATGTAATTGATATTTTTAGTGGCGATGCATTGAGAAGTTCAATTCTTCTCCGATATGTTTTTTAATGCTATCTCCGATTGTAATATCTTCTGTCTTGCTTAAGCATTCCTGACGGTCTTTCTTAAACTGAGGAATTGTTTTTTGTGCACATGGTCCAGCAATACATCCACCAGGACAAGCCATACCTTCAATGAAGTCGCCTTTGAATCTTCCAGCTTTCATCATCATCAGTGCTTTCTTACATTCTGCAGCTCCATTACATACTTCTACTTTGATATCGGTACATTCTCCTGTTTCTTTTAAAGACTGAACAACGGCATCTGTAACTCCATGGCTATGTGCAAAATGCTTACCAAAGATGGAAGCCTGTTGCATGTCATATTCTTCTGGTTCTAATTTTACACCTTTTGCTTCTAACATTGGAAGTACTTCGCTAAATACCATAACAAAGTCAACATTACCTTCGATTTTCTGATCCTGCATTTCGCTCTTCTTAGCAACACATGGTCCAATAAATACTGTTACGACATCCGGATCATCTGCTTTCAACATTCTAGAAACTCCGCACATTGGTGAAACAGATGTGGAAATATTGTCAGCTAAAGTTGGGAAATGTTTGCGAACCATATTAACGAATGCTGGACAACAAGAAGTTGTCATTTTCTTTCCTTCTTTATAAGCTTCTGCCCATTCTGCAGCTTCCGCCTGAGCAGTTAAGTCACCACCTAATGCAACTTCAACCATATCGTCAAAGCCAATTTTCTTAAGAGCTGTTCTCCAACTTGTCATAGTGACACCTTTTCCAAATTGACCTTCAGCAGCTGGCGCAACTAATGCAACAACACGTTTGCCAGATTTGATTGCATCGATAACTTTTGTGATTCCGGCACGAGAACCAATAGCACCGAATGGACAACTGTGGATGCAGGCACCACACTGAATACATTTATTCTCGTCGATTTTAACAATTCCAGATTCTTCTTCCATTTGAATAGCATCTACAGGACAAGCTTTTTTACATGGACGAACCAGATCAGCAATTGCATTGTAAGGACAAGCCTTTGCACACTGTCCGCATTCTTTACATTTGTCTGGATCAATTTCTGCTTTTCTGCTTCCCATATTAATTGCACCAAATTTACATGCATTCTGACAAGCTTTCTGCATACATTTCTGACAGTTGTCAGTTACACTAAATCTTGTAATTGGACATCCATGACAGGCAGCTGGAATAACCTGAATCATGTTGTGATCGCCTTCATGAAGAGTTCCACCTTCTGCTAAGATAATACGTTCACGGAGAACTTCACGTTCGCGATATACACAGCAACGGAAAGAAGCATTTGGACCAGGGGATAATTCGTAAGGAATCTGATCTCTTTTTTGCTCATATACACCTTCAAAAGCGTATTTAGCAACTGTCTTCATCATTTCGTGCTTTACTTGAAAAATTGTAGCGTCGTTTGATAACATAGTTTCCTCCCACATTCATACTTTAAAATAAATTTCTACTTGGTTAATATTTTAACATATTGGTGATAAAAATCAATAAATTTACCCATATTTCTTGTACTAATTTGTAAACAAGTCATCTTTGAAAGTTTTTTGGAAAGTTCTTTGTTTCACTTTAAAGATATGTTAGAATATTAATAGAAATTTTAGAAAAAAGGGAGAAATGAATGAAAAGAATCGTATGGTTTTTGTTGGTAATCGGCGTTATTTTTTTATTTATGGGATGTTCTGTAAAAAAGTCAGAGCAGAGTCTGCAAAAGGAAGAAACAAAAGTGGCTACAACCGAAAAAAAGAAAAATACACAAACAGAGATAACTACAGAGACAGCAAAAGAAAAATATTTGGTTGCGATTGATGCCGGACATCAAGAGCATCAAAACAGTGATACCGAGCCAATCGGTCCGGGTGCATCTGAGCAAAAGATGAAAGTGGCATCGGGAACTCAGGGAATAAAAACTGGCAATCCAGAGTATGTGATTAATCTTGAAGTTTCCAAAAAGTTACGAGATATACTTGAAAATCGGGGATATGAAGTGTTGATGATCCGGGAATCAAATGATGTCGATATCAGTAATCGTGAACGGGCAGAAATAGCCAATAATGCGCAAGCGGATATTTTTTTACGGATTCATTGTAATAGTGCAGAGGATTCTTCTACCAATGGGGCTCTTGCTTTATGTCCTGACAGCAAAAATCCATATTGTAGTGAGAAAATGAAGAAAGCGAGCAGTGAGTTATCTGAGATTGTTCTCAAAAATCTTTGTGAAAAAACTGGGGCAAAACAGTTATCGATGATTCGAACGTCAACGATGTCAGGAATTAACTGGAGTGAGATCCCGGTAAGCATTATCGAAATGGGATTTATGTCAAATCCAGATGAGGATCAGAAGTTAGGGGATGATGTATATCAGACGCAATTAGCAGAAGGCATTGCAGATGGAGTGGATCAATATTTTGAGGAGATAGAATGATATGAGAGAAAAGACATTAAATAAAATTATTATTGGATTAGCAGTTGCGATTCTTATTATGATTTTGTTGTTTGTAATTGGTTTTATTCAGGAAGGTAAAAATTCAGAACAAAATATTTCAACAAAATCAACGACAGAAGATGTTTCTAAAACGGCTACGACCGTAAATGAAGGTGATTCAGATAAAGTGACAGATGATGAAAAGGAAGAGACTTCAGGAAAACTTCAGGATGAAGAAACAACGACAACAACAGAAAAGGTATCGACAGAAAAAATCGAATATGACAAGAAAGACGATTATGTTCTTCCATATAGTGCTTCTAAATATTATACAAAATCTGAATTATCAGGTTTGACAAAGAATCAGTTAGCAATTGCCAGAAATGAAATCTATGCAAAACATGGATATATTTTCCAAAAAAATAAAACAATGAAAGCATATTTTGAAGATAAAGATTGGTATCATGGAAATAATTCATCGATGAGTTCTGTTGAATCAGAATTCAATCGATATGAGAAAAAGAATATTGAAACGATTCAGTCATTAGAGTAAAAATAGGAAAGGAGGATTTGAATATGTTTTGTCCAAATTGTGGAGCGAAACTAGAGAATGATGCAAAGTTCTGTGGAGAATGTGGAAACAGGATTGTAGATATCGATGTGGATCAGGATATAGAAATAATCACAGATGAAGAAGCATCAGACGATGAAGAAGTAGTAGAGTATATTGAGGAACCGGTCAAAGAAAAAAAGAAAAGGAAACCCAAAAAGCAATATACAAAAGCAGAAAAAACAAAATTAGGTATTATTGCTGCTGAATCAATTGTTTTTGTTGTTCTATTGGTTGCTTTTATTTTAGTAGGTTCTTCCTATGCTAATCCTAGTAAAGTTATGAAAAAATATGGAGAAGCGAGAAAAACAGGTGATTGGGAAAAAATTTATGATCTGTATGATATCCAGGATAATGATTTTATAAATAAGGATTGTTTTGTCGATGATATGAAGAAAAAGACAGCAAAAGAGGGATTAGTAGTAAATTATAATAATTCGCCTACAACGATCAATAATGGTATCACGCAGGGAATGGTGATGGCATATTCTACCAGCACTGGTGCGACAGGTCAAACAGAGTATTTTACTGTAAAAAAAGATGCAAAAAAACGTTTTCTGTTTTTTTCTAGCTGGTCTTTAGACAGTAGTAATATTTGCAAAGAGAATTTGTATATTAAATATGTACCTGGAGTAACGATGAAATTAGATGGTATAGAAATTGATTCTAAATATTTGTCAAATTATGAATCTAATGATTCTACTGTTCAGGTATATAAAATTCCATCTGTTTTAGTTGGTGACCATGTGCTTAGTTTCCAGGATAAGAGTGGATTTATCAAAGAGACAGATCAAAACTTATATGTAGGTGATTCAGAGCAATATTTTGTACCAGTGATCAAATATACGAACTCGGCAGCAAAAAAAGCGTTGGTTTCAGCAAAGACGTATGTTAAAGAAATTTACAATGCAGCATATGCAAAAAAAGGTTACAGTTCGATCAAAAAATATTTTTCGGATGCAAATATAGCAAAGGATGCATATGATGCGGTTGTGGATAGTTATAAATATTATACAGAGAATTCATATAGTCTTCTAAAATACACAATTCGAGTAGATAGTGGGGAAGCAAATGTTAATGCAGAAGATGCTGGATTGCGCGTAACGGTATCTGGAAATGTGGCAATTAATTATCAGTACCGAGGTACCTATTCCGGTGCGATTTATAAATATGACACAAATAAACGAATTTATCAGAGTATTGTCATGGGATATGATGATGGTGAATGGAAAATAGTATCATTTTCCAATTGATGACAAAATAAAGTTTTAAGAGGAGAAATATAAAATGGCAAAATTTTGTACGAAGTGCGGAAGTGCACTGATTGATGGGAAATGTCCCAAATGTGAACCTGAGGTAAAAATAGTTACAGAAGAGATAACAGAGCATGCTGAGGAAAAAGAAAATAATATAGTACAAGAAAATACATCAGAGACAGAATCCTCAAAAGTGGAAATGGAAAAAGAGCAATCTTTAGAATCAAATTCCGACCAGACGGAAACTGTAACAGAAAAAAAGGTAGTAAGAAAAGTGGTTCGAAAAAAAGTAATTCGCAAACCAATGAATCCATGGGAAATGTTTTTAACTATTCTCAAGGCTCCGGTTACGTCGATGGAACGTGTTGTCAATGATGTCTATTTTGTAAATGGATTGATATTTGGTTTGTTAGAAAGTGTTCTAAATGCAATTTTTATCTGCGTTTTGATGCATAGCCTTGCGAGTATGGTATATAATAGCATTAGTAGTTTGGGCAATAGTATGATGGGTGGTTATTCTGGTGGCTACTCTATGGGAAGTAGCTATTCTAATTATGTCAATATACCATATTTTGAGATTTTTATGAAAACGCTTATTTTGATATTAATTTTGCGATTTATCTTTTTATTGATTAACTGGGGATTAAACGTAGGAATGGGCAAAGCACATATTTCGTTTAAAGCAGCTTTTCCGGCGTTATCCAGTTATTTGGTTGGTAGTATCATGGTATTGATGATTGCCATTATATTATGTTTTCTTAGTCCAATTGCTGGTTGTATTGTCTATGGTCTTGGAAGTATATTGGCAATGATTATGTATGTTACCAGTATGACTGGAATCAAAGGAATCAAAAAAAATGCTTGTGTTTGGATTGCATTTTTGACTTTGATACTGACTGCATTGGCATCAATTTTGATTTCCAGTGTGATTGCAGCGAATTATATTTCTCAGTTGACACAAATGTTATCATTATTTTAGAATATAAAAGCAGGAAAAACGCGCATTGCGCGTTTTTTCGTTTGCATAGTAAACAGCAAGATATAAAAATAATTGCGAGGAAACAAATACAATGAAACAGTTAGAAATTCCAAAGGGAACGAAAGAAATTGTCAATTATGAATACAGCGAAATACGTGATTTAGAGCAGGTTATGATTCCCGATACTGTAAAAATGATAGGGAAACATGCGTTTTATAACTGTCGGAATTTAAAACAGGTTACTGTCCCGGGAGATTTATTTCAAATAGAAGATGGGGCATTTAAAAATTGCTATGAACTTCGAAATGTCATAATATATACAAACGGAAATAAAACTTCCTGTATGAAAAACATTGTTGCCGATTTAAGTCATGAAATTGTATTTGAAATTCATTATCCAGATGGGGTGGCAAAGATACTGATTCCATCGTACAACTATGATTATGAAATTGATATTAATTCTCGTGTTTTTCATGAAGTTGTATATGGATCTGGAGATGCATATCAGCGATGTGTTGGAAAACCAGAATTAGATTTTGGAGAATATGATTTTTTATTTGCAGTCGCAAAACGAGAAGAACAACAAAAAACATTGTTTGAATTGATAACTTATCGTTTAGAATATCCATATCAGTTAGGAGAAAAAGAAAAAAATACTTATATCATGTATTTAAAGGCAAATGCAAAGGATTTTATTTTACAAAAAATTGCAGAAAATAATCAAAAAGGGCTTAGATTGGCAGCAGAGTGTAAGCTGTTTCAAAAAGAAGATATGGAACAATATTTAGAACAAGCCAGTCAAGAAAGAAAGATTGAGTGTGTTGCATTTTTGATGGAATATCAAAACCAGCATTTTTCGGAGTCAGAGCCGGAATTTGTATTTTAAGTTGCATAGAAAGTAGGGGAATATATGCAGGAATCATTACAATACAAATTAAATAAAATATGCCAAAATATATGGAATACATCAAGAACCAAATTACATCTTGCTATGCGTCATCTTGACAATGCAATTTATGCATTTCAATTCATGCCAAACGAAACGACCGCTTTTTTGGGAACAGATGGAGATTGTATTTTTTATAATAAAAAGTATTTGATAAAAACATATGAAAAAGGTATTATATACATTCATCGAGCTTATATCCATATGATTTTGCATTGTCTGTTTGGACATCCATTTCATCGAAATGGTAGATTGATCGATTATTGGAATTTAGCCTGTGATATTGTTGTAGAATCGATTTTAGATCAGTGGAATAAAGAAGTGATCCATCTTCCGGTCAGTAGTCAGCGGACAAGGATTTATGACGGTATTAAGGCACAGACAAAGGTATTATCTGCAGAAAAAGTGTACGAGGCACTTTTATATACCAGGATGACGGAACAGGAGTTTAAACAACTTCAGGCCGAATTTGAGGTCGATGATCATTCATTTTGGCGAGAAGAGAACAGACAGCCAAATCAACCTCCATTACAGCAAAGACAGAAGAAATGGGAAGATATAAGTAATAAAGTACAGATGGCATTGCAGCAGTTTTCTGATGAAGCCGGACAAGATGGTGATTTAACAACAGAAACATTAAGACTTGAAAATCGGAAACGCTATCAATATTCGGATTTTCTTCGTAAATTTTCTGTATTACGAGAGGAAGCAGCGATTGATCTTGATAGTTTTGATTATAACTATTATACGTATGGTCTTACGATGTATGGAAATATGCCATTTATTGAACCGCAAGAATGGAGAGAAACACAGAAAATTCGTGATTTTGTGATTGCCATAGATACATCTATGTCTTGTTCAGGAGAGTTAATTCATAATTTTTTGGAGGAAACCTATAGTATTTTGACGGAGACAGACCAATATTTTTCGAAAGTAAATATTCATATTTTACAATGTGATGATCAAATTCGAGATGATACTTTGATTACAAATCCAGAACAAATGGAACAGTATCAGCAAGAATTTGAGGTAAAAGGTTATGGTGGTACTGACTTTCGACCAGTATTTGCACATGTAGAACAATTAAAAAAAGAGAAAAAACTGCAGGATTTAAAAGGTTTGATTTATTTTACGGACGGGAATGGGACATTTCCAGAAAAATGCCCAGATTACGATACGGCATTTGTTTTTATGCAGGAGGATTATCATGATGTTAAAGTTCCGTCATGGGCGATTAAATTGTTTTTAGAGCCATATGATTTGGCAAAGCATCAGAGAATTGACATAAATGGAGGACTACAATGAATATAAAACAGGCAAAAGAAGAACTAAAACATACCATTGAAGCATACATGCAAAAGGATGCATATGGTAATTACCGTATGCCAACTGTAAGACAAAGACCGGTACTTTTAATGGGACCTCCGGGAATTGGAAAAACGGCGATTATGGAACAAATTGCAAATGAATGTGAGATTGGCTTGGTATCTTATACGATTACACACCATACGAGACAGAGTGCGATTGGACTGCCTTTTATTGAAAAAAAGGAATATGGCGGTAGAGAATATTCGATTACGGAGTATACAATGAGCGAGATCATCGCTTCCGTTTATGACCGTATGGAGTTGACTGGTTGTAAAGAAGGAATCCTTTTTATTGATGAGATTAACTGTGTTTCTGAAACTCTGGCACCGACAATGTTGCAATTTTTACAGGGGAAAACCTTTGGGAATCACAAAGTACCAGAAGGATGGATCATTGTGGCAGCGGGAAATCCGCCAGAATATAATAAATCTGTACGTGATTTTGACATTGTAACACTTGACCGAGTGAAAAAAATTGATGTAGAAGAGGATTTTTCAATTTGGAAAGAATATGCCTATGAGAAAAATTTGCATTCTGCCATTCTTTCTTATTTAGAAGTAAAAAAAGAAGATTTTTACTGTATTGAGACAACGATTGATGGCAAAGAATTTGTGACCGCTCGTGGCTGGGAAGACTTATCACAAATGATGTATTTGTATGAAGAATTAGGCTATGAAGTGACAGAAGATGTTGTGATCCAATATGTACAGCATAAACGAATTGCCAAAGATTTTGCAAATTATCTAGATTTATATTATAAATACCAAGATCGCTATCAGATTGAAGAAATTCTCGATGGAAAAATGAAAAAATCTCAGGTACAAACATTATCAAAAGCAGAATTTGATGAGAAAATTAGTATGATCAGCTTATTGATCACAAAAATTGCATCAGAAATAAAAGAGGCTCTTGATCAGGATGTGTTCACGACAGAATTGTTTGCTCGTTTAAAAGAAGTACAGACAGAAAATAGTGTTGAAATCGTCCTGAAACGTCAAAAATCAAAATTGGAGCAAATGAAAGAAATGGAATTACTGGATAGTAAGCAGGAAGGGCTGATGAATCATATTTGTAGTCAGCTTGAACAATATCTTCCTGTTATGGAGCAAAAAGGATTTGATGGTATTAAAGAGGAATTTGCCAATCAGGTTAATTTGAGAAAATCGATGATCGACACGGCGGGTAAAAAGCTGGAGTATGCATTTGCTTTCTTGGAGGAGGCGTTTGGTGAAGGACAGGAACTGATTTGGTTTGTGACGGAACTAACAGCAAATTACCATACCGCAAAATATATCAGTCGTTTTGGATGTGAAAAATATTTTTATTATAATAAAGAATTGTTATTAGTAGAAAAAGATTTAGAAATTCAAAAAGAAATTGATGAAGTAAAGGATTTATTGGAATATATGTAGATATGAAAAGAGGCGCAGTTAAACCGAACACAAAAGTTAGATTTATAAATCTAACAATTGGAGATGAGGTCAGCTGTGCCTCTTTTTTTCGTACCAATATTTTAATGATTTTAATGATTATTTTAATGGGATGGCATAAGGTTTTCGGTCACGGAAAATTGTGTAATGATCAAATCCTGCATGCAATAAAATATCAGGGAGTGTTTGAAAACCGAAAGCCATATCCTCTGGTTTGTGTGCATCTGAACCAATGGTAAGAATTTCTCCACCAAGTTCATGATAACGACACAGAATGTCAAAATGTGGATTTGGATGTCCGAGTCCCTGTCGTAAACCCGCAGTATTTACCTCAATCCCTTTATCTTTTTTAATTACAGTTTTTAATATTTCATCGATAATTTCCTGATAATCTTTCAATTGAAAAAAAGCATTTTTTTCTGGACAATAACGAATCGCATAATCCAAATGTCCATAAACTTGATAATCTAAATTTCTATAGTTCTGAATATTTTCTAAAATGGATTCAAAATAGCGCTGCATTCCTTTTCTAGAACCATATTTCTGAAAAAATTCCGGTTCATAAGGATCGATACCATCGACTAGATGAGAGGAACCAATCATAAAATCAAAGGCATAAGAGTCAGCAACTTTTTGATAACGTGCTTCTAAATGTGGTTGTAATCCGAGTTCAATTCCAAATAATAATTCAATTTGATCGATATAATTTGTTTTCAGGCGCAATAATTCTGTTTGGTAAGCGTCAAAATCTAATAAAAAATCCAAACCTTCTTCGTTGTCTGGATAATCATAGTCTAAATGTTCCGTAATACATATACTTGTTAAACCAAGTTGAATTCCTGATAATACCATAGATTCTAGCGGTGCTTTAGAATCACTGGAAAAGGATGAATGTAAATGACAGTCTGTTTTTATCATAAAGAGTGCCTCCTTAAATTTAAAATAAAGCATATTTTGCGTTGATTTGCAGAAAATAATGGATAGATTATCTGAAAATAAACGAGATAATTCTTTTATATATTATATCGGTCAAAATAGATTTCGTAAAGAAAATTCACTTGGTGTAAACGTAAACTTTACCTGAAATTAACATTGCGCAAAACATAACATGTTAAAATTTACAAAAGACAGAAAACAACGAAAGGAAGAAAGAATATGCAGCATATTGGTAATTTATTTGCTTTTATTGGCGGACTTGGAATGTTTTTGTATGGTATGAATACGATGGCGGAAGGTTTACAGAAATCTGCCGGAAATAAGATGAAGCAGTTGCTTGGATATTTAACAAATAATCGATTGCTTGGAGTTTTAGTCGGGGCATTGGTAACTGCGATTATCCAGAGTTCATCTGCGACTACAGTTATGGTTGTTGGTTTTGTAAATGCGCAGATTATCAACCTGACCCAGGCAGCAGGGGTCATTATGGGTGCTAATATCGGGACAACGATTACAGCATGGCTTGTATCAGCCAGTGAGTGGAGCGCTTTTTTGAAGCCAGAATTTATTGCACCACTCATTCTTGGTGTGGGTTCGTTTGTACTGATGTTTACAAAAAAGGAAAAGTATCGTCAGTTTAGTCAAATTGCGGTTGGTTTTGGTATTTTATTTATTGGTTTAAGTTTTATGTCTGATTCGATTAGTATGTATCGTGAGAGTGCAGTATTCACAAAAGCATTTGCGATGCTTGGAGGAAATCCGATCTTAGGAATTCTTACCGGAGCTGTTGTAACCGCAATTATTCAGAGCTCATCTGCATCTGTGGGAATCTTACAAACTTTGGCAATGAATGGAATTGTAAATTGGCGTTCTGCGATTTTTATTACACTTGGTCAAAATATTGGAACTTGTGTGACAGCACTTTTATCAAGCGTTGGAGCGAATAAGACCGCAAAACGAGCAGCTGTAATTCATTTACTGTTTAACGTGATGGGAGCAATTTTATTTGGTATTTTAATGTTTATTATTTTCACATTGAATCCTAGCTTTGCATCATCATCTATTAATAGCACAGAAATATCTATCTTCCATACTGTTTTTAATATATCAAATACAATTTTATTATTTCCTTTTGCTAACTTATTGGTTGCTTTATCAGGGAAAATTGTGCGGGAAAACGGTAGTGAGGAAGAGGAAGAATTAGATGATGAGGAGCTTATGATGCGACATCTTGACCCTCGTATTATGGAGACTCCTACGTTTGCAGTCAACAGTGGAATTGAAGAAATTGTCCATATGGGAGAAGTAACGCTTAAAAATTATGATCGGGTTTGCCAAGAATTGTTAAAGGATAAACCAAGTAAAAAACGTTTAGAGCGCGTGGAGACAATAGAAAATTATATTAATGATATGGAAACCATGTTGTCGGGATATTTTGTGCAGGTGTTGACACTTGCTATTACGGAACAACAGCGTCTGGAAATCAATAATTTGCACTTTATTATTAGCGATATTGAACGAATTGGCGATTATGTGAAAAATATTGCTGATCTTATTGAGCGGAATGCTGGTATTGGCGGTGAATTTTCCGATAATGCGAATCATGATTTTGAACATTTGATCCAACAGGTGCGTAAAACAATAGAACTTGCCATATGGGCGATAACGGATGATAATATGGAGATGGCAGATAAAGCCATTGCTTCAGAAGAAAAAGTAGACCGTATGGAACAAGAAGTTCGTGAAAAACATATCAATCGTTTGACACGGGAGTCGTGCCGCGTGGAGAGTGGCGTAATTTTCCTTGATATTGTCAATTGTTTGGAAAAAATATCCGATCATGCTGATAATATTGCAAAATGTGTAAAAAATGAACAAACACTTCATAAATAAAATTAAGCTATTTTCACAAAAAGATAACACTATCTTGCATATTGAATATTGTATACATGGCAATATTTTCAAAAGGTACTTGAATTTTTTATCAGAATTGGGTAAAATAAATATAAAGTTTGACATAACAATGTCAAGAAAAAATCTTTATAAGAAAGACTTAGGAGGAATTATAAGATGGCAGTAAAAGTAGCAATCAATGGATTTGG